>PWWI01000132.1 GCA_003561535.1 Nitriliruptoraceae bacterium
CGGCGTCGATGAGGTCGTTGCCGCGGATGTCCTTGAGCAGGTAGCCCGCGGCACCGGCCATGATGGCGTCGAACAGCGCCTCGTCGTCACCGAAGGAGGTCAGCATCAGGCAGGCGATGCGTGGATCCCGGGCGCGGACCTCTCGGCAGACCTCGATCCCGTTGCCGTCGGGCAGGCGGACGTCGAGCACGGCGACGTCCGGCGAGGTGCGCGCGATCTGGGCCAGGGCCATCCCTGCGGTGGCGGCGTCGCCGACGACGTCGATGTCGTCCTCTGCGTCGAGGAGGTCCTTGAGGCCACGTCGGACGACCTCGTGGTCGTCGACGAGGAACACGCGGATGGACACGGCGAGCCTCCGATCGGGTGCGGTGACGCGGGCGGCAACACCGCGAGGCTAGTGACACCGCGCCCAGACGGGGCGCACCCGGGCCGATCGGCTCCCAGGATGGGGCTGACGGGCCCTGTCGCCATGTGCCGGATACCGTGGGAGGGCCGCTGGATCGTCCCGCGGTCGGCCAGGAGCGAGGGGACCAGGGTGAGCGGACCGCGACCCGACGCCGCGCACGGCGGGGACCTCGATCCCCGGCTCACGCGCCTACTCGAGGCCGTGCTCACGGTCGCCAGCGACCTCGAGCTGGAGTCGATGCTCGGCCGCATCGTCCACGCCGCCTGCGATCTGGTCGACGCCCGCTTCGGCGCCCTCGGCGTCATCGACGAGGACGGCACCTCGCTGGCGGCCTTCGTGCACCACGGCATGCCCCCGGAGGTCGTGAACGACATCGGCCACCTGCCCGAGGGCCACGGCGTGCTCGGGCTGCTGATCACCCGGCCCGAGACGATCCGTCTCGAGGACCTGAGCGAGCACCCCGAAGCCTACGGCTTCCCGTCCGGGCATCCACCGATGCACAGCTTCCTGGGGGTGCCGATCCGGCTCGGGGCCGAGGTGTACGGCAACCTCTATCTGACCGAGAAGCGGGGTGCCTCGGCGTTCAGCGACGAGGACGAAGGGCTGCTGGTCGGGCTCGCGGCGGTGGCAGGCGCCGCGATCGCGAACGCCAGGCTGTACGAGGACGCCCGGCGTCGGGAGCGGTGGCGTGAGGCGATCGGTGAGGTCGCTGCCGCCGTGCTGGACGGGGAGCCACCGCAACGTGTCCGCCGCCGGGTGGTCAGCGGGGCTGCCGAGCTCCTCGACGCCCACGGGGCCTGCCTGCTCGAGCAGCACGACGAGGGTCTGTGGGTGCTGGCCTCGACCGGCAAGGCACCCGAGGAAGGCTTCCTCGAGCTGACCGAGGCTCCGATGCTGCGCACCCTGGAGCAGGGGGAGGCGCTGCGGCTCGACCACGGCCCCGTGTTCGGCCGGCCCGCCGTGTGGGCGCCGATCAAGGTGGCCGGCGAGGTGGTGGTCGCGATCGGGGTCGGCCGGGACGAGCCCTTCACGACCACCGAGCTCGAGGCACTGGTGTCCTTCGCCTCCCAGGTCAACGTGGCCTGGAGCTTCGAACGCGCCCAGGCGCAGGTCCAGCACCTGTCGTTGATCGCCGACCGGGAACGGATCGGTCGTGACCTCCACGACACCGTGATCCAACGGCTGTTCGCCACCGGCCTGTCCCTGCAGGCCACCCAGCGGCGCCTCGACGACCGGCCGGAGGTCAGCGAACGCCTGGAACGCGCGGTGGACGACATCGACAGCACCGTCCGGGAGATCCGCGCCACCATCTTCGCCCTGCAGTCCTCCAACGCCACCGAGCGTGGGGTCAGAGCCCAGGTGCTCGATGTCGTGGAGGAGCTCTCCGACGTGCTGCCGAGGGCGCCCCGGGTCCGCTTCGACGGCCCGATCGACACCGTCGTCGGGTTGGAGGTCAGCGAGCAGCTGCTGCCCGTGGTGCGCGAGGCGCTGACCAACGTCGCCAAGCACGCCGACGCCACCGATATCGAGCTGGAGCTCGCCGCCGATCACGTCGGGGTGCGGTTGCGGGTCGCTGACGACGGCCGGGGCATCGCTCCGGGCGCCGACATCAGCGGTGGCTTCGGGCTCGCGAACCTGCGCGAACGGGCCGAGAACCTCGGCGGCTCCTTCGCGGTCAGCTCACCGGGCAGCGACCGGGGTACGGTGGTGGTCTGGTCCGTCCCGGGGGGCTGACGGGCTCGGCTCGGCGGGCATCGGACCGTCGTCGAGCAGCAGGGCCTCCCCGGCCAGCCGCGCGGTGACCTCCTCGAGGAACCGTTCCACGGTGGTCCGCGCCAGTCGGTGCATGGCGACCGCGTCGAAGGCGCCACCGAACGCACCGCCGGGTGGGCGGTACCTGGCGTCCAGGAGCAGGGTCGTACGCCCACCAGCCTGGGCGTGCAGGCCCAGCTCCCCGTCGAGGCTGGGGAGCAGACGGTCCATCGCGGCCGGCTCGCCGTCCTCGGAGATCGGATCCCAGCTGAGCGTCCGCCACCGGGTGGCTCCGGCGCGCCAGGGCGACCCGACCGTGGCCCGCACGGTGCGGGTCAGGGAGCCGGCTCGCAGGGCGAGGATGAAGCAGTCCTGACCATCGCGACGAGCGCCAGGTAGCCAACGAGCGGGATCCCCGTCGAAGGCGGTCGCGAGCGCGACCGGGTCGCCGACCACCGGCAGGAACGTCCGAACGGATCTGGGCACGGCATCGACCTCCTGGGTAGCCGCAAGCTACGGTCTGCCGCCCACCTGGTTCCAGAGCAAGAGGTCCCACTCGAGGTGGGCACGGTGACCACGATCGCAGCGGCGATCTGCCCTCCTCTTCCGGGCCCCCGGGTGCAGCACGTGGTCCGCAGGCCGGCCCCGATGCTCGGCGAACCCCCAGCAGGGCGGCCGGAGCTGGTCGGCATCGCGTACCGTCGCCCCTGGGCCGGTCCGGGGACCGGTCGATGCCGACGCGAAAGGCAGCGAGGTGACCACGGCGAACCCGATCGGCCACCGTCCGTTCACGACCGTCGAGGAACTGGCTCCGCTGCTCGACGTCGTCGTCCTCGCGGACGTGCGGTGGTGGCTCGACGGGTCACAGGGCCGCGACCAGCACCTCGAGTCGACCCTGCCCGGCGCGGTCTACGTCGACCTGGACGGGGACCTGTCGGGTCCGCCGACCCACGAGGGTGGACGGCACCCGCTCCCCACGCCCGAGGCCTTCGCGGCCACCCTCGGCCGCCTGGGTATCGGCGAGGACGACGTGGTGGTGGCCTTCGACCACGGACCGGGCATCGCACCGGCGCGGCTGGTGTGGATGCTGCGCAGCCTCGGCCAGCGTGCGGCGCTGCTCGACGGTGGGCTGGCGGCCTGGGACGGCCCGACGGCACCGGGTGGGGCCCGCCGTGCGGGGACGAGCCGGCGGCCGCGGCCCTGGGCCGAGGAGCAGCTGGTCGACACCGCAGCGGTCCTGGCGCGGGTGAACGACGACGCGGACGTCGTGCTGCTCGACGCCCGGCCGGCGGCTCGGTTCACGGGCGATGCGGAGGAACCCGGAAGGGCGCCGAAGGGTCACATCCCCGGAGCGCGCAGCGCACCGGCGACCGAGCACCTCGACGGCGGGCGGCTGCTGGCTCCCGAGGAGCTGCGAGAGCGGTACGCAGCGCTCGGTGCCCTGGAGGCGCCCGAGGTGATCGCCTACTGCGGCTCGGGTGTGGCCGCCTGCGTGAACCTGTTGGCGCTCGAGGAGCTCGGCGTGGCCGGACGGCTCTACCCCGGATCGTGGTCGGCCTGGAGCGCCGACCCGGCTCGTCCCGTCGCCACCGGCACGGGCTAGCGTGCTGCTGGTGCTCACCCTCCACCACGACATCACCTCCCCGGCGGCGGCGGTCGCCGTGCTCCGGCTGCAGGCCCTGGTGGACGCGGGTGCGACGGTGAGGTTCTCCCCCCTCGACACCCTGGGACTGGACATCGACGTCCCACCCACCCGGGAGCTGCTCGAGGGCGTGGCGCGCTACGCCGATCGCGCGGCCGAACTCGGGCTCGCGATGCGTCGACCGAGCCGGCAGCCACCGACCCTGCGGGCCCACGTGGTCGGCGAGGTGGCCGAAGCCGCTGACCTGGGTGCTTCATGGCGGTGGAGGTGCCTTCGGGCCTACTGGAGCGAGGACCGGGACCTGCACGCCGAGGACTCGCTGGTCGAGCTGGCCGTCTAGGCCGGTCTCGAGGAGGCCCCCGTCAGGCGGGCCCTCGGCGACCGCCTGACGGTTCACGCGTTGCGTGACCGGATGGTGCACCAGCGCCGGCGGGGGATCGGCGGGGTGCCCGTGCTCGAGTTCGACGGCACCTTCGTGTCGGCGGAGCTCCCCGACGCCGACCTGCGGCAGCTCGCCGGCCTGTGACCTCACCGCCGCGGCCGTCGACCTCCACCCCCGCGCAGGCGCGCGTGGTCGACGAGGTGCTCGGGTGGGGCCGGCCCCGACCCGTCGTCCCGTCGGGGCTGATCGAGGAGCTGAGGGGTCGTTTCGATGCGGCCTTCGGTGAGGCACGCCGGGGCAGACCGGCCGGTGCGCCGATCCGACGCACGGTGCCGGTCCGCGCGCTCGTCGCAGGCGTGGCCTCGGGCGTCACCGGCACGATCACCCACGATCGGGACACGCTGCGGGGCATCCTGCTGACCCGGAGCTTCGCCCGGGACGTCGAGCTCGGGCAGACCGTCGCGCCAGAGGACGTGGTCGTCGCGGTCGCCGGTGAGGTCGCCGCCGAGCGTCCCGGCGACCCGGGCTCGGCGTCGGTCTGGTGGAACGCCGCGCCACGAACATCGCGCGCCGACATCGTCGCCGAGGTGGTGGGGGTCCTGGCAGATCTGCGGTCGCTGTGGCCATCGCTGATCGAGGCCAATCTCGCCGTCGCCGTCCGTCGCCAGCTCAGGACGCCGGCCGCCGGCCAGGCCCTGGTGCTCACCGCTCGGCCCGAGTTGGTGCTCGACAGCCCCCGACGGGACGAGCGGGCGCGGGCGCTGGTCGTCGTGACCCGCTCGGGCATGCCCCGTCCGCCCGAGGACCGCGCCCTGGTCCGCGCGACGGCGCTGGTGCAGACCCTCGTGGACGGCCGGCCACCCTTCCGCTGGGCGGGGCTGCACCTCACCGACGGTCGCCTCGAATCCGAAGACCTCGACCCCGAGGTGCTGCTCACCACCGCTGCTGAGCTCGGTCGCAGGGCGGCCTGCTACGTGACGGAGGACCGCCCCACGGGCCGGTCAACCGCCGGTGACCGTGTCCCCGATCGTCCCACGCCCCCCGTGCGGGGAGGTGCGGGATGAGCACCAGCGGCGAGGAAGACCCGGGCCGCAGCGGGCCAGGGGAGGGTGCCGAGCCCCTGGCCACGCCACCGGCACGGACCTTCCGGACCCCTCTACGGGGGCACGCTTTCGCCGGTCCGACCCCGCCGGAGGCGTTGGAGGCCGACCGCCCCGCCTCGGTGGTGCGTGAGCCCCACAACCCTGCCGACCCCCTGGCCATCGCCGTATGGGTCGAGGACGGGGAGGGGCGGCCGTGGCGGATCGGGTACCTCGACCGCACGGTCGCCGCCCGGATCGCCCCCAGGATCGATGCGGGCGCCGAGGTGCGCGCCGTCATCGAGGGCTGGCTGGCGGAGCCGGGTGGCCGGTGGCAGCGACCGCTGCTCCGCCTCGAGGTCACCGCCGGACCCGGTGAAGCCACCCGCTCGCCGGAGACGGTGCACGTGGAGGTGTGGGGACGGCCTCCGGGGGTCCGGCGACGACGGATCGATCCCGCGGGCTGAAGCCGGTGGGGCGGATCAGTCCTCGTCGTCCTCGTCGTCCTCGTCCTCGTCGTCCTCGTCGTCCTGTTGGGGTGGCGGGGGAGGCGCAGCGCGGGTCGCCGTACCTCGCTCGATGATGCGGGTCTGGGGCACGTAGGTGGTCGTGATGGTGCGGTTGTCCGTGCCCCCGCCGGTCAGTTCCACCGTCCGGTCGACCGTCACGGTGAACCCGTCGGTTCCGGGCTGGATGACCCGTTCCTGGCCGCGGCGCAGCTCGGAGGTGTTGCGGACCTCGGTCTGGAAGGAGCGGGGCTGGGTGGGGTCGCTGTGGCTGGCCGACACCGCTGTCGCGCGCGGGACGCCGTAGAGGCTCACGGTGACCGAGGTGGAGGTGTGGGCGGTCTTGACGAGGATGGCACCGTCGGTGTTGTTGGTGAACTTCACGTCCAGCACCGGATAGGACAGGGTCGCCTCCCGCCCGATCGGGGAACGGCTGATGTACCAGGAGTGGGCCCGCCACTGGTCGAGCTGGACCCCGGCGAAGAAGGCCGCGTTGAAGGTCGTGGTGCCGAACTGGGAGGTCCCGCCACCGCAGGTGTCGACCAGCTCACCCCGCACGATCGTCCCGGCGGGCTCGTAGCCCTTCTCGCAGCTGCGTTCCCCGGAGATCCCGTTGATCGAGAACTGCTCCCCGGGCAGGACCAGGGCACCGTCGATCACGTCCGCCAGCAGCTGGATGTTCTCGTTACGGACCTGTCCGGCCTGGTAGTAGGTCGTGAAGGTGCCGAGCAGGTGGGTTGGCCGCAGCTCCTCGGCCAGTTCGGTCGGGAAGTCGGACTCGACCTCCGACAGCCGCAGCTGGGCCTCACGGATGCCCTCCCGTAGCAGCTCGGTGAGCTGCGGAGCCGCGAGCTCGGCGTCGAAGGCCCGGCCGGTCTCGCCGGGCTCCAGCGCCACCGAGGCGCTCACCGGGCGGAAGGTGGCGTCGAGCTGGGCGTCGAAGGTCGTGGGGGGCGTGCGGCTCGCGGAGTAGGACGCTGGCGTCGGGCTGATGTCGAACCGCGCCGCGCCGAGCTCGCCGATGACCTCGTCGACCCGCTCGGGGGTCACCACCAGTTGGAGCTCGATCTCGCCGGGCACCTCGCCGCGCTCCTCGATCTGCACCAGGGCGGCGAGGTCGGCGGGAGCTAGCTCCAGGGTCGCGTCGTCAGCCTGCAGCAACAGGGGCTCGGCCAGCGCCCGCTCGACCTGTTCGGCGGTGGTCGCGATCTCCTCGTCGGTGATCGGCTGGGTGGTGGTCGCCGCCGGGAGGTCGAAGGCATCGGGGCCGGGGGCGCGGACGGCGCTGACCGCCAGCTGGACGGTGGTGGCCCGGTCGACCACCACCTCGCCCTGGGACGGACTGGTCAGCACCTCGACCTGGCCGGTGTCGACGGTGACGCCGCCGCGGATCTCGGGGCGGTCGAGCCGGTCGGCAAGCTCATCCACCCACCCGGTGATCACATCACGATCGGTGACCTCGACCAGGTCGAGATCGGCGGGCTGTCGGAAGGCGCGCAGCCGGGTGACGATGTCGCCGGGCAGGCCCGAGCGCCCCCGGCCCATGGCGGCGTCGACGGTGGCGTCGCTGTCGATGGTGAAGCCGGCCTCCCGGGGCACCAGCACGTGCTCCTCGCCCTCGAAGGCGAAGGAGACGGGGTCAGTCTCCCGGGTCTCGATGGTGTCGGAGAGGCGGTCGCGGACCTCCTCCGGCGACATCCCCGAGACATCGATCCCCGCAACGGAGGTGTTGGGCAGCACCGCGCCACGCTGGACGAACCACAGGGTCCCGAGCGCCAGCAGGAGCACCAGCACGACCCCACCCGCCGCGACGCCGAGGCTGCGCGTGCGGCGAGAAACGGTGGTGGTGCGTGCCATGGAGCGGGACCCCTGACCTGTGGCCCCGGGTGGTGGCCGAACAGGAAGGGTACCAACCGACGTTGTGGGCCCCGGGGGTCCGCGTCACCGTCCGACCGGCCCTGGCGGGGGTTTCGACGGGCGGGTGACGAGGTAGGGTTCCGACCGCGGGGTCGGGCACGGCCGACCGCTGGGGCCGCTGCGTCGGTCGGGTGTCCCCGACCGATCACCGAGATGGAGGTGGACGTGCTCATCGACGTCCGGACCGGCTGGCTGCTCGGCGTGGGGGTCGTGCTGCTGGTGTTGGTCGGATCGGGCATCGGGCTGCTCGCCGGGGTCGCCGACGCGCAGACCCAGGCGGAGCGCGAGCTGTCCGATGCGCGGGAGGCACTGGAACGCATCCGCACCGAAGCGGCGGAAGCCGACCGGGAGGTGAGCACTCGGGAGGCAGCTCTGGCCGATGCCCAGGACCGCCTCGAGGCGATCGAGGCGATCGTCAACGACGTCGCCGCCGAGGTGGAGCGGCAACGGGTGGTGGTGCGCGATGCCCAGCGTCGTCTCGCGGAGGTCGAGCAGGACCAGGCCGTGCTGGAGGCGGCCTTCACCGACCGGGTCGCCCGGCTGTTCAAGCAGGGCCCGGACCTGACCTTCGAGGCGTTGCTGAACGCCCAGGCAGCCGACGAGGTCATCGCCCGGACCGAGCTGCTCGAGCGGGTGCTCACGGGTGACCAGGTCGACATCGAGCGCCTGGCGGCGGTCGAGACCGCCGTGCTGGCCCAGCGAGCCATCGTCGTCGCCGAGCAGTAGCGCCTCGAAGCTCAGCTGGCGGAGCAGGAGGAGCTCCTGGCCGAGGTCGAACAGCTGCGACGCAGCCGGGCGCTGGCCGCCGCCGACGCGCGACAGCGCGCACGGGAGCTCGCGGTCCAGCGTGACGACCTCGAGGCGGAGGAGGAGGAGTTGGCGGCTCTCGTCGAGCGCCAACAGGCGGCCGCCCGTCGAGCCGAGGAGGAGCGTCGCCAGGCTGCAGCGCGTCGCCAGGCCAGCCAGCCGGCTGCGGCCGCCACCCCAGCGTCGACCGGCGGGACCGGCGGCTACGCCTGGCCGATGTGCGCTCCTGTCACCTCCGAGTACGGCCCGCGCTGGGGCCGCATGCATAGGGGTATCGATCTCGGAGCCCCGACGGGCACGCCGATCCGCGCCATCAGGGCCGGCACCGTCATCTTCGCGGGTTGGCAGGGCGGCTACGGACAGATCACCCTGGTCGACCATGGCAACGGGGTGGTGTCCGCCTACGCCCACCAGAGCCGGTTCGCGGTCGGTCAGGGGGCCCGCGTCGCCCAGGGCCAGGTCATCGGCTACGTGGGCACGACGGGCAACACCACCGGAGCCCACCTGCACCTCGAGACCCGGGTGGGCGGCACCGCCGTGAACCCGCGGCAGTACCTGTCCGGCTCGCCCTGCTGAGGTCCCATCCCAGCGGGCACGGCCGTCCTGATGCCGGCGCTCACCCTGGTGCGCGGACCGGTCAAGGCCGACACCGCAGGAACCGACAGCGTACGCTGACGAAGATGGCGGACACCCACGGGCGGTACGAGGAACTGGCGGTCGGGCATGTGCTCGGCGGCCTGTCCGCCAGGCAGTCCGCGGAGTTCCGCGACCACCTCCACAACTGTCCCGAGTGCCGCACCCGCGTCGCGGAGCTGCACGGCATCGCGGACGACCTCGCGGCCGCCGAACGCGACGAGCGCGCCCGCACCCCGGTGCGCACCGAGGTCAGTCGCCGTGCTGAGCCCGAGGGTGCTCCGGTCGGTGTGTCCAGGATCGGCGTCGGTCACGTCACCGTGGCGGTGCTGGTCGTCCTCGCCCTGGCGACCGCGATGGCGTTCTGGAACCTGCACCTGCGCAGCACCGCGACCGCCTACCTCGGTGTGGTCGAGGCCCAGGGTGACGCGCTGGCGCGCCTGGCCACGGGGGTCGAGCTGGAACCGGAGCTGGCCGCCGGGATCGAGGGCCGGGGGGTCACCGACGGCGAGCATGTCACGTTGACCCTGGCGGGTCTGGAGGCGCTCGGCGAGGGGGAACGGCTGGTCGCGTGGTTCGACGGTGCCGAGGATCCCTCCACCACCCCGCCGCGGGTCCTGGCCGGACCCGGTGAACTGGAGGACGGGACCGTCACCGCATCGTTGGAGGTCGGTGGGGCCACGAGGCTCGAGGTCACACGGGAGCTCGGGGTCAGCGAGCGCGAGCCCCAGGGACCGGTGCTCGTCGAGGTCGCTCTGGTCGTGACGCGCGAGGGCTGAGCCGTCGGGCTTCCCGGATCGCTCACTCGCGGTCTTCCGGGTCCTCGTCGAAGTAGTCCAGGCGGTCGATCGGCATGACCACCGCGGAGAGCACGTTGGTCAGGTGCGCGACGATGCGCTTGAGGTAGCGGGCGGCCAGGGCGCGCCCGACGGCGTGGGGGCGGTCGTCCTCACCTCGCACCAGCAGCGACACCACGCTGTCGAACTCGTCGAGCAGTTCGTCGCCACGGACCAGCAGCTCGGTCGCGCGCTCGTGGTCGCGGGCGGAGAAGATCTCGGCGGTGTCGGCGATCATCTGGGAGACCTCGGCCCGCAGCTCGCGCCACGCGGGGAAGTCCGACAGGTCGACGCCGTCCTTGCCGAGGTCGCGGAGGTTCTTGCCGTAGTCCCCGATCCGCTCGATGTCCTTGACGATCGACATGTAGACCAGGATCGCCGGGGTGTCGATCGCGCCGACGACGCTGGCGTGGACGACCAGATCGCGGCGGATCTCCCGCTCACCGTCGTTGACCCGATGGTCGGTCGCCTTGATCTCGCGTTTCACGGTCTTCCAGTCGACACCGTCGAGCAGGATCGACATCGCCAGGTCGAACACGATCCGGTCGTCGGCGAGCATCCGCTGGATGATCTCCTCGATGTTGTCGAGGCGGTCGTCGCTGGAGGTGCTGCGTTTGAACCCGAAGGCCATGTCGGCTCTCCCTGTCGATCAGCTGAGCAGGAACACCCCGAGGACCGGGACCACGATGAACAGTCCCACCACGTACCCGAGCACGAGGCTGCGTCGCTCGGTCGCGATCTTCGCGGTCCAGATGGCGGCGCGGAAGGGGAGGTCACGGATCACCGGGACCGGGTAGATGATGGCGATGGCGAGCAGGTTGAACAGCGTGTGGACCAGCGCGATCGTGAGGCCCTCGGGGCGCAGGACCGCGAGCGAGGCCAGCAGCGCGGTGATCGTCGTGCCGACGTTGGCGCCGAGGGTGATCGGGTAGACGTTGCGCAGGGTGAGGATCCCGGCAGCTGCCATGGGCACCAGCATCGCGGTGGTGATGCTGGAGGACTGCACCGCCACCGTCACCACGATCCCGACCAGGATCCCGATCGCGCCGCCGCCCTTGCCGATCCAGTTGTTCATGGCCTGCTCGATGCCGCCGGCGGCCAGTTGGCGCATGTTCTTGGTGAGCAGCCCCAGCGCCGAGAAGATGGCACCGAGGCCCAGCAGCAGCAGCACGACCGCCAGCACCACGGTCGGGAGCGGGAGGCGGTTGACCAGGTCCTCCACGACACCGACCGGCACCTTCACCGCGGTGCGGATCGGGCTCGAGCCGATCTCGCTGACCTCGGTCCCGCGGAGCCGCTCGGTCAGCCACGTCGCGGTGTTGGTCAGCACGTTGGTCGCGAGCTCCAGGGGGAGCAGGATCGCCACGGAGAGCAGCTTGAAGTAGTCGTGGAGGGTGGCTGCGGCGAACCCGAGGCGGAACTCGTTGGGTCGGCGGATGTTGCCCAGGGCGGCGAGGGTGTTGGTCACGGTCGTGCCGATGTTGGCGCCCATGATCATCGGCACGGCGAGCTCCAGGGGGATCGTGCCGGCGCCGACCAGGCCAACGATCGCGGAGGTGGAGACCGAGGACGACTGCACGAGGACCGTGAACAGCAGCCCGGCGAACAGCCCGGAGAGGGGGTTGGCCACCCGGTCCAGCAGCCCGGCGGTGAAGTCCTCGCCGAGCCCGGCGATCCCGACCTCGAGGAGTGCCACCCCGATGAGGAACACGTAGAGGAGGAGCAGGACGAACAGTGCACGGACTGGCGGCGGGACGGTGCGACCGCCGAGGGAAGTACGGGGTTCGGACGCCACTCCGGCAGCTCCCACGACGGATGTGGACGGGAGACTCGCAGAACAGTGCCGCAACCTGCAAGTCGGTCGCCCGTCACGTTGGCGTCATCTCGGGTTCACGTTGCTCCGAGCGGTCCGCTGACACGTCACGGGCGCGGCCGATCGGCCGCGCCCGTGGTGGTGCTGGATGGAACCTCTGGCACCGTCACACCGGGGTGGTCGGGTCGGTTGTGGACCGACGCACCGGTGGCGTGGCGTCGAGCGGGACGAGTTCCCGACCGATGCCGTTGGCGGTACCTGACTGGGAGTCGCTGGAGCGGTCCAGCGCCGGCCTCAGCGGCCAGGTACCTCCA
>PWWI01000270.1 GCA_003561535.1 Nitriliruptoraceae bacterium
GTGGCGGACCCCGACGCGTTCGCGGTCGCCCCCACCACGACGAAGGCCGCCCCGTGACCGAGCCGATCATCCCGCCCGGCGCCCGCACCCTGGCGGTGCTGCCGCGCGAACGGGTCCAGCGGGCAGGGGTCGTCCGCCGGTCGGTCGACACCTCGTTGCCGGAGGGTCGCAAGCCCGAGTGGCTCAAGGTCAAGGCCAGCTTCGGCGACAACTTCCGCGACGTCACCAAGCTGATGGAGGGGCTCGAGCTCAACACGGTCTGTGCGCAGGCAGCGTGCCCCAACATCTACGAGTGCTGGGAGATGCGCGAGGCGACCTTCCTCATCGGGGGCGAGGACTGCACCCGCCGATGCGGGTTCTGCCAGATCAAGACCGGCAAGCCCAAGGGCTACGACACCGACGAGCCTCGGCGGGTCGCGGAGGCCGTCGAGCACCTGGGCCTGCGGTTCTCGGTGATCACGATGGTCGCCCGCGACGACCTCGACGACGGTGGTGCCTGGCTGGTGGCGGAGACGATCCGCCAGATCCGCGCCCGCACCCCCGAGGTGGGGGTCGAGGTGCTCCCAAGCGACTTCGGCTACGGCAACGATCCCCTCAAGGGGCGGCTCGCGCTGGAGCAGGTCGTAGCCGCCGAGCCCGACGTCTTCGCCTTCAACCTCGAGACCACGCGTCGGTTGTTCCCGACGATCCGACCCGCTTTCGACTACGACCGGGGGTTGGAGTTCCTGTCCCTGGCGAGGGACCGGTTCCCGGCCACCACGGCGGTCAAGTCCAACCTGATCGTCGGGATGGGCGAGACCGACGACGAGGTACTGGAGTGCCTGCGGGACCTCCGGTCCGCCGGAGTGGACACCCTGACGATCGGCCAGTACCTGCAGCCCTCCGCGCAGCACCTCCACCTCGAGCGTTACGTCACGCCCGAGACCTTCGCCCGGTTCCGGACCTACGGCGAGGCGGAGCTCGGCTTCGCGCACGTGGAGGCCGGTCCGATGGTGCGCTCCAGCTACCACGCCGGCCAGCAGGCCATGGACGCGAAGGCGTGGCAGCCCTCCCCGGGCCAGCCCGGTGGCGGGCCCTGCTGACGGCGGCCTCGGTCTGGCTGCGTCGGATCGACGGTCACTACTCGTCGTCCTCGAGCCCCTCGGTGGCCTCGGCCGCCACCTCCGCGAGGTCCACGGGCGGTGGCGAGGTGTCGCCACGCTGGGCCGCGGTGCGCGCCCGTTCGACCATGGCTGCGTCGGCCACCTGGTGCTCGAAGGCGGGCGCCTCCTCGCCGCCGAGCGAGACCGGCTGCTCGGTCCGCAACCACACGGTGCGCTGCGGGAAGGGGATCTCGACCCCGGCGGCGTCGAAGGCGTTCTTGATACGACGGCGCAGCTCACGGGCGATCGCGTACTGCTTGCCGGGCTGGGTCTTGATGACCAGCCGGATGTCCACGCTGTCGCTGCCGAGGTTCTCCACCCCCCAGATCTCGGGCTCGTCGAGGAAGATCTCCTGGTAGTCCTCCTCGCTGGCCATGTCCGCCGCGATCGTGAGGATCAGGTCGCTGGCCGCGTCGATGTCGGTGCCGTAGGCGACGCCGATGTCGAGCAGCGCCCTCGCCCACTCCTGGCTCATGTTGCCGACCCGCATGATCTGTCCGTTGGGCACGTGCCACAGCGTCCCGGATATGTCCCTGACCCGGGTCGTGCGCAACGACACGCCCTCGACCACACCGGTAGCGTCGCCGACATCGACGATGTCCCCGACCCCGTACTGGTCCTCGGCGAGCATGAAGATGCCCGCGAGGAAGTCGCTGACCAACCCCTGGGCACCGAACCCGATCGCGACACCGAGGATGCCCGCCCCGGCCAACAGCGGCGTCAGGCTGATCCCGAAGGCGGTCGACAGCAGGATCAGCACGGCGAGCGTCCAGATGAGCACGCTGAACACGCTGCCGGCCAACGCGCCCAGCGCCTCCGCTCGCTGGGCTCGGCGTACGGAAACCGGCGCCTGCGCCCGGCCGTTCTCTCTCACGCTCCGCCGACGGCCGAGGGCGGCGGGCTTCGGCTCGGCGGCTGCCGCGATCGCTCGACGGATCACGCGCTTGACCAGCAGCACCGCGATGGTGGCCAGCACGAAGATCAGGACCACCTGGGCGATCACATCGATGCTGCCGGCGATCAGGGTGACCAAGGGTCCGTCCCCGAACTGCCCCTCGATGAACTCGGTCACCGGTCGCGAAGGTTCACCGATCTCGATGGTCGGTTCCTCGGTCTCCGCTTCCTGCGCGAACAGCATCTGCTTCCTCGGTCTTTTGACGGCCAGGGACACGAACGGGGGCGCAGGCTAGCTGTCGATGCCTGCAGGGTCGTTCAGTTGGTGCAGGCGTTGCCCGAGGCCCGCGTAACGTGCTGGAAACACCGGGGAAAACCTCGGGGAACCACCTGCTCGTAGCTTCCCTTCCCGCAGGACCGATCTGGGCGGCACGTGCGAGCGTGCCGCTCTCCGGACGGGCGAGGCGCCCCGCCGAGTCCCAACCGCGGGCGACACGCCGCGGCGAGGGTGCTTCGGCTCCCTCCCGGGGGTTGTCCGGTCGCGTCGGTTCCGGGCGCCTCGCCCACCTGCAGCGATCACCAGTCAGCGCACCTGCTCCGCACGTCAGCGGCAGCCGGCGCGTCATCACCACGCAGCAACCGACAAGGAGCGAGAAGTTGGGCAGCTCACCGCAGAACGCACAGGAGGTCCTGGACCTGATCGAGAGCGGGGGGTTCGAGTTCATCGACCTCCGCTTCATCGACCTACCAGGCGTGACGCAGCACACCACGTTCCCGACCACCAACGTCAGCGCCGCGACGTTCGAGAACGGCATCTACTTCGACGGATCGTCGGTCCGCGGGTTCCAGGGCATCCAGGAATCGGACATGCTGCTCATGCCCGATCCGACGACCGCGGTCGAGGACACCTTCCGCGAGCGCAAGACCCTGATGATGTACTGCCACATCCTCGATCCCATCACGGGCGAGGCGTACTCGCGGGACCCGCGCAACATCGCCCGCAAGGCCGAGGCCTACCTCGCCTCCTCCGGCATCGCCGACACGGCGTTCATGGGGCCCGAGGCGGAGTTCTTCATCCTGGACTCGGTCCGGTTCGACTCGGGCGGCAACGCCTCGTTCTACGAGGTGGACTCCATCGAGGGCGCCTGGAACAC
>PWWI01000163.1 GCA_003561535.1 Nitriliruptoraceae bacterium
AGCACCGTGCGGTAGGGCTCGCTCAGCTTGGTCCGGATCCGCTCGCGGTGGACATCGTCGGACTCGGCGAGGTCGAGGGTGATCACCCCACCGGCGTGCCCGGTCGTGACCGGGGCCTCCTGGCTGGACAGCAGGTCGAAGGCCACGCCGGTCCCCGCCGCCTCGTCCCGAGGAGCCAGGCTGAGCCCGAGCGTGCGCAGCTGGAACACCAGCCGCCGCTTGGCCCGCTCGGCCACCTGGAACTGGGTCAGGGCCTCGAGGTCGTCGTCGGCCGGACGGGTCCGGGTCAGCACGCAGCTCGCGCACCGCTGGCCGGGACCTGGCGCCCGCCAGTTGCAGGCGGCGAGCACCGCGTTCGCGCAGGGCTCCACGCCGGTGTCCAGCGCCACCATCGACAGCCGGTCGAGGTCGAAGGCGAACCGGGTGCCACACCGCAGACAGGCGGTGTTGGCGAAGAACACCAGCTGGTCGCATCCGGGGCAGGAGAACACCTGCAAGGCCCGCATCCTCTCGGCGGATCGGCCGCACGTTCGGTGGCCGGCGACGGTCTACGGTACGCCCTCAGCGCCGAAGGGACGGAGCGCACACGGACGGGACCGAGCACCTCGAGGTGGTGGCACCGACCATCGCGGTGGCGCCGGTGCTGGTCCACGTGCCTCACGCGGGCACCACGATCCCGGCCGACGCGCGCGCCGGCCTCCTGCTCGACGCCGACGCCCTGGCCACCGAGGTCCGGCTGCTGACCGACCACCGGACCGATGTGCTGGCGGCGGGGACGGGCGACGTCGGTGCGACCCGGGTGCTCAACCGGCTGTCACGGCTGGTGGTGGACCCGGAGCGCTTCCCCGACGACCGTGAGGAGCTGGCGGCCCACGGGATGGGTGCGGTCTACACGCGCGGCCACGCGCTGCAACCCCTGCGGGAACCGACCCCCGCCCAGGTCGATGAGCTCCTGGACCGCTACTACCACCCCTACGCCGCCCGGATGACCGCCGAGGTGGACCGGCTGCTGACCAGCCACGGTCGGGTCACGATCGTCGATCTGCACTCCTACCCGAGCGTCCGGCTGCCCTACGAGCTCCATCACGGCCCGCGACCACCCCTGTGCGTCGGCACCGACCCGGACCACACCCCGCCCTGGCTCCGAGCAACGGTCGCCGAGGTGGCCGCCACCCACCACCTCGACGTCGCCTTCGACACCCCCTTCGCCGGTGCCTACGTGCCGCTGGCCCACCACCGCACCGACCGACGCGTCACCAGCGTGATGCTGGAGCTACGCCGCGACCTCTACCTGGACGAGGCGACGGCGCGGCCCCACGACGGCGAGGCGGGGCTGACCCGGTTCGTCACCGAGGTCGCCGCGGCGATCACGTCGGCCCACCGCCGGCACGATGAAGGGCCCGGGTGACCAGACCCAACGCCTCGTCGGGGGCGAGACCGAGCTCGTTCACCCGCTCGGCGTAGGCCCGCGCCGCTGCGATGGCCGCCTGGTGTGCCGCATCGCCGGTCGCGGCGACCCGGGTGCCGTGCCGGCCCCGGGTCTCCACCACCCCGTCGGCCTCGAGCTCCCGGTAGGCCCGCGCCACGGTGTTCGGCGCGAGACCGAGCTGCTCGGCCAGGGCGCGGACGGTCGGCAGCCGGTCGCCGGGACCCAGCTCACCGATAGCGACCAGGGCCTCGACGCTCGCGCGGACCTGCTCGAAGGGCGGGACGTCGCTGCCCCGGTCCACCGTCACGGGCATGGCACCGCCTCCTCACCGCTGCCCGCACCCTAGGAGCTGGACGGTGCCCGGTGACGCGGGACGGCACGGGGCAGCAGCCCGAGCGTGACCGTCCCCACCAGGAGCAGCAGCAGCGGCCCGACGGCCATCGCCGGGGTACGCCCGGGGTCGTAGAGCCCGGTCAGCGTCACCCACCCGAGCCCCGCCACCACCGACACCACGCCGACGACGACCCTGCCAGGGTGGGGCACGGCAGCCGCGGCGTGCCCCAGTGAGGGGCCGGGAGCCCAGAGGCGCTCGAGCTGTGCGGCCAGCGCGGTCAGCCCGGCCAGCACGGTGCCGAGCAGCAGGAACCACAGCGGCCGCTGCAGCCACCAGGTCGCGTCCACCCGCGCGGTCGCCGGCCACCAGCCGGGCAGGACCGTGCCGGCGATGACCAGCATCATGGCGCTCTGGTGCCACAGGAACAGCGGCAGCGCGCGACGACCCAGCAGCGCCACCGGTGTCCACACCGCCGGCCGGGCCAGCGCCCGGCGGAGGCGGTCGGCGGCGAGCAGGACGACCCCGAGCTGGACCCCAGTCAGGACCAGCAGTGCCACCGTCGGCGGGGTGTTGTTGGTGGCGAGCTCGCCCGGGACGCCGACCATGCTGCGCGGGTAGCCGAGCTCGTGGATCGCGAGCCACACCCAGGCGAAGTTGGTCCACCCCACCCCCGGCACCCCAAGGCGCCGCAGCACGTCCACCACCACCGCGGTGGCCAGGAGCACCCCAAGGCTCGTCCACGGTGCCCGGCGGTGGGCCGCCCAGGTGACGGGGACGAGCAGGACGACACCGAGGTAGACCGCCAGGAACCACAGGGGCATCAGGACCGCCCGGCTGCCGAGCTGCAGCAGGTCGGGGGCGAGCCCGGTCAGCGCGAGCACCGGCGTCAGCACCGCCCACAGCCCGACCAGCGGGAGCACCGGCCGCACCAGCCGCGTGGTGCGGGCGAGGATCCAGGCGCTCGCCGGCTGCCCTGCGGCCCGGGCCCGCTCCCAGCCCGCTCCGTTCACCCGCCCACCGACCAGGAAGAACAGGGGCATGACCTGGAGCGCCCAGGTGAGCCACTGGGTGGCGGGGAGCAGGGCCAGGAGGTGGTCACCGAGCACCTCGCCGTCGACGACGAGCACCACGGCGATCAGCCAGTGCCCTGCGATCACCACCAGCAGCGCCAGCGTGCGCAGCAGGTCGACCAGGCGGTCGCGCTCCGGTGGCGTGGCCCGCTCCACCTCGGCGAGACGTTCGGCGACACCCACGGCCCTGTCCTCCCTCGGGACGCGACCCGCGCCGGTCGCGGGGCTCACCCCGAGCGTGCGGCAGCAGCAGGAGGGGAACCATCGGGCCGAGCCCCTACCGGGGCCTGGGGGCCACCGACACCGAGCGACCTCAGCCGCGGCTGGCGCCGACCCCCAGCACCGTCGCGAGACC
>PWWI01000057.1 GCA_003561535.1 Nitriliruptoraceae bacterium
CGCACGCGAGGAGCACCACCATGGCGAACGTCCAGATGATCGCGCTCGGGATGATCGAGACCAAGGGACTGGTCGGCTCGATCGAGGCCGCTGACGCGATGGTCAAGGCGGCGAACGTGACCCTGATCGGCAAGGAGCAGATCGGTGGCGGCTACGTCACCGTGATGGTCCGTGGCGACGTCGGCGCGGTGAAGGCCGCCACCGACGCCGGGGCAGCCGCAGCCGGCCGGGTCGGCGAGCTGGTCAGCGTCCACGTGATCCCGCGGCCGCACGGCGACGTCGAGGCGATCCTGCCGAGCGTCGAGGGCTGACGACACCCCGAGAGCCGGACGTGCCGAGGTCGGCTCGTCGGTGCTGGGCATGGGGCGACGGACGCCGGTCGTGGCGTCACCGGGACCGACCGGTGACGTCGGGTTCGGTAGCCGCGACCGCCTCGCCGGCAGCGCACGTGACGCCGACCATCTCGGGCGGCCGGGGCGGCCCGGTCACGCCGGTGGCCACCCTGGTCTCGAGCTCGCCGGTGATGGTGTGGTCGGTGCCCGCTGCCGCGGGCACGGGAGGAGGTGAACGGTGCCGATCGTGACCGAGTCCGACCTGCGTGAGCAGCTCGGGACGCCGTGTCGTGGCGCCGTCCTGCGGGTGCCCGCAGGGGCACGCCTCACCCCAGCCGCCGACGACCTGGTCCGTGCCTGGGACCTGCAGCTCGAGGAGCACGGGACCGCATCGAGGTCAGCGCCCGACGCCGCGCGGTCGCCTGGCCGGGGTCCCCGCTCGGAAGGTGCTCCTGCTCCGCGGCAGCCCGAGGTGGACCGCGCCCGCTCAGGTGCCCCGTGGGATCGGCCGGGCCGGTTCCCCGTGGTCCTCGATGGCGAGCTGCCGACCTGCGCGACCTGTGGGAGCGCGGTGCGGGACAAGCCGAGCCACCTCACCCAGCTCGACGCCCAGCGCTTCGCGCCGAAGACCGACCCGCGGATCCGGCTACGCGGCCGGCTCGACACCCTGCACGCCCTGACACTCGTCGTCCAGGCCAGAGCCCGGGCCGACGGCTGGGATCAGACCGCCGGGCAGCTGGACTCGATCGCCGCCTACGTGCGGGAGCTGCTGGCCGCGGAGTACCAGGCGCGGCCACCGGGCGCGATCGCGCTGGCGGGTCTCGACGAGGACACCATCCACCACGCCAGCCATCACCCGGAGGAGGCCGTCGGCCTTCCGCACCTGGTGCCCGATGATGCCCACCCGGAGCTGCTGCACTGGCTGAACCTGCTGCGCTGCCAGGTCCGCGAGACCGAGGTATTGGTCCTGGACGCCTACCCGCCGGGGTCGTCGGGGGACGTCGGGGCCGGGTTGTCGCACGGGGTCAACCGGCTGTCCAGTGCCGTCTACGTCCTGGAGTTGCAGGTGGCGGCCGCGGCGGGAGGGGGGCTGCCATGAGCCGCACGCCGTCGCCGTCCGGGCCGTCCGGGCCGTCTAGGTCGTCCGCGCCGCTCGCGCCGTCCGCGCCGCTCGCGTCGGCCGCGCCCTCGGGCTCGTCGTCGCCCGCGCCGACGTTGCCCGGGCCGCTGCAGCCGGGTCTGTCCGCAGCCGAGCTGCTGGAGGCTGCCCGGCGGGCCGCGGAGGGATCGGTGAGCGTGGTGCCGGCCGGCCGTGTCCACGTCGGGGTGGACCTCGGGACCGCGTACGTGGTCGTCGCCGCCGTCGACGGTCGCGGGTCGCCTTTGGCGGTGGCCTCGCGCTTCGCAACGGTCGTCCGTGACGGCGTGGTGGTGGACTTCGCCGGGGCGACGTCGTTGGTGCGGGAACTGGTCGCCGAGGTCGAGGGGCGGCTCGGCGTGGAGCTCACCACCGCCGCCACGACCTACCCCCCCGGGGTGGCCATCAGCGAGGTCAGGGCCTGCCGGTACGTGGTCGAAGGTGCCGGGCTGGAGTGCACGCGACTGGTCGACGAGCCCACCGCCGCCAACGCCGTGCTCCGGATCCGCGACGGCGCGGTGGTCGACGTCGGCGGTGGCACCACCGGGCTCGCGGTGCTCCGGGACGGCGAGGTGGTGGCGGTGATGGACGATGCCACCGGCGGCACCCACGTCAGCCTGGTGATCGCCGGCCACCTCGGCATCAGCCTGGAGGAGGCGGAGGCGCGCAAGACCGACCCGGCGCAGCAGGCCGGGCTGTTCGGCGTGGTCCGGCCCGTGTTCGACAAGATCGGCACCCTCGTCGCGGACCACCTCGCCGTCCACGAGGTCGACGCCATCCACCTCGTCGGTGGGACCGCAGCCTTCCCCGGCATCGCCGACGTCATCGCTGAGCGCACCGGCGTCGAGGTCCACCTCGCCCCCCAACCGTTGCTCGTCACCCCGCTCGGGGTCGCCCTGCACGATCCGGGCCACCCCGCGGCACACCCGCTGGACACCTTGGAGGTCGGTCATGGCTGAAGGGTTCGAACTGCGTGCGTACTGCTACCTGGACCGGATGCAGCCGCAGTACGCCGCGTTCAACGGGACCGTGACCCAGGGCGACCTCCCCGTGGAGGGCATGGCCAGCCTCTACGTCGAGATGGCACCGGGCAACTGGGTGTTCCGCATCGTGGACGTGGCGGTGAAGTCCACCGGCGCGCGGCCGGGGTCGCAGATCGTCGAGCGCGAGTTCGGGATGTTCGAGCTCCACTCCCACTCCCAGGCCGATGTCCAGCGGGCCGGCGAGGTGGTGCTCGCGGAGCTCGGGGTCGAGCTCGCGGAGCGGCTCGAGCCCTTCATCGCCTCGATGCAGGTGATCACCAACGTCGACCCCTACCAGGCGCAGCTGCTGAACCGGTTCACCCGCGGGAGCATGCTGGTCGCCGGGGAGACGATGCTCGTGCTCGAGTGCGCACCCGCGGCCTACATCAACCTGGCTGCCAACGAGGCCGAGAAGGCCGCTGCCGTCAACCTGATGCACATCCCCTCGGTGGGCCGGTTCGGCCGACTCTGGATGTCGGGGTCCGAGGCTGACATCCTGGCGGCACGCGATGCCGCCGTGACCGCGATCGAGTCCATCGACGGCCGTAGCGCCTGAGGAGGCACACCATGGGTCGCCGCTTCATCACCGCCCGTGACATCGACGACCTGTTCGACCGCGGCGAGACCGAGCTCCGGGTCGATGCGGGCACGGTGCTGACCGATCTCGCGCGCGAACGCACCCGCGAGCGCGGCATCACGGTGACGTCCCCCGGTGCCGGGGGACCACCCGCTGCTCGCCCACCCGCGGGGGGCGGTGGGTCGGGCGCGACGGCGAGCCGCGAGGGCCTTCGCGACGCCGTCGGCCCGCGTGCGGAGACCGCCGAGGTGCCGCCGACCGCGGTGTCTGCGGCTCCCAGCGGCGATGGACCGACTCGACGGCAGCTACGGGCCGCGGTCCGCGCCGCGGTCGTGGCGGAGTTCGGCACGACCCCTGAGGGGATCGACGTTGCGATCGGTCGGGGGTTCGACCGGTTCGGTGTGACGGACTGAGGTTCGCATCCGCTCGACGCCCCCGGGGGTTCACCCGGTTCCCACTGGCGGTCGGTGCACCGCGGGGCCAGCTGGCTACGGTCCCGCCGCCGTCGGCCTCGCTGCTGAGGTCCGGACGGAACCGCACACGCCACCCAGAGGGCCCTTGATGTCTGAGACCACGACGACCACGACCGTGACGGCTGAGGCCACGACGCCTGAGGCCACGACGCCTGAGACCACGACCGAACCGATCGGCTCCTACACCGCGAGCTCGCTGCGGGGGCGCATCGACGACATCACCATCATCGACGTGCGTACCCCTGGCGAGTTCGAGTCCATCCACGTTCCGCACGCCCGCAACGTGCCGCTGGACCAGCTCCGTGGCCGCGTCGCCGAGGTGCGCTCGCTGGTGGACGAGGGCCGCGAGGTGGTGCTGTCGTGCCGGACCGAGAACCGCGCGCGGCAGGCCCAGAGACTCCTGGCTGCCGCCGGTGTGCCGAGCCTGCCGATCCTCGAGGGTGGGATCGTCGCCTGGGAGGCCGAGGGCGCACCGGTGGTCCAGGGTGTGCTCCGGTGGGACCTCGAGCGCCAGGTCCGCTTCACCGCGGGGCTGCTCGTGCTGGTGTCGATCCTCGTCAGCCTGGTGTTCCCGCCAGCGCGGTTCGTCGCGGGCTTCGTCGGCGCCGGGTTGGTCTTCGCCGCGGTCACCAACACCTGCGCGATGGCGCTCCTGCTCGCCAAGCTGCCCTACAACCGGCCGCGCTCCGGCTGAGCGCCCTCTCGCCGTCGCGCCCCCGCGCCCCCGCGCCCTCTCGCCCTCTCGACCTCTCGCCCTCGCGACCCACGCACCGCCCACGGCCACGCCGTGGGCGTTGTGGTGTCGGTCGCCGTCGCGGGAGCAGGGGTGGGTGGCGGCCTCGGGTGGGTGGCGGCCCCCGGTGCGTAGCGGGCACGCAGGGCCGTCCTCGTGGCCGTCCTCGGCTGCGCGACGAGCGCACAGGATCATGGCCGAGGCAATATGTCCGTACATTCTGCGTTGTACCTCCTGGACAGCATCAGACCACCGCTCCCGGAGGAACATCGTGTCCGACACCACCGCCGCCACGACCGTCTGCGTCGACCCGAGGACGCTGCACGACCGTCTCGACGACGTGGAGATCATCGACGTCCGCACCCCTGGGGAGTTCGAGTCGGTGCGCGTGCCGACCGCGAAGAACCTGCCCCTCGATGAGCTCGAGCGTCACGTCGACCACGTCCGCTCCGCCGTCGACGAGGGCCGCGAGGTCGTCCTCGTCTGCCGCTCCGGCAACCGCGCCCACCAGGCCCAGGACAAGCTCGTCGAGGCCGGCCTGCCCCGCCTGCCGATCCTCGAGGGCGGCATGCTCGCCTGGCAGGCCGACGACGGCCCAGTCGTCCAGGACGTGATCCGCTGGGACCTGGAGCGGCAGGTCCGCTTCGTGGCCGGCAGCATCGTGCTCCTCGCCATCCTGGTGAGCATCGTCTACCCGCCGGCGCGGTACGTCGCCGGCTTCATCGGCCTGGGGCAGGTCGTCGCTGCATGGACGAACACCTGCGCGATGGGGATGCTGCTGAGCAAGCTGCCCTACAACCGGCCCCGCACCGCCTGAGTCGCGTCCGAGCTGACAAGGAACGTCGGTGACCGAACCGGCCGAGGGGGCCGCTGAGCCCGAGAGCACGACCGGGACAGCGGCCCCGGACCGGCCATCCGGCATGATCACCCGGCGGGTGCCGCTGGTCGGCTGGTTGCGACGCGCCGATGCGGGCTCCTACCGCGCCGACCTGCTCGCGGGTCTCACCGTCGCGGCGATGCTCGTGCCCCAGAGCATGGCCTACGCGGCGCTGGCCGGGATGCCCCCGGTGACCGGCCTGTACGCCGCCACGGTCCCTCTGGTCGCCTACGCGGTGCTCGGTACCTCGGGGCAGCTGGCCTTCGGGCCGGTGGCCATCGTCTCCCTGCTGACCGCTTCCACCCTGGCGCCACTGGCCGGTGGTGACCCCGGCCGCTACATCGCGCTGGCCGGGCTGCTCGCGCTGCTCGTGGGTGGCATCCAGGTCCTCCTCGGCCTGCTCCGTGCGGGTCGGCTCACGGGCCTGCTGTCCCACCCGGTGATCTCCGGGTTCACCTCCGCGGCTGCGATCGTCATCGCGACCAGCCAGCTGGACAAGCTGCTCGGGATCTCGATCGGACGTCCCGACGGCTGGCTGGCGCGGCTCGGTGCCATCCTGACGCAGCTGCCGGCGACCCACCTCCCGACCCTGGTGGTCGGCGTGCTGGCGATCGCGGTCCTCGTGCTGGGCCGGCGCTACCGCCCCCGGTTCCCGACGCCGCTGGTGGTCGTGATCCTCGCGACGGCAGCGGTGCCGTTGCTCGGCCTGGAGGCGCTCGGAGTGGCGGTGCTGGGCGAGGTCCCCGGTGGGCTCCCACGACCCAGCCTGCCGACCGCGCCCGTCGACACCATCATCGCGCTGCTGCCCGGCGCGGTCATCATCGCCCTGCTGTCCTACCTCGAGGGCATCAGCGTCGCCCGTGCCGTCGCCGCCCGGACCCGCGACCGCATCGATCCGGACCAGGAGCTGCTGGCCTCGGGCGCCGCCAACCTCGCCGCGGGGTTGTTCCAGGCCTTCCCCGTCGCCGGTGGGTTCTCGCGGACCGCCGTCAACCACGCGGCCGGCGCGCGGACCCCGATCGCGACCCTGGTCACCGCTGCGGCGGTCCTGCTCGCCTTGCTCGTCATGGCACCGCTGTTCACGACGCTGCCGGAGGTCGTGCTGGCCGCGGTGGTCCTGGCCGCCGTCGCCACACTGGTGGACCTCCGTGAGGCCCGGCATGCCTGGCAGGTCGAACGCACCGACGGGATCGCGTTGACGGTCACGTTCCTGGCGACGCTGCTGCTCGGCGTGGAGCTCGGCATCGGCCTCGGCATCGCCGTGAGCCTGCTGCTGTCGCTGTGGCGGGTCGGGGTGCCCCGCATCGAGGTGGAGCGCAGCCTCGACGGGGTCGTGCTCCACGTCGAGGGGGACCTCCTGCCGGCGAGCTCGACCCGACTGCTGGAGGTGCTCGAGGATCACCTGGACGCCCCTGGCGCCTGCGAGGAACACCTCGTGCTCGATCTGGCCGGGGTGCCCAGCGCTGATGTCTCGGGGATCAACGCCATCGCCGCTCTGGACGTGGCCTGCCAGGCCGCCGGGGTCGAGCTGCACCTGGCCGGGGTGCGTGAGGGCGTGCGCGCGCCGATGGAACGAGCCCACCTCGCCGAGCGGTTCGCCGCCCGCAGCCACCGTGACGTGGCTGCCGCGCTCACGGCACTGGGGCACCGCCCCGCCGCGGGTGCGCTCAGCGCGCAGCGGGGCTGAGCGCGCGGGCGCCCGAAATGTCCGGACCTTTGGGGGCGTTCTCTCCCCCGACGCGGCCTGCTGATCGCTGGGCCGCTGGAGACCGTCCCTACCGGGACCTCGCTCCCGACACCGAAGCTTGACACCGACCATCCCAACCGGAGAGTTGCAGCATGGAGATCATCACGATCGAGACCCCGTCCCTCGGGGACCGCAGCTACGTGGTCACCGACGGCGAGCTCGCAGCTGTGGTCGACCCGCAGCGTGACATCGACCGCGTGTTGGCGGTGGTCGAGGAGCGCGGCCTCCAGGTCACCCACATCCTGGAGACCCACAACCACAACGACTACGTCACCGGCGGTGTCGAGCTGGCCCGCCTGACCGGCGCCGAGTACGTGATCTCGGCCGCCGAGGAGCTGTTCTTCGACGTCCACGGGATCGAGGACGGCGACGAGATCGAGGTCGGCAAGCTGACCGTCCGGGCGATGCACACCCCCGGTCACACCCCGACCCACATGTCCTACGTCGTCTCCGACGGCGAGCGGCAGGTGGTGTTCACCGGGGGCTCGCTGCTCTACGGCTCCGTCGGCCGGACCGACCTGATCTCCCGGGCGATGACCGAGGAGCTCACCCGCCTGCAGCACGCCACCGCCCAGCGTCTGGTCTCCGAGCTGCCCGACGAGACCACCGTGCTCCCCACCCACGGCTTCGGGAGCTTCTGCTCCTCGGCGGCTGCCGACGAGCAGACCTCCAACGTCGACCCGAAGTATGGGGTCGAGACCTCCACGATCGCGGACCAGAAGCGCGCCAACGTCGCGCTGACGATCACCGACACCGAGGAGTTCGTCAAGACGCTGATGGACGGCCTGGACGCCTACCCGCGCTACTACGCCCACATGGCGCCGCGCAACAAGGTCGGCCCCGGTCCCGTCGACCTCTCGCCTGCGATCGAGGCGGACCCCACCGAGCTCGCCCGCCGCATCCACGCCGGCGAGTGGGTGGTGGACCTGCGCTCGCGCACGGCCTACGCCCGTGACCACGTCACCGGCACCGTCAACGTCGAGGTCGGCAACTCCTTCATCACCTACCTCGCCTGGATCGTCCCGTGGGGTATGCCGGTCACCCTGATCGGTGACACCCAGGAGGAGGTCTCCGAGGCCCAGCGCCAGATGGTGCGCGTCGGCATCGACCGGCCCGCGGCGCAGGCGCTCGGCGGGATCGACGCGTACGGACGGGGGCTCGACCGCGGCAGCTACCGCATGGACACCCTCGACACCCTCGCCAAGAAGATGGCCGACGAGGAGCACCTCCACGTCCTGGACGTCCGTCGCCACGACGAGCGGTCCACGGGCGGGATCAAGGGTTCGATCCACATCCCGATCCACGAGCTCGAGCGTCGCATGGACGAGGTGCCCACCGACGGCGAGGTGTGGGTCCACTGCGCCTCCGGATACCGCGCTTCCATCGCGACCTCCCTGCTCGCCAGGGCGGGTCGCACCCCGGTGCTGCTCGACGACTCCGACACCCGGCTCTCCGAGCTCGGATTCGAGCTGGTCGCCACCGCCTGAGCTCGCGGCGGCTGTGCCGTCCGCTCGGGGGCTCGCGCGCGGTAACTCGCGCGCGGGCTCCCTCGCTCTCCCCCGCGGCGGCCGCTTCACTCCGCCCGGCTGGGTTGCGACGCGAGAACCAGCGGTATCCGGCTGTTTCTCGCGTTGCCGTAACGTTCGCGCCGCGATCGGCAGCACGGAGCGCGAGAACCAGCGACTATCTGCTGGTTCTCGCACCTCCGGGTCCGGGACCGCCCCGCCCGGACCTCCGGGTCCGGGACCGCCAGCACCCGCCCCGCCCGGGCCTCCGGGTCCGGGACCGCCCCGCCCGGACCTCCGGGTCCGGGACCGCCAGCACCCGCCCCGCCCGGATCGGACCTAGACCGATCAGCTCCGGAGGACCACGTGGACGCCGTCACCACCGACATGCTGATCGTGCTGGCGATCCTGATCGGTGCGGTGGTGCTGTTCGTCACCGAGGTGGTGCGCATCGACGTCGCCGCCATCCTGGTGATGGTCGTGGTCGGCCTGTCCGGCCTGATCCCGACCGCGGACGTGTTCGCCGGCTTCTCGTCCAACGCGGTCATCTCGATCATCGCGGTGATGATCCTCGGGGCGGCGCTCGACCGGGTCGGGGTGATGCGCACCGTCGCGGCCTGGCTACTCAGGGTCGGAGGCTCGACGGAACGCCGGATCCTCGCCTCCAGCTCGTTGGCGGTCGGTGGCATCAGCGCCTTCATGCAGAACATCGGTGCCGCGGCGCTGTTCCTGCCCGTGATCGAGCGCATCTCCGACCGGACCAAGGTGCCGTCCTCGCGGCTGCTGATGCCGATGGGCTTCGCCGCGATCCTCGGCGGCACCCTCACGCTGGTCGCCTCGGGCCCGCTGATCCTGCTCAACGACCTGCTCGCCTCCTCCGCCGACAACCTCGGCATCGAGGTCGAGCCCTTCGGGCTGTTCGCGCCCACTCCCATCGGCGCGGCGCTGCTGCTGTCGGGCATCGCCCTGTTCGCCGTCGCGGGACGGTGGTTGCTGCCTGAGGTCGACGCCGACCGCAGCTCGGGCGAGGCGCTGCCCGATATCTCCGCGCGCTACGGGCTCGACGGGCGGCTCCATGCCGCCGCGGTCCCCGCCGACAGCCCCTTGGTCGGTCGCGAGGTGGAGGTGGTCGAGCGCGCCGAGTCCGGGGTGCTCCTGGCCGCGGTCGCCTCCGACGGCCAGGACCCACAGCTCGCCCCTCCACGGGACCACCGGGTGGCAGGCGGCACGGTGCTCGGCCTGACCGGCACCCCTGCACAGGTCGAGGCCTTCGCCGACGAGCACGGTCTCGACCCGCTCGACCCGGCCGACGATCCCTTCGCCGCGCTCGTCGATCCGGTGCACGCCGGGCTGGTCGAGGTGTCCGTGCGTCCCGGGTCGGACGCGGTTGGGCAGCAGGTCCGTGATCTCCGACTGCGGGTCCGGTTCGGGGCCGCCCTGCTGGCGGTCCACCATCGGGGGGAGACCATCACCGAGGGTCTGCGGGAGCGCCGGCTCGGTGGCGGCGACGTGCTGGTGTTGTTCGGCCCCTGGGAGCAGATGCGCGACGTCGACGCCGACCCGTCCTTCGTCGTGATCAGCGAGTATCCCACCGACCCGCCGCGGACCGACAAGCGTTGGTGGGCGCTCGGGTCCTTCGCCGTGGCGCTGAGCTTGGTCATCTTCACCGGGATGCAGTTGTCGCTGGCCCTGATGGTCGGGGCGATCGGCGTACTGCTCGGCGGCGTGCTGACACCAGATGAGGCCTACCGGGCGGTGAGCTGGAAGACCGTCTTCCTCCTGGCTGCCCTGATCCCGCTCGGCCAGGCAGTCGAGGAGACCGGGACGGCAGCCTGGATCGCCGAAGGGGTGATCGCTGCCACGGCAGAGCTACCCGGTTGGGCGATCCTGGCCACGATCGGGGGGCTGACGACCGTGTTCACGCTGGTGGTCTCCAACGTCGGCGCCACCGTGCTGCTGGTGCCCCTGGCGGCCAACGTGGCCGTCGGGGTCGGCGCGGATCCTGCCACCTACGCGATGATGGTGGCGATCGCGGCGTCCAACGCCTTCCTCCTCCCGACCCACCAGGTCAACGCGCTCCTCATGGGGCCGGGCGGCTACCGCGTGGTCGATTACGTGCGGGCCGGGACCGCGATGAGCGTGCTGTTCCTGCTCATCTCCGTCCCGATGCTGCTGTGGGTCGGGTGAGCGGAGGGGTTAATCTCGACGTGCGCGGGTGATCGCCGCGGGCGCGTGGCGACCGAGAGCGGCCCGCGGTCGGGAGCGGGTCGTGTCGGAGTCGGAGCGCGTGTCGAGCAGCCGTCCGCTGTGGCAGCAGGTGCTCGACGATCTCGAGCGTCGCATCGCCTCGGGCGACATCGTCGACCGGTTCCCCACCGACAAGGAGCTCACCGAGCAGTACGGGGTGAGCCGTCACACGGTGCGCGAGGCGGTCCGGCGGCTGCGCGCCCGGGGGTTGGTCGATCGGCACCGAGGCAGGGGCAGCTTCCTCACCGACGGTGTGCTCACCCAACCCCTCGGTGGGCTCTACAGCCTCTTCCGCGCCGTGGAGGAGGCGGGCCTCGAGCAGCGATCCCGGGTGCTCTACCTCGGTATCGATCACGATCGCGACATCGCCGCACGCCTCCAGCTGCCGCCCAACGCCGAGCTGGTCCGGCTCGAGCGGGTCCGCTTCGCCGGGCCCGAGCCGCTGGCGGTGGACGACACCTGGCTCCCCGCCGACATCGGCCGGCAGGTCCTCGACGTCGACTTCACCCGGACGGCCCTCTACGACGTGCTGCAGGAGCTCAGCTCCGTGCACCTGACGGCGGCCGACGAGACGCTGACGCCGATGGTCCCCGATGCCCAGCTGGCTGCCCTGCTGCAGCTCGAGGAGGGTGAGGCGCTGCTCAGGGTCGAGCGCCTGGCCCGCAGCGGGCGGCGACCGGTCGAGTACCGAACGACGCTGATCCGTGGCCAGCGGTTCAGGTACACCTCGTCCTGGCGGACCGACGAGGGTCCGGCTCCGACCACGGCGTTCGTGGACACCCACCCGGCTGGGTGAGCGGAGCGGGATCCGGGTCGCGCCTTCCGGCCTTCCGGCTTTCGGTCCTCCCGGCCTTCCGCTTCCGTGCGCTCGCTGCACACCGACGCCCGTCAGGTAACGTCCGGACATACCGGTTGGGCATCTGGCGTTCCCAGCCGTGAGGGCGCACACTCGCACTCTCCCTCAGCCCCTTGCAGCCCCTTGCTACCTCGGTCCCGACCTCACCGGAGACGCCCGTGCGGATCACCACCCTCCTGCTCCTGGCGCTGGCAGCCACCACGATGGCCGCCTGTGCCTCCGCCGGCGCCACCGCCGACGCCGACGCCGACGCTGCCGCCTCGGCCGACGCCGGCGCCTCCACCACGGAGCGGCCGGGGGTCGTCCGGATCGGTGCGCCGGATGCTGTGAGCCTCATGGCCGACCGGGACGACCTGACGGTGATCGACGTCCGCACCCCCGCGGAGTTCGCGGAGGGTCACCTCGCCGACGCCGAGCTCCTCGACATCTACGAGGCGGCGTTCCGCGACGAGATCGACGGGCTCGACCGCGACGGCAGCTACGTCCTGTACTGCCGCACCGGAAGCCGCAGCGGGCAGGCGGCCGCGTTCATGCAGGACCTGGGCTTCACCGAGGTGTACGACGCCGGTGGCCTCGCCGACCTCGCCAACGCAGGTGCCACGCTCGTGCGCTGACCGGGCAGCGGCTCGTCAGTTCCACGCCAGCGCACGTCGGCGTTCCCAGTAGGTAGCCGCAGGCTCGGCGTCGGCGGTGAGTTCCTCGACCAGCCCCGGTGGGAGCGTGAGGTCGAGGGCGGCGAGGTTGCTGTCGAGGTGCTCGACGGTCGTGGCCCCCGACAGCACCACGTGGGCCCAGGGCTGGGCCAGCGCCGCGGCGATCGCCAGGGCGTCGACGGCGACGCCCAGCTCTGCCGCTGCGTGCCGCACCGGTGTCGGGAGGTCCCCCCGCGTGGTCAGGCGCCCGTTGGCCAGCGCCTCCTTCACCGTGATGCCCCACCCGGCCCGGTCCGCCTCGGCCAGGGCCGCGCCCGTCGAGGGCTCGAGCAGGTTCCAGGTCGCCTGCACCGCTCGGAAGGGCGCCCGACCGGCCTCGCTGAGCTCCAGTGCGCGCCGGAGCGTGTCGGCCTGATCCGGACCTGACAGGGACATGCCGACCACGACGCCCGACTCGGCGAGGTCGCCCAGGGCCTCCAGCAGCCGGGGATCGTCGAGGACGCCGGTCGTCAACGAAGCCGAGTGGACCTGGTACAGATCCAGGTGCGCACCGAGGAGTTCCCGGGTCTCCGCGTACTGCCGCTCGAAGGTGGCGAGCGAGTGGTCCTTGACCTCGTGCTCGTCCGCGTCGACGCGCCAGCCCGCGACGTAGGTGTACCCCCACTTCGAGCCGACGGTGACCGTCGACGCCCGGTCGGGGTCCCGGGCGAGCCAGTCGGCGAGGAACGCCTCGCCGTACCCGTAGGAGCGGGCCACGTCGAGGTAGCGGACCCCACGCTCGTAGGCGTGGTCGAGGACCTGCTGCGTGCGCTGGTTCAGCCCGGCGACGCTGCGGTCGGGTCCGAGGTCCTCGGCATGGCCGAGGGTCACGTACCCCGGGCGGCCGAGCGCCGCCAGCCCGATCCCGATCGGGGTCACCTCGAGGCCGGTGTCACCGTAGGGGAGGCGGTCCACGTCGTCGCTCCTGCTCGGTGTCGATATCGCGGCGGCTCGAGCCCGGGGACCTGACGCCCCGGGACCTGACGCCGCGGGAGGCTCGTCGTGTCGGGCGGTGGTTGTATCGGGCGGTGGGTATCAGCTTGGCACGGTAGTCAGGTCCGCCGGCCGCGAGCGAGCGGCCGCGTCCCCGCCGCTGCACGAACTGACCGGAGCCACCGCCGGGAACCTGTCGACGCACCTGCGCGAGTTGGAGGACGCCGGGGACGTCGCCGTCATCGAGGACGACGACGATCCGACCCGGGCGACCCGGGTCCGGTTGCCCGCACAGCGGGGCGAACGGCTCGCGACCCACCGTCGTGACCTGTGGACCTACCTGGATGGCGAGGTGGCTGCTGCACTGGTGGAGCCGCTGGTGGAGCCGCTGGCACCGTGGACGGAGGTCGACTCGTGACCACACGCTCAGAGCCCCCTCCCAAGGGGCTCCGTTCCAGGATCGATGGCGCTGTGCCCTTCGGCCTCGCGCTCATCGTGCTGGGGGTCCTGCTGGCGCTGGACAACCTCGAGCTGGTGGACGCCTCGGAGCTGCTCGCCGGCTGGTGGCCCGTCGCGGTGCTCCTCGTAGGCGTGTGGTGGGCGGTCACGGGAGCGCCCGTCTCGGGTCTGTTCGTCGCCGTCGTGGGAGGCCTTCTGCTGGTCTCGACGTTGGAGTTGGTGGACATCCCGATCGGCAGCCTGATCTTCCCGGGCATCCTCGTCGTCGTGGGGGGTGCGATGCTCCAGGCCGGGATGCGGGTCCGCGCTGCCCACATCGAGGTGGCCGACCTGCCGGGCGCAGCCGGTGACCTGGGGACCGAAGCGTTGGTGGCCACGGCGGTGTTCGGCGACGCACGACTGATCGTCGGTGACGACGGGGTGGACACCGACCGGCTGGTGGTCAGTGCCACCTCGGTGTTCGGGGACGTGCGTGTCGACGTGCCCGCCGGTTGGCGGCTGGAGAACCGGATCACCAAGCTGCTCGGGGACGTGACGCTGCCCAGGGAGCAGCCGAGCTACCCCGAGTCGCCGGTGGTGGTGCTGCACGGTCTGGTCCTGTTCGGGGATGTGCGGGTGCGGTACTCCGAGCCAGTGGAGGGTGGACGATGACCCGAGGGAGCGATCGGCGAAGGCGCTCGGTGGCTGGCGTGACGTCCGGCTCGGTGGCAGCGGTGCAGCGACCGCTGGCCTCGGGTCTGACCATCGCCGGGGTCGTGCTGATCGTGCTCGGACTGGGCCGGGCGCTGCTGGTGCTGGAGGTGCTGCCTGCCGGCGTCGCCGACGTCGTCGGTACCTGGTGGCCGCTGGCGCTGGTGGTGGCCGGCGCCTGGCTGGCGCTCAGCGGCCGGCGGGTCACGGGGACGGCGCTGGCGCTGTTCGGGACGCTGCTCCTGATCGTCACCGTCGTCCCCGAGGGCTTCGTCGGGCCGACGCTGCTCATCGGGCTCGGCCTACTTCTGCTGTGGGGTGCCACGGGCGGCCGGCGGTGGGTGCTGGGTGGCGGGGCGGTCGCGCTGTTCGATGATGTGCGCGGCGGCTCCGACGGGGCACCGCCGTCCCGTTCCTACGTGGCGGTGTTCGGCGAGTCCGAGGGCCGGCTGGACGCGTCCCTGGCCGACGAGGGTGTGGTCGAGTGCCTCGCGGTCTTCGGGGACGTGCGGGTGCGGGTGCCGGCGGATGTGGCCGTGGAGCTCAGCGAGACCGCGGTCTTCGGTGATGTCCGGTCGCCCGAGCCGCCTCGGGTCCCGACGGTCGCCACGGTGGCGGTGCGTGCGACCGCGGTGTTCGGTGACGTCAAGCTGACCCGCGACTGAGCCTGGCCGAGGTCCGGCCCGGTCGGCCCGCGCCCCCGCTCCGGGCCGCCCCCGCCCCCGCCCGGCCCGCCCGCGCCCCCGCCCGGCCCGCGCCCCACTCCGGTCCGCCCGCGCCCCCGCCCGCTACTGCGAGAAGCAGCGGACTGTCGCTGCTTCTCGTCCGGCGAGAGTGGTTCAGCGCTGGTTGGTGGGATGGCAGAGCGAGAACCAGCAAATAGCCGCTGCTTCTCGCGGTCAGGCTTCGGGGGCAGCCCGGGCAGCCGGGCTCGGCCGGGGCAGCTCGGGCAGCCGGGCTCGGCCGGGGGCAGCTGGGGCCAGGTGGACCGCCGGGGGGACGTGCCGGAGGCACCGGCGGGCGCAGAGTGCAGCCAGCGCGCAGCCAGGAGATACTTGCACGGCGCAACCGATACGCCGGCCGGGAGCTGGTCGAACACCACCCGTCCGATCCCAACTCACGAGGATGGCTCCCGTGCGTCGACTCTTCGATGGCCTGGCCTCCGTGGTCTCCCGCCGCCCCGCCATCACGGTGCTCCTGGTCCTGCTGGTGACCGGCGTGCTCGGCTCCTTCGCTGGCCAGGGGGTGCAGGAGGACGGCGTCGCCGTCGACAACGAGCTCTCCGACGCGCTGGCCACCATCGACGAGACCTTCGGGGACCCCCAGTCGGTGCTCCAGATCGTGGTCCAGAGCACCGACGGCCGCGACGTCCGCAACGCCGACACGCTCCGGGCCAGCCTCGACATCCAGGCAGCGATCCAGGACAGCCCGCTCGCTGACACTCTCATCGCCGGTGGCCAGCAGCCGCCGATCGCCTCCTTCCTCGGTGCTGCCGAGGCCGGCATCGGGATGGCGGGCGTGGACCCGGCGCTGCTCGACGACGACGCGGTCCGCGAGTTCCAGGCGCAGGCCCTGGAGATGCTCCCGCCCCAGGTGGCCGGGCTGTTCGAGGGCCTCGTCGGCGACGGCGACCCGCCGACCGCGGGGCTCATCCTGGTGTTCCAGGACACGGGTGGTCTCGACGACGCCGGGGTCGCGGACCTGCAGCGTGAGCTGGCCACCGTCATCAGCGACGTCGAGGTGGCCGACGGGGTCGCGGTCGACCCCTTCTCCTTCGGGTTGCTGCTGACCGCCGGGGACCCGGGGCCGGAGATCGGTCGCCTGTTCGGCACGGCGTTCCTGATCATCCTGATCGTGCTGTTCTTCGTCTACTGGATCAAGCCTGAGGCCGGTCAGCGGCTGCGCATCGGACGCCGCACCGCCGCTGATGTGGGGCTGACCCTGGTCGTCATCGGCCTGGCCGTGGTGTGGATGCAGGGGATCGGCACGCTGCTCGGACCCGGCTACGCCGGCCTGATCGCCGGGTTCTCGCCCCAGACCCAGATCGTCCCCATCCTCATCATCGGGCTCGGGGTGGACTTCGCGATCCACCTGCTCTCCCGCTACCGGGCCGAGGTCGGCCAGGGCGCCACACCCGTTGAGGGGTTCGCGACCTCCTACCGCACGGTGGGGCTCACGCTGCTGCTGTGCACGGCCGCGACGGCGATCGGCTTCCTCACCAACCTCGCGAGCCCCGTCGACTTCCTCGCCACCCTCGGGGTCCTCGCCGCCGCCGGGATCGCGGCGGCCTTCGCCCTCACGCTGACCTTCCTGCCCGCGGTGCGGCTCATGCTGGACCGCCGTGCCGCCGCGAAGGGCGTCCTGCCGGTGGCGGCTCTGGGGACCCAGAAGGACGCCACCCTGCCCCGCGTCATCGGCCGGACCGCGTGGCTGGCCGAGCGGGCGCCCGTGCCGACCCTGCTGGTCGCCACCGCCCTGGTGGTGCTGGGCGGCTACGGCTTCACCCAGCTCGACAGCGAGTTCAACCTCACCGACTTCGTGCCGCAGGACGAGCCGCTCCTGGAGGTGTTCGAGACGCTGAGCGCTGAGTTCAACGGCGGCTTCGAGGAGTCCACCGAGGTGCTCCTCCGCGGCGATCTCGCCACCCCGGACCGCCACAACGCGCTGGTCGAGTCCCTGGGCCGTGCCGGCGACGTCGACGATGTGGAGACCCTGGCCGGCGAGGTCGACGCCACCTCGGTGGTCTCCATCCTCGGGCAGGCGTTCGCCGACGAGGGCCTGGCCGCCGAGCTCGCAGGGCTCGGTGTGCGCGACGACCTGACCGTCGACGCCGAAGGCGACGTCGTGGCGCTCTACGAACTCCTGGCCGCCGAGGTGGAGGGTGCCGCGAACGTGCTCGCGCTGGACGGCGACGACACCCTCGCGCGGGTCACGCTGCGCACCAGCGCCGGCCAGGCGGGGGCGTCCGAGCTGGCGACGGAGCTGGGCGAGGCCTTCGCTCCCCTGAGCGACTCCGGCATCGAGGTGGTCCCGACCTCCCCGCAGATCGTGCAGGCGGGCATCGGCGAGGACATCGAGGACTCCCAGATCACCTCGCTCCTGATCGCCCTCGGCGCGGCCATGGCGCTGCTGGTCGTGCACTTCTCGATCGCGGAACGCCGGCCGCTCGTCGGGGTGATCACCGTGCTCCCTGTCGGCCTCGTCCTGGCGCTGACCTTCGGAACGATGGCGTTGACGGGGATCCCGCTCAACCCGGTGACCGCGACCCTGGCCGCGTTGTCGATCGGCATCGGGGTGCCCTTCACGATCCACGTGACGTCCCGGTTCCTGGAGGAGCGTCGGGTGCTCTACGACGGCTCCACGGCGCTCAGGCGCACGGTGTCCCAGACCGGGGGAGCGCTGGTCGGCTCAGCGCTGACGACCGCCATCGGGTTCGGTGTCCTGATCACCTCGACGTTGGTGCCCTTCGAGCAGCTCGGCTACGTGATCGTCTACGCGATCGCCTACTCGGTGGTGGCGTCGATCCTGGTCCTGCCCAGCATGCTCGGACTGTGGGACCGGTTCGATCGGGCGCGCCACGGCAGCCCGTGGGCCGGCGGCCCGTCGGCACCTGAGCGCGAGGCCGTCGGTGTGGGTTGAGCCGAGCCGGCCGAGCCCGAGCGTCCCAGCGCGGCGGTCGGGCACCGCACCGCGTCCGGTCAGGCCCCGGACTCCACGTGTCGTTCCTCGAGTAGGACCGCGACGACGTCCCGCATCGACACGACGCCGGTGATCACCCCGCGGCGAGCGACAGCGAGGTGGCGGACCTGGGCCTCGCTCATGGTGGCGGCGGCATCCAGGATGCTGGCGGCCTCCTCGACCTGGATCACATCGGAGGTGGCGTAGTCGCGCACCCGGCCGTCGTCGAGGTCCACGTCGTCGGCGATGGCGGTGACGACGTCACGTTCGGAGAACACCCCCCGCACGCCGCGGGCGTCGACCACGACCAGCAGGCCGACCGCATCTGCCGCCAGGGCGTGGGCCGCTTCACGCAGGGTCGCCGTCGGCCTGATCGTGGCGACCGGGTCGCCCACGAGCCGGCCGATCGGGTCGTTGAGGCTGACGCCGAGCATCGGGGTCCTCCTGATCGCGGTGATCTGCGACGAGCATCGCGGCACCGGTGCCTGGGGGCGAGGGGCCAAGGTCCCCGTCGGCCGGGTCGGTCGCCGAGAACTCGGACGCGCGGGCCGCGTCCGATGGTCGCATCTCAGTGCGAGGCTAGTGGGCGATCCCCGTGTGCTCGCATCTGGGGTCCCGGTCCGCGGCCGCGTCGAGCACAGCGTCCGCCCCGACCCCGGGCGCAGACTGCGTGGCCGTCGACGCCCGTCTCCCTGCCCGGTGGGCTCAGGGCCACAGCCCGATGACGAGCGGGGCGAGCACCAGGCTCGGCAGGAGGTTCGCCACCCGGATCGGGCGCAGATCCAACAGCCGGATCCCGATCGCCATCACCAGGAACCCGCCCGTCGCGCTCAGGCCGGCCAGCATCGGCGGGGTGAGCACGCTCTGCAGGGCGACGGCAGCCAAGGTGATGGAGCCCTGGAGCACCAGCAGCGGCAGCGCGGCGAAGGCAACGCCGATGCCCAGCACCGAGGCGAAGGCCAGGGCCGCGAACCCGTCGAGCATCGACTTGACCGCCAGGAGCTCGAAGCCGTCGGTCAGCCCGTCCTGCAGCGACCCCAGGATCGCCAGCGGACCGACGCACACGATCAGGCTGGTGACGACGAAGCCCTCGACGAACAGCCGGCGGGGGTCGTGGATCGGCTCATCGGCGCCGTGGGGTGCCCTGAGCTCGCCGTCGGTCTCGACCGTGGTCGGCTCCTCGGCGTGACCCACGACCCGGTCCCGCAGCCACGCCCCGAGCCGGTGCAGCCAGCCCTCGATGTCGATCGCCTCGCCGATCACCCCTCCGAGCAGGAGCGAGGCGAGGATCACGAGCACCGCGGCGGATCCCAAGGTGGTGGACAGCTCGTCACCGAAGGTCCCGAGGGCATCGCTGGCGCCGAGCACCAGCACGAAGATGCCGAGGATGTCGGTGACCGTGCCTCTGACCCCCGAGGACAGCCGGCCGCCCAGCAGCGTCCCGATGCCGGCCCCCAGGACGATGGCGCCCGCGTTCAGGAAGGTCCCGGTCATCCCGCGACCGTAGCGGGCGGTCGGGACGCCACCGGCGTCGAGGTGGTCGTCAGCGTCGAGGTGGCGTCAGCTGCCGCACTCGCCGGCGGGCTGTCCATCAGCCGGGTGTCACAGGGTCGGGTCGATCTCCCCCTCGTCGATCAGCTCCCGCACCTCCGCCGGCTCGACCCCCGGCAGGTCGCCGAGCAGCGTGCGCTTCTTGGCCGCGAACTCCTCGTCGGTGAGGTGGCCGCGTTCGCGCAGGTCGGCCAGGGCCTCGAGCTGCTGGACGACGTCCCGCGCCGCCACGTTCCCCGTGGAGCGGAAGTGGAGGCTGCGCAGCTCCCGCGCCCGGTAGACCTCCGACTGGAAGGCCTCCGGGTCGGGGATGTCCTCGAGACGGCTCTGCCCCTGGCTGCCGGCCGACTCGATCAGTACGTCGCCGTAGCCGAGCATCCGCTCGACCACGCGTTGGCTGAAGAGCACGTTGGTGATGTTCTCCAGGGGGATCTCCGTGCCGGTGCGGGCGATCAGCCCCTGGCGCACCACGATGCGCTCGTCGGTCAGCACGTAGTTGGTCGCGTACCAGGCCACCAGCGCCCGGCCGGAGAGCACCAGCCACAGCAGCAGGGCCAGTGCGAAGGACCCCCCGAAGGACCACCCCGGACTCCACCGCTCAGGCAGGATCGCGGCCACGAAGCCGGCGATGGCGGCGAGCAGCATCGCCCAGCCGAGCGCGGGCAGCAGCACCTTCCAGTGGGGTCGGAACTGGCGCAGGATCTCCTCACCGTCGGTGAGGAGGTGCCCTGGGTACTTCACGGCCATCGACTCCCGATGCGGGTGAGCCGGCGGTCCCCCCATCGGTGGCCGCTCGGACATCGAGGTGGAAGCCTACGTCCTAGGGTGCTCCAAGGGGCCGCCGGGGGCTCTGGGGGGCCGCCGGGGGGGCTCTGGGGGGCCGCCGGACGGCTCTGGGGGCCGCCCGATGGGACAGACCCTGTCCATCGGGGCCGCAGGTCCCTGGCCTGGGCCCCGGCCGTATCGCATCCTGCGAGGTGATGGCCCGTGTGATCGCTCGCCGAGCGTCGACCGGGTCGGACCGTCGCCTCGGGAGGGGATCACCATGACCGCTCGTATCGTCGTCGGCCTCGACTCTTCAGAGGAGTCCGTGCGCGCCCTGAGGTGGGCGCTCGACGAAGCTCGCCTGCGGGGGGCCGAGCTGCATCTGGTGCACGCCTATCCGACACCTGAACTGGTGGCCCTGCCGGCGGTGGTCACGCTGCCCTCCGACGACGAGCTCAGGGCTGCGGCCGACGAGGTCATCTCCGAGCAGATCGAGAAGGTCGGTGGTGCGGGTGACGTGGAGGTGACTCGCACGGTGCGCTCGGGTGGCGCCGCCGCCGTGCTCTGCGAGGTGGCCCAGGGGGCCGACCTGCTGGTCGTCGGGGCCCGGGGGCTCGGCGGGTTCCGCGGGCTGTTGCTCGGATCGGTCACCCACCAGGTCGTCGCGCACTCGCCGTGCCCGGTCGTCGTGACGGTGCCCGAGCACCGGTGACCTGCTCGACCGACCGGCACGAGCTGGCGGTCCCTGCGGCTCGAGAGGGGGTCGTCGAGGCGGTCAGTCATCGACCCGATCACCACCAGGGTCGGCCGGTGCTGCTCGTCCCCGGTGCCGGAGGCAGCCTGGACAGCGAGCCGGTGGTCGCCCTGGCCGAGGCCGTCGCGCGCTGCGGGCACAGGGTCGTCCGTGCGAACCTCGTCCACCATCAGGCGGGGCGCCGCGCCCCGCGGGCCGAGACGGCAGTGCCAGGGTTCCGGGAGATCCTGACCGCAGCCCAGCTACTGCTCGGCACACCGCGGGAGGAGCCTTGGATCCTCGGTGGGCGCTCCTACGGCGGTCGGGTCGCCTCGCTGGCCGTGGCGACGGGTACGACCTCCGCCGGCCTGCTGTTCTCCGGCTACCCGCTGCACCCGCCGGGACGGCCAGACCGGCTGCGGGTCGATCACTGGCCCAACATCGGTGTTCCCTGCCTGTTCCTCCAGGGCGATCACGATCCGCTGGCCGACCTGTCGCTGCTGCGGACCCACCGTCGCAAGCTGCCCCGCCGCTCCGATGTGGTGGTGGTCCCGGGGGGCGACCACGCGCTCCGCGTGACCGGTGCCCGGAGCCCCGATCGCGTGCCGCGCTCCCCGACAGCTGCGCTCGCCGAGGTGGAGCCGGAGCTCGCTCGGTGGCTGCGCGAGCGCTGATCGGCGGCACTCAGGCCCGTCGGAGCCGTTCGGTCACACCGGCGGTGGTCGGTCCGTGCTGCTCCGCTACGGTCCCCGGCCGCACCGGTGGTCAAGTGCCCACCAGCAGCCGCAGTGAGGATCGGAAACCACGTGATCGCAGAGTTCAAGGAGTTCATCGCCCGGGGCAACATGGTCGAGTTGGCCGTGGCCTTCGTCCTGGGGGTCGCCTTCCAGTCGGTGATCTCCACCATCACCGAGCGCGTGCTCACGCCCCTGATCGCCTGGGTGTTCGGTGAGCCCAACTTCGACTCCCTGTTGACCTTCGGTGCCGTCGACGCGGAGACGGGGATGCGGGTCGGCAGCGTGGGTGCGGTGCTGACCGCCCTGATCAACTTCCTGCTGGTGGCGCTCGCGCTGTTCCTCGTCGTCAAGGCCTACAACCGCCTCCAGCGTCTGCGGGCGGCCGCCGAACCGGAGCCCGAGGAGGATGCGGAGGACGTGCGGCTGCTGCGCGAGATCCGGGATGCGCTCACCGAGCGTGATCGGCACGACGGCAGCCCGACGCGCTCCTAGCAGCCGGCTCCGCAGCCCCGCGCGGGGCGCTCGATCCGCGCGGGGCGCTCGATCCGCCGGGGTCAGTTCCCGTGGAACCGCCGGGTCACGGCCCGCTGCACGGCGCGCTGCGCCGCGTCCTGCTCCGCCGCCTGCCGTTCGGTCGACAGGGATCCGCCCGAGCCGGGGCGCACGTGGCCCTGCTCCCGTGCGGTCCGCGCCACCGCGTCGGCGACCACCGGCACCACCGAGCGGTCGAAGGGGGAGGGGACCACGTAGTCGTGGGCGAGGTCCTCACCGACGATGGAGGCGATGCCCTCGGCCGCGGCCACCTTCATCTCGTCGGTGACCGCGGTCGCCGCCGCATCCAGTAGCCCTCGGAAGATGCCGGGGAACGCGAGCACGTTGTTGATCTGGTTGGGGAAGTCCGAGCGCCCGGTGGCCATCACCGCGACGTGCCCGGCCGCGAGGTCGGGGTGGAGCTCCGGGACCGGGTTGGCCAGCGCGAACACGATCGGATCGTCAGCCATCGTCCGGACCAGCTCGATCGGCAGGCTCTCCGGTCCCGAGACCCCGATGAAGACATCCGCACCGGCGAGCGCGACCTCCTTGCCGCCCGTCAGCTCCCGGGGGTTGACCTGGCGAGCGAGCCGGAACCGGACCGGATCCAGCCCCGCACGTCGGCGCGGCTCGACGATGCCGTCGATGTCGACCGGCACGATGTCCTCGATGCCCGCCGCACGCAGCAGCTGCACGATGGCGACGCCCGCTGCACCGACGCCCTGTACGACCACCTTGAGTCCGGCCAGCTCGCGACCGGTGACCTTCGTCGCGTTCATCAGCGCCGCGAGGACGCACACGGCGGTGCCATGCTGGTCGTCGTGGAAGACGGGGATGTCCAGCCGTTGCCGCAGCTTCCCCTCGATCTCGAAGCAGCGCGGTGCGGAGATGTCCTCGAGGTTGATGCCGCCGAACCCCCCCGCGATCCGCACCACGGTGTCGACGAAGGCATCGGGGTCCTGCTCGTCCACCAGCACCGGGTAGGCGTCCACGTCACCGAAGGACTTCAGCAGCATCGCCTTGCCCTCCATCACGGGCAGCGAAGCCAGCGGTCCGATGTCGCCGAGGCCGAGGACCGCTGAGCCGTCGGTGATGATCGCCACCGCGTTGGACTTGATCGTCAGGCGGTAGGCCGCGGCCGGGTCGTCGGCGATGATGCGACACACGTTCGCGACGCCGGGGGGGTAGACCAGGGACAGATCCCGGGGGCCGTCGACCTGCCGGGTCACCTCGACGCGGATCTTGCCGTGGTGGTGGGCGGCCAGGACCTCGTCGGTGATCGCCAGCAGTTCCACGCTCGCGAGCTCGACCAGCGCGGCGGCGATCTCGTCGGCGTGCACCGCATCGCGGACCTCGACGGTGAGGTCGCGGAAGGCCACGTGCCGTTGCTGGCTGGTGGTGTCGGTGCCGACCAGTTCCGCGCCCAGCTCGTCGATGGCGGTGACGACCGCGGCGAACACGCCGGGTGCGCGGTCGACAGCCACGCGGTAGGTGATGCGCTGCGGCAGAGGTGGCACGTGCGTCGGCTCCCGTCGGGCGTCGGACGAGGATAGGGGGACTCGGGAGCTAGCATCCGCGGCCCCCCTGCCTCGAGGTGTCATGCCCAGCGCCCCGAACGATCAGCCCGCCCCGGCTGACCTCCATGAAGCCGCGATCACCACGATCCGCACCCTGGCGATCGACGCGGTCCAGACGGCGAACTCCGGCCACCCCGGGATGCCCATGGGCTGCGCTCCGATGGCGTACCTGCTGTTCAGCGAGGTGCTGCGCCATGCCCCCGCCGACCCGGCCTGGCCCGGCCGGGACCGGTTCGTGCTGTCCGCCGGTCACGGGTCGATGCTGCTGTACGCGGCCCTGCACCTCAGCGGCTACGAGCGTCCCACCCTGGAGGACCTGCGCTCCTTCCGGCAGTTGGGCTCCGTCACCCCGGGCCACCCGGAGTTCGGCCCCGGGCACCCGGGTGTGGAGACCACCACCGGCCCCCTCGGTCAGGGTTTCGCCAACGGGGTCGGGATGGCGCTGGCCGCTGAACGCCTGTCGGCGGAGCTCGATCCGGACGACATCGGCATCCTGCCCCAGCGCGTCTACGCGATCGTCTCCGACGGCGACCTGATGGAGGGTGTCAGCGCCGAGGCGGCCTCCCTGGCCGGTCACCTCCGGCTCGGTCGCCTCACCTACCTCTACGACGACAACCGCATCACGATCGACGGCAGCACCGACATCGCCTTCAGCGAGGATGTCCTGGCCCGCTTCGACGCCTACGGCTGGCACACCCAGCAGGTGGCCGACGGCAACGACCTCGACGCGCTACGCGCCGCGATCGCTGCGGCCGACGCCGACCCGCGACCGTCGTTGATCGCCGTGCGGACGGTGATCGGGTACGGGGCACCGGCCAAGGCCGGCACCGCCGCGGCCCATGGCGCGCCACTGGGCGACGACGAGGTGGCCGCGGCCAAGCGGGCCTACGGCTGGGAGCACCCCCCGTTCCACGTACCCGCCGAGGTGGCCGACCACCTCGATGCCCGGGAGCGGGGCGCGGCGCTCCGAGCCGAGTGGCAGGAGCGGGTCCGCGCTCACCGGGTGGCGCAGCCGGAGCTCGCGGCCGAGTTCGACCGGCGCGTGGTCCGCAGGGAGCTGCCGGGTGACTGGACCGAGGCGCTGCCCTCGCTGGAGGGCGACGCTGCCACGCGCCAGCACTCCGGCGCGGTGATCAACGCGCTCGCGCCCGTGGTGCCCGAGCTGTTCGGTGGCTCCGCCGCCCTCGCCGCCTCCAACAACACCGACGTGGCCGACGGTGGGGACTTCCATGCCGATGACCGCCTCGGCCGCAACCTGCGGTTCGGGATCCGCGAGCACGCGATGGCCTCGATGGCCAACGGCATCGCGCTCCACGGTGGGTTCCTGCCCTACGTGGCGTCGTTCCTGGTGTTCACCGACTACTGCCGACCGGCGATCCGGTTGGCGGCGCTCATGGGGCAGCGGGTCGTCTACGTGATGACCCACGACTCGATCGGCCTCGGTGAGGACGGCCCGACCCACCAACCGGTGGAGCACCTGGCGAGCCTGCGCCTGATCCCCGGCCTGGCGGTGTGGCGGCCGGCGGACGGCGCCGAGACGGTGGCTGCCTGGCGTGCCGCGCTCACGGCCGACCATCCCACCCTGCTGGCGCTGACCCGCCAGAAGGTCCCCGACCTCGGTGCCCGCCCGACGGAGCCGATCGCGCGCGGTGGCTACGTCCTCATGGAGCTCCCCGCCGAGGGCGACACCGAGGTGGTGGGTGCCCCCGACGTCGTGTTGATCGGCAGTGGGTCGGAGGTCGCGGTGTGCCGCGAGGCTGCGGCCCTGCTGGCCGCGGGCGGACGGTCGGTACGGGTGGTCTCCATGCCGTCGGTGGAGATGTTCCTGGCGCAGGGCGCGAGCTACCGCGACGAGGTGCTGCCCCCGGCGGTGCCGGCGCGGGTCGCCGTGGAGGCCGGGGTGACCACCGGTTGGGAGCGCGTGGTCGGTCCCGCCGGTGCGGTGGTGGGCTTGGACCGCTTCGGCGCCTCGGCGCCCGCGCCGCACCTGTTCGCCGAGTTCGGCTTCACCCCTGAGCGGGTGGCCGACGTCGCGCGCGCGACCCTGGCCACGCGGGGCGCCGCCGGCTGACGGCCGGGCGGCGGCGGGTCAGCGGGGCAGCGGCGGGTCAGCGGCCGGGCGTCGGGCAGCTGCCCCTGTGCCCCAGCGGGCACCGTCCGCGGTGCTCAGCGTCCGCGGCGCTTCTTGCCCCGGGGCTGGTAGGGCCGCCGGTCCGGTGGCAGGCCCGGTTGGGATCGCTGCGGCGGGGTCGTGCCCGGGGTGTCGCCGTCGCCCTGCGCGGTGGTGTCGCGCGGCCTCCCGGGCCGGCTCGGCAGGTGACCGGCGCTCCCCGAGGGGGAGGAGGTGGTCGGGCGCGTGTCACGTCCACCCCACCACCGGCGCTTGCTGCCCTGGGCGCGATCGGTCGCGGCGTCGCCGCCTCCAGTGCCGCCCTTGCTCTTCGCCTCCCCGCGGTCACCGCGTCCTCCGAAGCGACGCGGCCCCGGGCTGTCGAAGCCGGGGCCGGGGCGCTTCCCGCCCATCAGTTCCAGGTTCGCCCGCGCGGAGCGCTGGGCCCGGAGGTAGAAGAAGGCGGACATGGACCCGAGCAGGGCCGTCGCCAGCAGGGCGTTGAGGACCGCGGCCGCCGGCCCGAGCTGGCCGATCTGGAGCAGCCCGACGGCAGGACCGATCACCCAGGACCACTTCCAGAACCGCATCTGCCGGTTGGCGACGTGGACGGCGAGCGGAGCGTGCTTGCGGGTCTCGACGGCCCGGCCCCGGTTGACCGCCTTGACGACGGCGCGACGCTGCTGGGAGGTCAGGCCGCTGAAGCGTCGTTGCAGTTCCTGGCGGTCGTCCTTGCTGGCCACCGGGTCCGCCTTCGTCGCTCGTGGGGGAAGGGAGCGAAGGGTAGAGGGTACGCGCCCAACCACCCCCGGCCGGTCGGCTCGGGGGTTCCGAACCAGGGATGTCCGCGTGGTGTGAGGCCGCCTCCGGACGTCACCTCCCCACCTCCCCACCTCGCCGGCCCGAAGGATCCCGCATGCGTTCCCGACCCACCCCCGAGCCCGTCGGCCCAGGGCAGGAGTCCGTCTGGTCCTACCCCCGTCCACCGGCGCTCGACCCCACGGACGAGCACGTCGTCGTGGAGTTCGCCGGCCGGAACGTCGCCGACACCCGGCGGGCGATCCGGGGGCTGGAGACCTCCCACCCGCCGTCCTACTACCTGCCGCTCGAGGACGTGGACCAGGGGCTGCTGGTCCCCAACCCCCACCGGACCTTCTGCGAGTTCAAGGGGCAGGCGGCCTACGTCGACCTCGTGGTCGGGGAGCGCCGGTCGGAACTCGCCGGCTGGTACTACCCCCGGCCCACCTCCGCCTTCGCGGCCCTGGTCGACCACGTCACTTTCTACCCCGGCCGCGTGGACCGCTGCCTGGTGGACGACGAGGTGGTCCGTGCCAGCGACAGCGGCTTCTACGGCGGCTGGATCACCTCCCGCGTGGTGGGGCCGTTCAAGGGCGCTCCGGGTACCCAGTGGTGGTGACCGCCGAGCGCAGCGCTGGAGCCGCCCCCACGTGCCGACGGGCGCCCAGGTGCTCCGAGGGGCGCACACCTGCCGCGATGGGCGCCCACCTGCCCCGATGGGCGCCCACCTGCCCCGATGGGCGCCCACGTGCTCCGATGGGCGCACGCACGCCCCGAGGAGCGCACCCCCCCGACGAACGTCCACCCGATCACTGTGCGCGCAGGCCGCGCGCGGTTATGGTGAAGGGTGAGGACGCGCCACCTCGGCGTGTCGGATGGAGGTACCCATGACAGTGGTCAAGATCAACGTGCTCGAGGTCCCGGCCGGTAGAGGTGCTGCCCTCGAGGAACGGTTCGCTGCGCGCAAGGGCGACGTCGACACCGTCGAGGGCTTCGAGTCGTTCGAGCTGTTGCGGCCCACCGACGGTGGTGGTCACTACCTGGTGGTCACGCGGTGGAGCAACGACGCAGCGTTCGATGCCTGGATGAGCTCCGAGTCGTTCCAGCAGAGCCATGGTGGGGGCCACGACAACTCCGTCAACGACCCGACCTCGGGCCACCCCGGTGCGTCCAGCGCGCCGGAGGCGGCACCGAGCGGGCCGACCGAGGGGCACCCGGGCGCGGCCAGCGCGCCGGCGGCTGCAGGGAGCGGGCCGGACGTCGGCCACCCCGGTGCGTCCAGTGCGCCGGGAGCCGCGCCGAGCGGCCCGGACGAGGGGCACCCCGGGGCCTACAGCCGCGGCGGTCCGTCCGCCACGGGGAGCGAGCTGTGGAGCTTCGAGGTCGTCGTCTCCGCGCAGAAGGCCTGACGGCTGACGTCGTCGGCTGATCCGACCGACGCCCGCCGGGGAGACCGGCGGGCGTCGCTCGTGGGTGCCCCCGTCGCGGGCGACGGCGCTCGGGGTCGGCGTCCCCGGCGGGGGGACCGCCGGGTCACCGGGCCGCGATCCAGGGCTCCTCGGGCACGATGATCCAGGCCAGCAGGTAGGCGATGATCGAGGCTCCCGGGAGCAGGATCGTCGCCACCGCGATCAGTCGGACGACCGTCGGATCCACGCCGAGGTAGGTGGCGAGTCCACCGCAGACCCCACCGATCATCCGGTCGGAACGTGAGCGGTAGAGCTTGCGTGGCGCGGGGGCGGGTGGGGGTGTGGGGGCGGTCATGGTCCTGCCTCGTTCCTGGGGTGGCGGTGCTCGGTGCGCTGGGAGCTCGGTGGGCTCCGCGGCCTCCGCGGGGCTCCGCGCTGCCCCACCAGCATGCACCGACGCCGCCGCTCGCACACTCCGGGACCCCCCGGGTCCGTCCCTGACAGGCGGCGCAGGGCTCAGGGTGCCCGCGTGGCATCGCCGTGGACCCACCGCCCGGTGACGCCAGCAGCGGCGGTCGCACCGTTCAGGTGCCGGCGTCACCGGTCAGCGTCGCCTCGAGCCATCCCAGCACCCGTCGCAGCACCGCGTCCCAGCCCGGTTCCAGCATCAGCTCGTGGCCCATCCCGCGGAACAGGTGGGCGCGGGTCCCGAAGTGCCGTGCGGTGCGGACCACGGCGTGGGGTGGCACGACGACGTCGTGTTCCCCACCGAGGACCAGCACCGGCGCGCGGATGTCGCGCCGCCGTCGCGGGAGCACGACCTGCTGGGTCGCGAGCCACGACTCGGGCCCGAGCCGCGCCAGGTACTCGGCCGCCTCTCCCGGGTCGGTCGCAGGCCCGAACAACGTGCCGGACCGCGGGGTGACCTCCCGGCCAACCAGCGCCTGCACCAGCAGCCCGGGATCGTGGCGCAGCAGCCCCGGGACCGCCTGCAGGCCGTGGACGGGAGGCATCGAGGCGACGAGGACCCCCGCCGGCGCCGACCGGTACCGCTCCAGGACCCCCTGGACGACCACGCCGCCCAGCGAGTGGCCGATCAGCACCGGCGGTGACGGCAGGGTCGTGATCGTCTGGAGGACGTCGTGCTCGTAGTGGCGCAGGCTCGCCAGTCCGAAGCGCTCGGGACGCCCGCTGCCGCCGTGACCACGCAGGCTGACCGCGACGCTGTGCCAGCCCGCTTCCGCCGCCGCCGGCAGCCACCGCTCCTGCCAGCACCACGCGCCGTGCCAGGCACCGTGGACGAACAGCAGCGGGGGGCGGTTCGCCACCGGATGGTCGGGCACCACCTCGACGACCTCGCGCACCACCGGGGAGGGCGGCAGGGTCCAGTCGAGGGTGCGTCGGACCCGCTCACGCGGGGTGTGGTCGCTGGCGGTTGGCTGACGGCTCACGCGGACATCTCCGCAGGTGCCGCTGCCGGCGTCGCTGCGGACCCGGCCGCGGACCTCGCGCGTCCGGTGGACCGGGCTCCGGCGCTGCGGGCCTCCACGTCCCGGATCTCGCGCTCCAGATCGCGCACGTAGTCGGCGTGCTCCACCTCGACGTAGTGGCGGGTCGAGTCGATCAGGTCGATGCCGCCCTGGGACCGCTCGTCGAGGTGGTCGCGTCCGGCGACGAGGTAGGCCGCCGCGGCGGCCGGGTCACGCTGCCGCAGCTCGAGGTAGGCGGCGACGAGCACCGCCTGCCAGTGCACCAGACAGAACTGCCCCGAGTCCGGCTGGATCAGTCCGATGACGAACAGGTCGTCACGGTCTGGGTGGAAGACGTTGCGGTACAGCCGTGGCCGGGCGCCTCCGGGGATCAGCCCCTCGGGGAGGAACGGGAAGCGGATCAGGTAGCCCGTGGCGAACAGCACCAGGTCGGCGGTGACCCGGCTGCCATCGGTGAACACGACCTCGTCGCCGTCGAGGTGGTCGATGTCGGGCTTCGGGGTGATCGCGCCGTGGCCGACGTGGTAGAGGAGCTGCTGGTTGACGATCGGGTGGGTCTCGAGGAAGCGGTGGTCGGGCGTGGGCAGGCCGAACCGCTCGTAGCGACCGACCACCAGCCGGGCCGTGGCCTCAAACAGCGCCTGGGTGGCACGCAGCGGCAGGCGCAGGGCGAAGATCGCATCGCTGACCTGGTCGGCGGGGCGCCCGAGCGCGTACTTCGGTGCGTACCAGTAGGCCCGTCGGGTCGAGTGGAAGGCTGCCGTGGCGCGCTGGGCGGCCTCGACCACGATGTCGCACCCGGTGTTGCCGGCGCCCACCACCACGACCCGCTTGCCCTCGAGCTGGGCTGCTGAGCGGTAGTCGGCCGAGTGCAGCAGCTCTCCGGTGAAGCTGTCCTGACCGGGGTAGCTCGGCCACTTCGGGTACCAGTTGTGGCCGTTGGCGACCACCAGCTGCCCGTAGCGGCGGGCCGACCGTGTGCCGTCGGGTCCGGTGAGGGTGACGTCGAAGCCACGGGCCAGCGGGGTGACCTCCTCGACGGTCGTGCTCAGCTCGACCAGCTCGTCCAGGCCGAAGTGGGCCGCGTAGCGGTGCAGGTAGGCCAGGACCTGGGTGTGGTGCAGGTAGTCGGGAGCGTCGTCCGGCATCGGGAAGTCGGGGTACTGCGTGAAGGGCTTGGAGGAGATCATGTGGGTGGACTCGTAGACGCGGCTGGCCGAGCCCTCGATGTTCCAGTTCCCACCCAGACGATCCTCGCGTTCGACGAGGTCGACGGCCAAGCCCCGCTCACGGAGGTTCTTCGCGGCCGTCAGCCCCGAGCTGCCCGCCCCGATCACCAGCGTGCGCTCGCGGCGGTCCTCGAGCCGTGGCTGCGGCCGAGCCGTGCCGTCGGTGGCCACAGCCGCATCGTCGGCCGCCGCAGCCGTGCGCGTCGCCGCCGCAGCCGTGCGCGTCGCCGCCCCTCTCGCCTCGTCCGCCACCTCGCCGCCTCCCGGTCGGGGTCGCGATGATGCCATGTGACGGCTCCGGCTCGGTCACCAGCGGCCGGTCCGTCTGCGCGCGAGGACCGCGCGAGGACCGCACGAGGGTGGTGGGCACCGGCCTCGGTAGCATCGGGCTCACCACGCCGGCCCGCCCTGGCCACCGCGTCCCCGCCCGCCTCGTGAGGAGTCCCGCCGATGGCGACCAGCTACGCCGACGACCTCGCCGCTGCCCGGCGCCGGGTCGTCCAGCTCGAGTCCGATCTCGACATCGCCGTCAAGCGTGACCGCCATGGTGAGCTCCAGGAGCGCGCGGCCGCACCGGACCTGTGGGACGACCCCGACCGGGCCCGGCAGGTCACGACCCAGCTGTCCCGGATCGAGACGGAGCTGCAGCGCTTCGATGCGCTGGTGGAGCGCCTCGACGACCTCGAGGTGCTCGAGGAGCTCGCCCAGGAGGAGGACGACGCCTCCTCTGCCGCCGAGGTGGTCGCCGGGCTCGCGGAGGTGCGGGCGGAGCTCGATCGCCTCGAGGTCGCCACCATGCTCGGTGGCGAGTACGACCACGAGGACGCGATCGTGTCGATCCACGCCGGCGAGGGCGGGGTCGACGCCATGGACTGGGCCCAGATGCTCCAGAAGATGTACCTGCGGTGGGCGGAGAGCCGCGGGTTCGACACCGAGGTCTACGACCGCTCCTACGGCGAGGAGGCCGGGCTGAAGTCCACCTCCTTCGAGGTGCGGGGCCCCGATGCCTACGGGTGGCTGACGGTCGAACACGGTGTCCACCGGCTGGTCCGCATCAGCCCCTTCGACTCCCAGGCCCGGCGTCAGACCTCCTTCGCACTGGTCGACATCGTGCCGGTCCTGCCCGAACTGGAGGACGAGGTGGCCATCCCCGAGGAGGAACTGCGGGTGGACGTCTACCGCTCCTCCGGCCCCGGCGGGCAGAGCGTGAACACCACCGACTCCGCGGTGCGGGTCACCCACCTGCCAACCGGCATCGTGGCCAGCTGCCAGAACGAGAAGTCCCAGCACCAGAACAAGGCGGCAGCGCTCAGGGTGCTCAAGGCCAAGCTCGCCGAGCTCGAGCGCCAGAAGCGGGCCGAGGAGCTCGACGAGCTGCGCGGTGGGGTGCAGAACGTGGGCTTCGGGTCCCAGATCCGCAGCTACGTGCTGGCGCCCTACCAGATGGTCAAGGATCTGCGGTCCGAGCACGAGACCGGCAACGTGTCCGACGTCCTCGACGGTGACCTGGATGCCTTCATGGAGGCCGAGCTGCGCCGGCGGGTGCGCGAGGCCAGTGCCCGCGAGACCTGAGCCGGCCTCTTCGGCCCTGGCCTTCCGGCCCTGGCCTTCCGCCCCGGCTCGGGTGACGAGGGGTGGCCTGCGGGAGGTTGTACCCTCGGCCCGCGGTGGACGGCGTCGGCTGCGGCACGGGGGTCTGTCACCCGGTGCTTCGGTCCATCCACCCAGCGACGCTGCCTGCCGGCGGCGTCGATGAGCACCGACCAGTGTCCCCCGGCCCGGCCCGGCCACACGACCCCTGGCGGATCCCGTGATCAAGCTCCAGAACGTCACCAAGACCTACAAGCGCGGCGCCGATGACGAGGTCGTCGCGCTCGACGACGTGACGGTCGAGGTCACCAAGGGCGAGTTCGTGTTCGTGGTGGGTCCGTCGGGCTCGGGCAAGTCCACCTTCATGAAGCTCTTGACCCGGGAGCAGCTTCCCGACGGCGGCGAGATCTGGGTGGCCGGCAAGAACCTGGCGACGCTCAGGTCCTGGAAGGTGCCCGTGCTGCGGCGTGAGATCGGGTACGTCTTCCAGGACTTCAAGCTGCTGGAGAACAAGACGGTCTACGAGAACGTCGCCTTCGCCCTGGAGGTCATCGGGCGTCCGCGCCGGGAGATCGAGAAGCGGGTGCCGGAGGGGCTGGACCTGGTCGGGCTGTCGGAGAAGTCACGGGCCCACCCCCACGAGCTCTCGGGTGGGCAGCAGCAGCGCGTCTCCGTGGCGCGCGCCTTCGTCAACAACCCGCGGATCCTGCTCTGTGACGAGCCGACCGGCAACCTCGATCCCTCCACCTCGGTGGGGGTGATGAAGCTGCTGGATCGGATCAACCGCACGGGCGCGACCGTGGTGATGGCGACCCACGACCAGCACATCGTCGACTCGATGCGGCGCCGCGTCATCGAGCTGGAGGACGGCCACGTCGTCCGCGACCAGTCGCGTGGCGTGTACGGCTACGGCGGCTGACCGAGGACATCATGCTCGACGTCTGTCGGGCGAGCTGGAGGCATCGATGACCGCGCGCTGGACCTACGTGATCCGCGAGGCCTTCGTCGGGTTGCGGCGCAACCTGATGATGACCGTCGCCGTGATCCTGTCGGTGACGGTGTCACTGACGCTGTTGGGGGCGAGCCTGCTGCTCTCGGAGCAGGTCGACCTGGCCACCGATGACTGGACCGGACGCGTGGAGGTGTCGATCTACCTCTGTGACGACCGGGTCTGCCCGGCGATCACCCCTGAGCAGCAGGAGCAGCTGCGTGAGGACCTCGAGTCCCAGGAGGTCGTCTCCGAGGTGTTCTACGAGTCCAAGCAGGACGCCTACGACCGCTTCACCGCGATGTTCGCCGACCAGGAGTCCTTGATCGACGCCATCGACGCGGACATCCTGCCGGCCTCCTTCCGCGTCAGGCTCGAGAACCCCAACCTGTTCAACGTCATCGCCGACCAGTTCTCGCCCCCCTACCCCGGGGTGGAGGAGGTCGTCGACCAGCGCGAGGTGCTCAACCAGTTCCTGCGCTTCACCAACGTGGTGCGTACCGCGGCGCTGGTCGTCGCCGCGATCCAGCTGGTGGCCGCAGGTGTGCTGATCGCCAACACGATCAGGGTCGCGGCGTTCGCCCGTCGCGAGCAGACCGGGATCATGCGGCTGGTCGGCGCGAGCAACTGGTACATCCGGCTGCCCTTCGTGCTGGAGGGGGTGTTCGCGGGGCTGATCGGCGCCCTCGTGTCATGGGGCCTGCTGTGGGGCACCGTCCCGCGGGTGGCCACGAGCCTGGCGCAGGACATCGAGCTGATGCCCTTCATCGGCGAGGCACAGGTCATCGCCGTCGGTCCTTGGCTGCTGCTGGCGGGCACCGGCATCGCCGCGGTGGCCTCCATCCTGGCGTTGCGCCGCTTCCTCGACATCTGAGCCGGGTCGCACCCGTCACCAGGCTCCAGTCCGTGGCGCGTCGTGCCGATCCCCGTGGAATCGGCCGCAATCGTGGCTGATGTGGCTCGTGTAAGCTCCAGCGGTCGTGTGTTGTAGCGGAGCGTCACGAGTCGATCACGTTCGGTCGCATGGAGCTCACCGGTGCGGGTGCAGGCGGGTCGAGGTCGCAGTGTCATCGCTGCTGCCTGCGCGCTGGCCCTGCTACCGGTGGCGGCCTCCGCGCAGACCGGGGAGCTCCGCGACGGACTGCAGGACATCGCCTCCGAGCGGGATCAGGTGGAGGCAGAGGTCGGCGAGCTCCGCGCGCGCGAGGGTGACGCCCGCCAGCGGCTCGCGGCGGTCGAGGCCGAGATGAGCGAGGCCGAGGATCGCCTCGCGGCGCTCCAGGACGAGCTGGCTGGTGCGGAAGCGGCACTGGCCGAGGCCGAGGCTGCCGTCGTCCAGGCCCAGGCGGGGCTGGCGGTGGTCGCTGAGGAGCTGGTCGCCACCGAGGCCGAGCTGGCCGCAGCCACGGCCAAGCTCGAGGCCAGGGTGATCGCCGCCTACAAGTACGGCCAGGTCTCCCTCGCCGAGGTGTTCACCGGGGTCCGCGACTTCAGCGACCTCATGAGCTCGAGCGTCATGGTCGGCCACGTGCTCGACAGCGACCGGGTCATGGTCGCCGAGGTGGAGCGACTGTTCACCCTGGTGGCCGAGCAGCGAGCCGAGGCGCAGGCGCTGCGCGCCGACGCCGAGC
>PWWI01000264.1 GCA_003561535.1 Nitriliruptoraceae bacterium
GCCAGCTGCTCGAGGCAGGTGTCCACTTCGGGCACCAGACCCGGCGCTGGAACCCCAAGATGCGTCGCTTCATCTACGGCGAGCGCGGCGGGATCTACGTCATCGACCTGCGCCAGACCGTGCAGCACATCGAGCGGGCCTACAGCTTCACCCGGGATCTGGTCGCCAAGGGCGGCACGGTGATGTTCGTCGGCACGAAGAAGCAGGCCCGAGAGACGATCGAGTACCAGGCGACCCGGGTCGGCATGCCCTACGTCACCGAGCGGTGGATGGGCGGGATGCTGACCAACTTCCAGACCATCAAGGGCCGCATCGCCCGCCTGAAGGAGCTGGAGGCCATGGAGGCCTCGGGCACCTTCCAGCTGCTGCCGAAGAAGGAGGTGCTCCAGCTCGAGCGTGAGCGGGAGAAGCTCCAGACCAACCTGGGCGGCATCCGGGAGATGCAGAAGCTCCCCGACGCGGTCTGGGTCGTCGACACCGTGATCGAGGAGATCGCGGTCAAGGAGGCCAACCGGCTCAACATCCCGGTGGTCGGCATCCTCGACACCAACTGCGACCCCGACGTGGTGCAGTACCCGATCCCCGGCAACGACGACGCGATCCGCAGCTCCGCCCTGCTGACCCGCATCATCGCCGATGCCTGCGCCGATGGTCTGCTGCTGCGTGCCTCACGCTCGCCCGACGAGGAGCTGCGTGAGCAGGCGCTCAAGGCCACCGAGTCGGCCGACAGCGGCATCGCCGCTGCGGAGCCGAAGGCCGAGTGGGAGATCGAACTCGAGCGCCAGCAGGCGGCCGAGCAGGCCACCCGGGCCGCAGGCGAGGACGCCGCTCCCGCTCCCGCGCCCGCGCCGCCACCGGCCGAGCCGGCTGCGCCACCGGCCGAGCCGGCCGAGTCGCCGGCCGAGCCGGCTGCGCCACCGGCCGAGCCGGCTGCGCCACCGGCCGAGCCGGCCGAGTCGCCGGCCGAGGCGGCGGAGCCGCAGCAGCCCTGAGTTCCAGCGCCTGCGCCGGCCGGTCCTCGTGCCGGCCGGCACGCCTTGCGCGCGTGACCGCGCACCCCGTCGCCCGCACCGAGCCGGGCCCGACACAGGAGGATCCCGTGGCGATCACCGCCGCAGAGGTCAAGCAGCTCCGCGAGCTGACCAACGCCCCCATGATGGCCTGCAAGAAGGCGCTCGTCGACGCCGACGGCGACATGGACAAGGCGGCCGAACTGGTGCGTGAACGCACCGGAGCCAAGATGGACGCCCGGGCCGCCGAGCGGACGGCCAGCGAAGGTCTCGTGCACACCTACCTGCACGCTCCCACCCCGGGCATGCCCGCCAAGGTCGGCGTCCTGCTCCAGCTGTCCTGCGAGACCGACTTCGTGGCCAAGGCCGACGCCGTCCAGAAGCTGGCCAAGGACCTCGCCATGCACATCGCCGCCGCCAAGCCCCTGGTGGTGACCGAGGAGCAGGTCGACGCCGCGCTGCTCGACAAGGAGCGCGAGTTCGCGCGCAAGGAGGCGGTCGAGCAGGGCAAGCCCGACCACATCATCGAACGGATCGTGGAGGGCAAGGTCAAGAAGGTCTATGAGGACTGGGTCCTGCTGAACCAGCCCTACGTCCTCGACGCGGACAAGACCGTCGCCCAGGCGATCAGCGAGGTCCAGGCGATCGTCGGTGAGAAGCTCGAGGTCGCCCGCTTCGCGCGGTTCGAGGTCGGCGCCTGAGGACGGCCTCCACCCACCTGCACGGCACGGGCCCGCCCCACGGGGGCGGGCCCGTCGCGTTGCGGCGCTAGGCTCGCGGACAGCGGGCGACCAGGGTGCGCGATGGCCCCGGAGCTCGTGGGAGCATGGACCAGGGAACCCGGACCGACGAGACCGACGAGGTAGAGCGTGACCGACAGGACCCCACTGCGCCGGGTGCTGCTGAAGCTGTCAGGAGAGGCGTTCTCCGACCCTGAGGTCAAGGGTGGCATCGACCCTCGGATCGTCAGCCAGGTGGCCCGCGAGATCGGTGAGCTCCAGGCCAGCGACGGCACGGAGATCGGGGTCGTCGTCGGTGGCGGCAACATCTTCCGGGGCAACTCGCCGGCGGCCGCCGGGATGGACCGGTCCTCCGCCGACCACATGGGGATGCTCGCGACGGTGATCAACGCGCTCGCGCTCCAGGACGCGTTGGAGAAGGAGGGCGTGGAGACCCGGGTCCAGACCGCCGTGGCCATGCAGGAGCTCGCCGAGCCCTACATCCGCCGGCGGGCCGTCCGCCACCTCGAGAAGGGGCGGGTGGTGATCTTCGCCGCCGGCCTGGGGGTGCCCTACTTCACCACCGACACCACCGCCGCGCAGCGCGCCCTGGAGATCGGTGCCGACGCGATCCTCAAGGGCACCCAGGTCGACGGCGTGTACGACCGCGACCCCAAGCAGGATGCCGGAGCGATCCGCTACGAGGTGATCGACTTCCTGGCCGTGCTGAACCAGGGGCTGAAGGTCATGGACGCCACGGCCATCTCGCTGTGCATGGACAACCAGCTGCCCATCGTCGTGTTCGAGCTCCTGCGTGAGGGCAACATCGGCCGGGTCGTCAAGGGCGAGTCGGTCGGCACGCTGGTCCGAGCCGCCCCCGTCACCGACGCCTGACCCGCATCACCTCGCCGTCGGCCACCGGCCACGGTTGGACGCCACCACCTGAGGGACCACCCACGACCCCCGACCGCCGGCTCCCCGCCGGTTCGCCCGAGGAGGATGCGATGAGCCTCGATGAGATCATGCGCGACGCCAGCCACCGCATGGACCAGGCCGTCGAGAAGGTGAGCGAGGACTTCGCCGGTATCCGGACCGGTCGGGCGAACCCCCAGCTGCTCAACCGCATCACGGTGGAGTACTACGGCACGCCCACCCCCCTGCAGCAGCTCGCGAACTTCTCGGTTCCCGAGCCCCGGATGCTGATCGTCAACCCCTTCGACAAGAGCTCGGTGAACGCGATCGAGAAGGCGATCAGGGAGTCCGACCTGGGGCTCAACCCCGCCAACGACGGGACGACGATCCGGTGCGTGTTCCCCGAGCTGACCCAGGAACGGCGCAAGGAGTACATCAAGCTCGCCAAGCACGCCGCTGAGGACGGCCGGGTGGCCGTCCGCAACGTGCGTCGCAGCGCCCGGGACGCGATGCAGAAGCTGGAGGACGACGGGGACGTCGGCGCCGACGAGCACGACCGCTACAGCAAGAAGCTCGAGGCGGTCACCGCCGAGCACGTGGGCCGGATCGACAGGGCGCTGGAGGCCAAGGAGCAGGAGCTCAGCGAGGTCTGACGCGGTGTTCCCGCGACCTCCGCGCCCCCTCGTGGACCACTCCGACGCCCCCGGCCCCCAGAGCCAGCCTCGCGGCATGGTGGGTGGTCGCAACCTCCCCGCGGCCATCGCCGTCGGGGTCGTGCTGGCGGCGGTGTTCCTGATCTCGTTGTTCTGGCGGCTCGAGGCCTTCACGGCGGTCATCGTCGTGCTGGTCTCCATCGCCAGCGTCGAGGTGTCCCGGATCCTGGCAACCGTCGGCGTGCGCGTGCTCACCGTGCCGCTGCTGCTCGGCGTGGTCACCAGCGTCGGTGGCGCGATGTGGTTCGGCGCGGCAGGACAGTCGCTGGGCATGGCGGTCCTGGTGGTCACGGCCTTCCTGTGGCTGCTGTTCGACCGCCACCGTTCCGCGGTCACCGCGACCCTCGGCATCACGGCGTTCTTCGGGCTCTGGGTCGGGCTGTTCGCCTCCTACGCGCCGCGACTGGCGGACCGTCCCGAGGGCACCGTGGTCGTCCTGGCGGTGATCGGTGCGGTGATCCTGACCGACATCGGCGGCTACGCCTTCGGGGTCCCCTTCGGCCGCCACAAGGTCGTGCCGAGCGTGAGCCCCGGGAAGTCGTGGGAAGGTCTGATCGGTGGGCTCACGGTCGCGGCGGTGCTGGCGGTGCTGGTCCTGCCCCGGCTCGGCGAGGCCTTCACGCCCCTGTCGGCGGCCGTGGTGGCCGTGGCTGCCGGAGCAGCGGGGTTCGTCGGTGACCTCGTGCAGTCGATGGTCAAGCGGGACCTCGGGGTCAAGGACCTCGGTGATGTGCTCCCTGGGCACGGCGGCGTGCTCGACCGGGTGGACGGCATCCTGTTCGCCCTGCCCGTCGGCTTCTACGGCCTCGCGCTGTTCGCCTGACCGACCGGGGTCCGGGCGGTCGACCCCCTGTCGCTCGCGTACCCTGTCGGGTTGATCGCCGTGGTCGTCACGGCATCCGCACCCGTCCGTGAGGCCCCGTGTCCGAGCCTGCTGCTCCTGAGCCCGACGTGCTCGATCCCTACTCGCTCGATCGCGCCGGGATCTCTGAGCTGCTGTCCGAGCTCGGCGAACCCGGCTACCGGGCCGACCAGCTCCACGCCTGGCTGGTGCGCGGTGTGGACGACCCGGCCGAGATGACCGACCTCCCCGCCGCGCTGCGTGAGCGGCTCGCCGCGCGCTTCGCTCCCGCGCGGCCCGACCTCGTCGCCCACACCGTGGCCGACGAGGGGCACACCCACAAGCTGCTGCTCCGCTTCCCCGACGGGGAGGCGATCGAGACGGTCCTGATGCTGTACCCCGACCGCGCCACGGTCTGCATCTCGACCCAGGCGGGCTGCGCGATGGGCTGCCCCTTCTGCGCGACGGGTCAGGCCGGCTTCCGGCGCCAGCTCACCGCGGGCGAGGTGGTGCGACAGGTGGTGGTGGCCGACGCCGCCCTGCGCAGTGGCGTCATCGGCGAGGAGCACCTCCCCGACGGTGCGCCGTCGCGGGTCACCAACGTCGTGTTCATGGGGATGGGCGAGCCGCTGGCCAACCTGCCGGCGACCCTGGCCACGGTCCGCTGGCTCCACGACCCGGCGGGGTTCAACCTCTCGGCACGCAGCATCACCGTCTCCACCGTCGGGTTGGTCCCCGGGATCGCGAAGCTCGCGGAGCTCGGGCTGCCCGTGACCCTGGCGGTCTCGCTGCATGCCGCCACCGACGGCCTTCGGGACGATCTCGTCCCCGTCAACCGCCAGCACCCCCTCGCCGAGGTGGAGCAGGCGATGGCCGACTACCGCCGCGTCACCAACCGTCGGGTGAGCATCGAGTGGTGCCTGATCGGCGAGGTCAACGACGACGCGTTGCAGGCCGACCGTCTCGGGGCGATCGCCCGGCGCCTGCGGGCCCACGTCAACGTCATCCCGATGAACCCCACGCCCGGGGTGCGCTGGAAGGAACCCACGCCGCAGCGCGTCCGGACCTTCATCGCCGGCGTGGAGCGCCGCGGTGCCACGGTGACCCTGCGCGATACGCGGGGTCGTGACGCCGATGCCGCCTGCGGTCAGCTCCTGGCCTCCTACCCCCTCGGGGCCGGCACGCGGCTGCCGGCGGCGATGGGGGCGGCGGAGCGGATCGACGCGGCTACCGCCCTGCCCACCTTGCCGGCGACCACCGAGGCGGGACCGTGAGCCGTCGCCGCGTGGTCGTGCTCGGGGCGACCGGCTCGATCGGCACCCAGGCCATCGAGGTGGCCACCGCCCACCCCGAGGCCTTCGAGGTGGTCGGGCTCGCCGCCGGGCGAAACGTGGACACCCTCGCCGAGCAGGTCGAGGCCCTCGGTGTGCGGCGGGTGGCCGTCGGTGACCGCGACGCGGCGGCCCGGCTCCGGGCCCACGCCCCCCATCTCGAGGTCATCGACGGCCCCGAGGCGGCTGCGACCCTGGCCGCCAGCGACGCCGACATCGTCCTCAACGGGATCACCGGGGCGGTCGGTCTGGCCCCCACCCTCGCGGCGCTGGAGGCCGGCACGCCCGTGGCGCTGGCGAACAAGGAGAGCCTGATCGTCGGCGGTGACCTGGTCGTCGCCGCCGCCGAGCGCGCGGGGGGCCGCGCCAGCCACCTGCTGCCGGTCGACTCCGAGCACTCCGCCCTGGCCCAGTGCCTGCGTTCCGGCCGGGACAGCGAGGTGCTCCGGCTCGTCCTGACCGCCAGCGGCGGCCCCTTCCGAGGCCGCAGCCGCCAGCAGTTGAGCGACGTCACCGCCGCGGACGCACTGGAGCACCCGACCTGGTCCATGGGACCGGTCATCACCGTCAACTCCGCGACCCTGGTCAACAAGGGGCTCGAGCTCCTCGAGGCGCACCTGCTGTTCGACATCGATCTCGATCGTCTCGACGTCGTCGTCCACCCCCAGTCCGTGGTGCACTCGATGGTGGAGTTCGTGGACGGGTCCACGATCGCGCAGCTGTCCCCGCCCGACATGCGGCTGCCGATCCAGCTCGCCCTGGCCTGGCCCGAGCGCCTCGGCCACGCCTTCGTGCGCTGCGACTGGACCACTGCGAGCACGCTGAGCTTCGAACCGCTCGACCGGGCCACCTTCCCGGCGGTGGACCTCGCGCTGGAGGCGGGCCGGCGTGGAGGAGCCCACCCCGCGGTGTACAACGCCGCCAACGAGGAGGCCGTGTCGGCCTTCCTGGCCGGCCGCATCGCCTTCCTCGACATCACCCACGTGGTGGCCGGGACCCTGGAGGCGTTCACGGCCACAGGGCCCTCCGCTCCCCGGGAGCTCGATGAGGTGCTCGCGGCGGACCGGTTCGCCCGGGAACACGCCGATGCACTCCTCCACCGATCGGCAGCCCCATGAGCAGCGCAGCCGCGATCCTGGCCTTCGTCGCCGCCCTGGTCCTGGCGATCCTGATCCACGAGCTCGGTCACCTGCTGACCGCCAAGTCGGTGGGGATGAAGGCCGACCGGTACTTCGTCGGCTTCGGCCCCACCCTGTGGTCCACCCGACGCGGCGAGACCGAGTACGGCGTCAAGGCCCTCCCACTCGGGGGGTTCGTGTCGATCCGTGGCATGTCGCCACTCGACGAGCGCGACGGGCCGCTGGTCGACACGGTGTTCACCCCCGAGGCTCTGAGGCAGGCGGCCGAGCGGGATGCGACCGTGGTCACCACCTTCTCCGACGGCACCCCGGAGCTGACCGTCGGTGCCCTCAGCCACCTGGAGGAGGAGCTGGCACAGCGCGGCACCCCGTCCGAGCTCCGCGATCACATCCTGCGACGCACCCGCGAGACCGCCGCCGACATCGAGACCCTGGACGGGCTGCGCCGTTGCCTGAAGGAGATCGTCCACACCGAGGTGGGAGGCAGCGAACGGCTGGGGGACCTGGCCTGGCGGCTCGAACGCGGCGACGAGGGCCGTTTCTACCACGACCGCCCCGCCTGGCAGCGGGCCCTGGCCATCTTCATGGGGCCGGTGACCCACCTCGCGATCGCGTTCCTGCTGCTGTTCGGCCTGTACTCGCTGCTGCCACTGCCGACCGGCGAGGTCACCACCGAGGTCGCGGCGGTCATCGAGGACACGCCGGCCGAGGACGCGGACCTGCGGGTGGGGGACCGGTTGCTGGCGGTCGAGGGCCAGGAGTCCGAGGACTTCTCGGTGCTGCGCGATGCGATCCGGGCCCGACCCGACCTCCCGACCAGCCTCGTGATCGAGCGGGACGAGGCTCGGGTCGAGATCGTGCTCACCCCGCAGGCCGAAGAGGACCCGGCGACCGGCGAGGTGGTCGGGCTGGCGGGCTTCGCGCCGGCTCCGGTGGAGGAGCGGCTGCCGGCGGGCCCGGCAGGACGGCGGGCCGCCGTCGGTGACGAGGTCGACCCCTTCGGTGGGGTCGTGCCGCTGCTCGGTGCCAGCGTTCGTGGGCTGGCGACGATCTTCAGTCCCGCTGGGCTCTCGGACCTGGTGTCGACCGCCTTCGGTGGGCAGGAGCGCGACCCCGAGGGTGTCGTCTCCGTGATCGGGATCGCCTCGATCGCCGGTCAGACCGCGGGTGCCGGGACCGCGGGGTTGTACACCTTCGTCTTCCTGCTGGCCTACCTCAACGTGTTCCTGTTCATCTTCAACCTGGTGCCCCTGCCGCCCTTCGACGGGGGCCACCTGGCCGTCATCGGTGTCGAGCGCGCAGGGAACCTGGTGCGCCGGCTGCGCGGTCGCGAGCAGGACTTCACGGTCGATCCGAGGACCATCACCGCGGTGGCGCTGCCGGTGATCGGCGTGCTGCTGCTGGTCGTGGTGACCTCGATCTGGTTGGACATCAGCGACCCGCTGCGCCTGTGAGGCCGGTGCTCCCGGGCCGGACGGTGCCGGGGGCGTTGGGCCCCCTCAGATCCGGCGGGCCGGAGCCGGCCAGGGGTAGCCTCGGCAACGAACCCGCCTCGAGGCATCCCGACCCCCACTGCGAGCCGCGGCTGGCCAGGCTCTCACTGCCGGACCGCCGCGCTCCCGACCACGAGAAGCCCTGGTGAGCACCTTCCCCGACCACCTGCCGATGGCGCCCTCCCCGGCGCCCGTCGCCAACGTGGACCTGCCGCCGCCGGCCCGCAAGCCGACGCGCAAGATCCGGCTCGGCCCGCTGGAGGTCGGTGGTGACGCCCCCATCAGCGTCCAGACCATGACGGTCCCCCCGACCCACGAGGCTGACCTGACCCTGCAGGCCATAGCGGCAGCGCAGGCCGCCGGCGCCGACATCGTCCGGGTCGCCGTCCCGCGCCGGGAGGACGCCGAGGCGTTGGCCTACATCGCCGAGCACGCCCGTATCCCCGTGATCGCGGACATCCACTTCCAGTGGAAGTACGCCGTCATGGCGATCGAGGCCGGCTGCGCCGGGGTCCGGATCAACCCCGGCAACATCAAGAAGCACGACAAGGTGGCCCTCCTGGGCCGCCTGGCCGACGACGCCGGGGTCGCGATCCGGATCGGGGTGAACGGTGGCTCGCTCGAGGACGCGATCCTCGAGGAGTTCGGGGGCCCGACCCCTGAGGCGATGGTCGAGTCGGCGCTGCGCGAGATCCGCCTGCTCGAGGACGTCGGCTTCCACGACACCAAGGTCTCGGTCAAGCACTCCGACCCCTGGGTGATGATCCAGACCTACCGGCTGCTGTCGGAGCGCACCGACTACCCCCTCCACCTCGGTGTCACCGAGGCCGGTCCGCTCAAGACCGGCTCGATCAAGTCCTCGGTCGGGATCGGGGCGCTGCTCGCCGAGGGGATCGGTGACACGATCCGGGTGTCGCTGTCGGCCGACCCCGTCGAGGAGGTCAAGGCCGGGATCGCGATCCTGGAGTCGCTCCACCTCCGCCAGCGTGGGTTGGACGTGGTGTCCTGTCCCTCCTGCGGGCGGGCCCAGGTCGACGTGTGGACCCTGGCCGAGGACGTGCAGAAGGGTCTCGAGGGCATCGAAGCCCCACTGCGGGTCGCGGTGATGGGCTGCGTGGTCAACGGGCCCGGCGAGGCCCGCGAGGCCGACCTCGGCGTGGCCGCAGGCAACGGCAAGGGCGACATCATCAAGAAGGGTGAGAAGATCGCCACGGTGCGTGAGGAGGACATCGTGGAGGCGCTCGTGCACTTCGCCTCCGAGATGGCCGAGGAGATCCGCGCCGAGCGGGGCGAGGGCTCACCCGTCGTCGCCTGAACGCCCCACGGGCGTGGCAGGTCCCGTCCCGCCGTGCTACTGTCGATGGGCGAACACCGCGGCGGGCCTGACGGCCCGCTGTGTCGTGTTCGGGGCAGCGCTGGCGCGGTCGACGCGCCGCCGCCGCCCCGGACCACCGCCACCGCAACGCCGACCCGATCCGCCGACGCGACCCGCTCGCGACCGACGAGCTCGACAGCAGACAGCGACCGCTGCGGTGGCCGGCCCCTCGGGCCGGCCGCTGACGTGAGAGGCCGTCCGCACGAGCAGCCCGGACCCACCACGATCCGTCCCCCGTTCCAACCGCGACCCGAGGAGGTCCGACGTGACACGCCCGTCGAACGATGACCTCCGACGCACCGTCGAGGAGATCGCGGGGCCGATCGCCGAGCGGCTCGGACTCGAGCTGCTCGAGGCGAAGGTCAAGGGGCAGCAGGGCAGCCGCATGGTGCGTCTGGTCGTCGACGCCGTCGACCTCGACCCCGAGGTCCTGGTCGGCATCGAGGACATCGCCGCGCTGTCCCGGGACGTCGAGGCGGTCCTCGACGAGCACGACCCGATCGCCGGGGGCTACACCCTCGAGGTGACCTCCCCGGGTGCGGATCGGCCGTTGACACGCCCCCGGGACTTCGCCCGCAACCGTGGTCGCACGCTCCGGGTCGAGCTACACGCCGCGGAGCCGGAGGGCGGCGAGGTCCTCGGCGAGCTCACGGCGGCCACCGAGACCACGTTGACCATCGCCACCCCCGACGGGGACCGGGACCTCGCGTTCAGCGACGTCGCCCGGGGCCACGTCGTGCTCCCGTGGTGACCCAGAGGAGGCCGAGACGTGAAGATCGACATCGACGCGCTGCGTCAGATCGAGCGCGAGAAGGGCATCGACTTCCTCACCGTCGTCGAAGCCTTCGAGAACGCCATGGCTTCCGCGTACAAGCGTTCCCCGAACGCCTCCGGTGATGAAGCCCGGGTCTCGGTCGACCGGACGACCGGCGACGTCAACCTCTACGCCCAGGAGCTCGACGACGAGGGCAACATCGTCTCCGAGTGGCGGGAGGAGCCCAAGGACTTCGGTCGCATCGTCGCTCAGACCGCCAAGCAGGTGCTGTTGCAGCGGCTGCGTGAGGCCGAGCGGGAGGCGACCTACGGCGAGTTCGTCGGACGTGAGGGCGACATCGTCTCCGGCCAGATCTCCCAGCAGGGCAACGCGCCCCTGATCGAGCTCGGCCGCACCGAGGCGCTGCTGCCCTACCAGGAGCAGATCCCCAACGAGCGCCTCGAGCACGGCGCCCACACCCGCGCCGTGGTGATCGAGGTCCGCAAGCAGCTGCGCGGGGCCCAGATCGTCGCCTCACGCACCCACCCGGCGCTCGTCGTCGGCCTGTTCGCCCTCGAGGTGCCGGAGATCGAGGAGGGGATCGTCGAGATCAAGGGCATCGCCCGGGAGGCCGGCCACCGCACCAAGGTCGCGGTCATGAGCAACGACCGTGACGTCGATCCGGTCGGGGCCTGCGTCGGTCCCGGCGGGCAGCGTGCGCGCAGCGTCCAGAAGGAGCTCCACGCCGAGGAGCTCGAGCGCATCGACATCGTGCGCTGGGCGGATGAGCCCGAGCAGCTGGTCGGCAACGCCCTCTCGCCCGCGAAGGTCTCCAGTGTCTACCTCTACCCGGAGGAGGGCACCGCGCTCGTGGTCGTCCCGGACTACCAGCTGTCCCTGGCCATCGGCCGGGAGGGGCAGAACGCCCGTCTGGCCGCACGGCTGACGGGGTGGCGTATCGACATCAAGTCGGAAACGCAGTTCGCCGAGGAGCAGCGAGCCTTCCAGGAGGCCTTCGAGGCCGGCTTGATCGACGAGTACGGCAACCCGTTGTCCGATGAGGGCGCCAAGGCCATCGAGGCGGCGTTCGAGTCCGCGGAGGCGGTCCGACGCTCGGCACTGGAGGACGAGGAGGACGACGTGCTCAGTGCCGAGCCCGACGCCACGCCGACCGATCTGCCCGTTGGTGCTCCGCCCGACCCGATCGTCCCCGAACCCACCGAGGTGGTGGAGGTCACCGACCCCGAGCAGGACCCGACCGCCACCCCCTGAAGCCACCACATCCCCCTGCCGCGCACCTGCTGGTGACCCCGTCAGAGGGGTGGACGACCCACCGGACCCCGAGGAGGGCGTACCATTGCCGGGCACCGCGCCTCGAGCGCCGGTCAGGACCTGCATCGGTTGCCGCCGAGCGCGTGTCAAGCGTGCCCTGCTGCGAGTCACCCGCACCCCCGACGGGGTCAGGGTGGACCCCGAAGCTCGGCTCCCCGGCCGGGGGGCGTACCTCTGCCCCGACCCCGACTGCATCGCCGCGGCGCGACGACGAGGCGCCAGCCCCTTGCGAACCGCCCTGCGCGGCATCGCCGAGGGTGACGCCGTCGCCGCGCTCGACCAGCTCGAGAACCACGTGGTGTACCACCAGGTGCCGGTTGGCACCGTGAGGAGCGAGAACGCGTGAGCAACAAGGTCCGCGTCTACGAACTGGCCAAGGAGACCGGC
>PWWI01000009.1 GCA_003561535.1 Nitriliruptoraceae bacterium
AACGGGTATATTCGCCTGTGGTGCAATGAGGTGCTGCCTTCGCATCGGGTGTTCATTGATACGGCTAATGAGTGGTTAGCGCAATTTGGCGAACAGGTACATGAAGAAGATAGGCCGGAAATACTTAATACAGAAATATTATGAAAAAGAAATGGTATGAATCAGAATGGGCATGGCTACTTGTTGCATTGGGCTACTTGTTGCTATCATTTATATTTGTAGGAATATTCCTGAACGTGAAGTGGGTATGGATCATGCTGCCGGGTATTGCTTATGTGGTGTATTTTGCAATTAAGGGTATTCTTTACGCCTTCATAATCAACCCGGTGCGATCATGGAGGCATGGGGATAAAAACCCTGCCGTAAATGCTATTGTAATATTCACTATATTTGTTTTATTATTATGGAGCATATACCGATTATCATTGCAGGATTGGTCATTATTAGGGAATATTTCTCTTTGGCCGGGCGTAGGGCTTACATGAAGTATGCAGGATTTTGGATGAGGCTATTCATAACCTTACTTGCATGGCCTGATATTTCCCTTATGCTTATCATTGCTAACCTGCTATGGACTGGCTACGATATTGCATGTGCATTAGCATTAGGTCAAAAGTGGCATTTTCACGGCAGCACATCGCTTACGGAAAAGATGCCTGATTGGGTTATATGGACTTTAAAAGGATTATTAATATCAATCACAATATTATGTACCATATAGGGCCTATTAAGGATACATTTGGTTACAAGTGGAAAGCAAACTGGAGGCCACTTGCAAGGGCACGGGCTATTCATAGTACCGAAAAAGCTGAAAGAGATTGGGCGGTCGAACAAAGAATTGTTCGTCATGTCCTTAAATCAATTAAATTACTCACCAAAAATCAAAGAAATGAAAAAATTCGTAGTATTATTAATGATGTCTGTGCTGTTCACGGCGTATAGTCAGGCACAATATCAAGGTACGTACAATTACGGGGACACCCTCCGACTAACTGTTGTCCCTCAGCCGGGCTGGGAGCTGGAAGGCTGGTATAATGGCGATGAACTGATAGGAGAGGACTATACACTTGAATACATAGACACCTCAGATATGAACCTCGTTGCAAAAATGAGACGCATACAAGTTACCGTTACCGTTACCGTTGAGCCGCCCAATTCAGCTACAATAACCGGGGCAGGTGAATACGATCCGGGTGCAGAAGTGCATCTGCACATACAGCCAAGATCAGGCTATGAGCTTGATCGACTTACCGTAGCAGGATTAGAAGTGCCTAACCCTTACCGATTCACCGTAACAGAAGATACGGTGGTTTATGCCAGCCTGTTCGCAAAGGGTGATCCACGGGGTATGATACTGATTGCATCTGCATTTGTTGCAATAATACTTTTGATAATTTCATTTTTTTCACGAATCGCAAAAAATAGAGAAAATGGTCGTAATTAAAAGAATTATAGCACTGATATTCACTGCACTTGCCAGCCTGTTGGGATTCAGTGAAAGCCCAGAAATGACAGCCAATTTCGTTGTCCTTATATCCGTGATAGTAGCCTTTACGGAAATAGCAAAAGAATATTTCGGAAAAGACTTAATACAGATTGTATCATGGGTGTTCGGCTCAGTCTTTTCAATCGCTGCATGGTACATAGATGCAGGGATATTCGCAGGTATGACATGGTACTTCGCATTAGTAACCGGGTTTCTCGCATCGCTGGCCGCTAACGGTATTGCTGACACAAAGATCATTGAAACTATTTGGAAATACATCAAAAAGATAAACTATGTGCATAGATCATAAGGAATTTCACAAGGTACTGACAACATTGCAATTGCTTGTAGAAAATACATCAAGAATGGAATCCCACTTAAAGGAGCAGAACAGCAGAATATCAAAGGCTGAGACTAAGATAGCAGCTATTGATATTGCCAGAGCCGGGAGGTTGCAGGATTGCCCATACAGGCCAACGATTGAAGAATCTGCAAGGTATGTTCATGCGCACAAGATCACACGCAGTGAGATGAGGTACTGGTTTAGCGGGGTTCTTGTAACGCTGATAGGCATAGGCATTGCACTGTACAATACTATTAATCTATGAACAGAGCTATCAGGAAAATTATTATCCATTGCAGCGACTCAGGCAGACCGCAACATAACGACATTGAGATAATAAGACAATGGCACACAATGCCACCACCGCACGGCAATGGGTGGAGGGATGTAGGCTACCATTTTTTCATCAAAACAGATGGCGAAATTCAAACGGGAAGAACATTAGACCAATCAGGTGCACACGTAAGAGGGCACAACGAAGACAGCATCGGGATATGTTTACACGGACGCAATGAATTTACGCAAGCGCAATTTAACAGCCTCGGACAGTTGATGCAGTCATTATATTTTGAGTTCGGATTAACTATCAATGATGTGTACGGACATTGCGACTTTGACCAAAATAAGACCTGCCCAAACTTTGACTATAAGAAAATACTTAGCCCAGGCATGTTTAACGATCCTAAGACTGAAAAACGAGTATGAATACACCCCGACCGCCTCTGATGTAAGCGCACTGTCGGTGTTTTGTTTTACTTTATACAATCAAGCTACAATATGAAAAATCTTATTTTACTTTTAGCCCTAATCCTGCTTGCATCTTCGTGTGTAACGCAAAAGCGGTGTAATAGGAAATTCCCACCTACCGTTACAACCATTACCAACACAATTACCGAAACGATTCTAAGAGATACGATTGTGTATGTTACGCTCCCTGCTGATACCGTTTTCAGCCCAGGCGATACGGTCTATATTGACATTGAGACAGGGCTGGCCACAAGCAAGAAAAGCGAATTAGAAACAGAATACGCTAAGTCTTGGGCGCAAGTGGTAAATGGCATATTGCTTCACGAACTCATACAGAAAGATGCAGAAGTAGAGCAGAGAATTAAGGATGCCATAAGGGAACATTCCACACATACTGTAAGCGAAACCACAATAGTCAAAAAAAAACCCGTCCGAGGGGTAATATGGTGGACGGGTCTGGTGGCAATCATAGCTGTTGTTTCTTATGTTGCGATAAGGATTATTCTCGTAAAGGCAATAATATAACACATAGCTATATTAATAACGTGTGGTTATGCTATTGTTA
>PWWI01000070.1 GCA_003561535.1 Nitriliruptoraceae bacterium
AGCTCCTCGGGCCCGAAGGTGAACGCCGGCAGGAGCTCCAGCACGCGCTCAATCCCGAGCGCCACGTACCAGGGTCGTGCGGCGTTGGGGCGGATGAACAGGCTGAACGTCGCCGGGGCCGTCATGCCCTGCCGGAGGTAGGAGGCGACCATCCGCAGCTCGTACAGGTCGGTGCAGAGCCCGAGGTGGCCCGTCGCGCCGGACCCACGGCGGTGGTGTCCGGTCATGCCGGCTCCCTCGTTCGGTGGTCAGCTGCCTCGGCGTGCAGGCGCCGCCCGGGTCGGTCGTGACCGACGGCAGCGCCACTCACGGTGTAGCAGAGTGACCGCAAGAGGCCGACCACCGACGGGAGGGCGGCGCGTCGGCCGGACCACCACCCGGCGGGGCCCCAGGGAGTGTCGGCCCCGCCGGATGGTCCGGGGGCGCTCAGCTCATCGCTGAGCGCCCCGCGACCAGACCGTGTCCGGGCAGCCACCGGGGAGGTGGGGTGGGGTCCGGAACACGTGAGGGACTGACCAGGTCCCCGTCTGGCCACGACAAGGGAAGGGTGCCGCTGAACGGGATGGCACCGACCAGCACGTCCGCGAGGCCGGCTGCCTCGCTGCCGGGCCACCACGCGGCGACGATCGCATCGGCGAGGTCGGTGACCGGGCCGAGCGAGAGGGGTCGACCCGAGAGCACGACCACGACGAGGCGTTGGACCCGGTCCGCGACGGCGCGGACGAGTTCGGCCTGGGCCGGTTCCAGCGCGAGGTGCTCGCGGTCACCGAGCCCCTCGGCGTAGGGGTGTTCGTGGACGACCACCACCCCGATGGTGGCCGTCACCCCCTCGAGGGGGCGGTGGTCCTCGGCGGTGGCGCCGGTGGCCACCAGCCGTGGTCCGAGGTGCGCCGCCAGCCCGTCGGCGATGGTCGAGCCCGGGGTCACCGGCCCGGCACCGCCGGCCCACTCGATCGTCCAGCCGCCGCAGGCCAGCCCGACATCGTCCGCCCCTGCGCCGGCGAGCAGCACGGTCGCATCGGACGGCAGCGGCAGCGCCGCCGAGCGGTCGGCCAGCAGCACGGCACCCGCCGCGGCCGCCCGGCGCGCCAATGCCCGATGCTCGGGCGCACCCAGGACCGAGGGGTCGGGGAGCGGCTCCGCGGTCCCGTCGAGCAGCCCCATCGCCTCCTTGACCCGGAGGATCCGGCGGACGGCGTCATCCAGCCGCTCGAGCGGGAGGTCCCCGGCCTCGACCGCCGCGCGGACGGTGGTCCGGAACCGCTCGTGGTCGAAGGGGACCATGACCATGTCGACGCCCGCGTCGAGGCACCTGACCACGGCCTCGTGGTAGTCGGCGCTCACCTGGTCGATGGCGTGGTAGTCCGACACCACGAACCCCTGGAACCCGAGCTCCTCCTTCAGCAGGTCGGTGAGCAGCCACCGGTGGGCGTGCACCTTCTGGCCGTTCCACGACGAGTAGGACGCCATGATGCTGCCGACGCCCTCCGCGAGCGCGGCGAGGTAGGGGGGCAGGTGGACCTCGCGCAGGGTCGCCTCGTCGATCCGGGCGTCACCCTGGTCGATGTGCCAGCCCGGCCCGCCGTAGGCGCGGACCCACCACGGCACCCACTGCGCCCCACCGGTCGTCCCCCAGGTGGTCCCGCCGTCGGCGACGAAGTGCTTGGCGCAGGCGAGCACGTCGATACCCGGACCCGGGCCCTGCAGCCCGCTCACGCTGGCGGCGCCGAGCTCGGCGACCAGCTCCGGGTCCTGGCCGAAGCACTCGAAGGTGCGGCCCCACCGCGGGTCCTGGGGCACGGCCACCATCGGGGCGAAGGCCCAGCGGGCTCCCGTCGCGGCGGTCTCGACCGCGGTGGCCCGGGCGATCTGGGTGACAAGTTCGGCGTCACCCGCGGCGCCGAGCGCGAGGTTGTGCGGGAAGATCGTCGCCCCGACGACGTTGCTGTGGCCGTGGACCGCGTCGGTGCCGTACAGGAGCGGGATGCCGAGCCGGGAGCGCCGGGACGCGTCCACGTAGGCGTCCACCATGGCGCGCCAGGTCTGGGGTGTGTTCGGCTCGGGGTTGCCGCCCCCACCCGACAGGATCGAGCCGATGCCGAGCTCGGCCACCTCCTCGGGGGTGATGGCGGTGCGATCGACCTGGGTGATCTGGGCGATCTTCTCGTCCAGGGTCGTCGCCGCGATCAGCTGATCGATCCGTGCGCTCATGCTCGACCCCCGGTCACGTGGGCGGAGCGGTCGACGAGGATCCTCGCGATGGAACCGTCGCGGTCGAACAGGGCGGCGGACTCCTCCTCGGTGAGACCGCAGCCGTCGCGCGATGCCACGGGACCGTCGGCGTGGACCACGTGGACCTGATCGCGATCGCCCGGCCGAACCTCCACCTCGACACCGAAGGCCGAGAAGCCGTACCCCTCGCCCTGGTCGGCCTCCCGCCACAGCTCGTCATCGGTGAGCAGCGGCCGGCCGATCGACACGCGACCCTGAGCGATGCGCAGCCCGAGCTCGCCGAGCCGGGTGAGCACCTCCTCCTTGACCTGCCCGGTCATCCCCGGCTGTTGGGCACCGGCGTGGGCCGGGGTGTGCGAGTAGCAGTCGGTCGGGAACGCGCCGTAGGTCGTGGGATCCTTGCGGAAGCCGAGGCCGTCCCGGATCCGCCGGTAGGCGTCCGTGAGGCGCTGCAGCAACGCCGGGTCGGCGTCCTGCTCCACCTCGATGGTCCGCTCCTGGACGGCGAGGAGGAGCTTGGCCACCATGTGCCAGTAGATCGACCCGATGCCCTCGTAGCCGTGCATGCCGCCGGAGCGTCCCGTGAAGGCGTGGTGGCGGAACAGCTCCTCGTAGACCTCGTGGACCTCAGCGCGCTGGTCGGCACTGAGTCCGGCGTCCATCAGCGCCCCTTCGAGGACCTCGGCGTTGCTGAGATCGGAGCGGAAGTGCAGGTTGCCCTCCCGGTCGCGCTGCACGATCCCGGAGGTGTCCGTCGTGACGAGCTCCCGGAGCGCCGGGTGGCGCGCGAGCGCATCGGCCGGGATCGTGTTGCGATCGAGGAAGCTGCTGGTCTCGCGCGGTGGGTACAGGAGGAAGGAGCCCTGGTCCTCGCGGTGGAGCGCGGAGTCGAACAGGGCATCGACG
>PWWI01000196.1 GCA_003561535.1 Nitriliruptoraceae bacterium
CGACCCGCGCCCGCGGGAGCTCCCGGAAGGCACGGACGTGGGTGCCGGTGACCACCTCGCCACCCAGGTCCTCCAGCAGCGCGACCATCGCCCGCCACACCGACTCGGCCCCGCCGGCGGCCACTGGCCAGCCGTAGACGTGACCCGCCGCGCCCAGCAGCACCCCGACCGCGCCGGTGACCGGCAGGTCGAGACGGTTGATCGCGTGGGCCGCCATGCCACCGAACAGCGCCGCGCCCCGCTCGGTCGGGAAGGTCCGGGCCGTCACGGTCGCCGGCACCAGCGCCGGCAACCCGGCGCGCGCGGTCGACAGCGGGTGCCGCGGGATCCTGAGGATCGGCCCGAGCACGTCGTCGGCGAGCGCGCCGAAGCGGCGCGCGGCCTCCCCCACCAGGCGGTCCCACGCCGGGCCGTCGGGTCCGAGCTCGGCGACGGTCCGCTCGAGGTCCCGGTAGGCGGCGACCGCGGTGCCGTCGTCCAGCGGGTGGGCACAGTCGACCTCGGCGTGGCACCAGCGCAGCCCGTACTCGGTCAGCGGCAGGGTGCGCAGGAACGGCGAGGCGACCGCGAAGGGCAGCACCGCCGCGCAGTGATCGTGGCGCAGCCCCGCCACCTCGGGGTCGTCGTAGGTCCTGAGGCCACCGCCCGGCTCGTCGGCGGCTTCGAGCACCACGACCTTGAAGCCCTCGCGCGCCAGCGTGATGGCCGCCGCGAGCCCGTTCGGACCGGAGCCGACGACGACGGCGTCGGGCTCGCTCAGGCGGGTTCGGACCACGCGGGGCTCCTGCTCACGGCCGGGGCCTGACGGTACCGCCGCCGGGGTCGCCGGATCCGTCGGACCCGCCGTGGGGACCGTCGGACCCGCCGTGGGGACCGTCGGGATCCTGTGCGGTGGCGGCGGCCGCGGGACGCTCCGGGGGCAGACCCGAGCCTCCCTCGTCGCCGGGCGCCGGCTCGGCCAGCCCGAGCCGGACGAACACCCAGGGACCGACGCCGCCGACCCAGGCTCCGATCAGCCCGTAGCGCACCGCCCGCAGGGTGAGCTCCAGCGGTCCCTCACCGCTCGGGAACAGCGCGGACAGGCCGAGGTAGAGCACGGCCACTCCCACCAGGCCGACCAGCACCCGGCCGACGCGGCGCGCCACCGGACCCCGGTGGTCGAACCCACCCCTGGCCTGCAGCCACGCCACCCCGACCCCGAAGCCCGACAGGGTCGCTGCCGCGGTCACCACGCCACCGGCGCCGGTGAGGGCAGCGGCGTCCTCGACCCCGGGCCACGGGAAGGCAACCCCGATCAACCGCCCCGACAGCAACGCCGCCGGCGCGATCCAGACCAGCCCGGCCACCAGGGAGGCGAGCACGCGCTCCACGGTCCCGACGCGTTGCCACCACCGCACCACCCGGGGCTCGAGCAGCAGGAACAGCCCCAGCAGCACCAACCCGACCAGCACCCCGACGACCATGTCCTCGAGGAAGTGGACACCGAGGTGGATGCGGGACCAGGCGATCGCAGCGATCAGCACCACCAGCGCGACCTGGGCGGGCCGGGACCGCAGGCTGGCCGCGAGCACGCCCCAGACAGCGGTCGCGTTCTGGGCGTGGCCCGAGGGCAGCCCGAAGCTGGTCTCGCTCACGGCGGCGAGCTCCGGACGCAGGAAGGACGGGCGGGGTGTGGTGAAGGCCAGCTTCAGCACGCCGTTGAGGCTGGCGCTCACCAGGAGCATCACCCCCAACCGGAGACCGATCCTGCGGCTGATCGCCCAGTAGGTCAGGGGCAGGAGCAGGAGGTAGAACTCCTCGTCACCGATGAAGGTGATCACCGCCCACACCGGCGTGAGCCAGGCGGCGGTGTCCTGCAGGCGCTCGGCCCGGTCGAGCTGAGCGTCGTAGCGGGTGGGGTCCGGGCCGCGCACGATGCCGTAGCGGGTGGCCGCCCGCTCCTCGAGCACCTCGACGACCCGGTCGGGGTAGTCGGTGAGGATGGCGTGGGCGCCGGCGTCCAGCAGCCGGTGCATCTGCTCGGTGTCGTTGACCGTCCACACCTGGACCTCGACCCCGACCCGTTCGGCAGCCCGGGTGAACCGCGGCGTGACCACCAGGCGGTCGTCGAACCACTCCGGCACCTGGAACAGCTGCCCCGGCGGGTTCCACCACGGGTGGGCACCGACCAGTTGCCGGACGTAGAAGTCGTAGGTCTCCGACTCCGGCATGTTGGTGGGGACCTCGGGCAGCTGGGCCCGGACCGGACCCAGGTAGTCCTCGCTGAACGAGGCGATGGTCAGGGGGCCGTCGTCACGGCCGAACTCCGCCACCAGGTCGATCACGGGCTGGATGATCGCCTCGTCCCCGTCGGTCTTGAGCTCGATCACCAGGTGGGTGTCCGGGTAGCGCTCCAGGACCTCCCGGAGCGAGGCGTGACGGACCTCACGACCGGCGAAGGGGGTGCTGCCGTCCTCGGCGGTCCAGGTGGCGCCGGCGTCCAGGGACTGCAGCTCGGCCAGGGTGAGCTCGTTGACCGGCCCCGACCCGTCGGTGGTGCGGTCCACGGTGCCGTCGTGGATCGTCGCCACCTCGCCGTCGGCGGTGACCTGCAGGTCCATCTCCAGGGTGTCGGCGCCGAGCTCCAGGGCCGCGTCGAAAGCCTCGATCGTGTTCGGCGGGGCGTGGCCCTGCGCGCCGGCGTGGGCGATGATCGACACCTCCCGCTCGGCGAAGTGGGGGACGGGGTCGATCGGGTCGCCCTGGAGCCAGGCCGCCGCGATCAGAGCGAGCAGGGCCACGAGCGCCACCAAGAGCCAGCGACGGCTGCGCCTGGCGTCGCCGGGTCGATCTGCGGTCGTGGTCGCTCCCACCTGCTGCCCTCCTCCTCCCGAGGAGGACCGACGCTAGTCCTTCCGCGTCGCGGGACGACGGTCGTCACCGAGCGCGGCACTGCTCTCGCGTCTCACGGCGTTCCCCGACGGGATGGGTGTTCCGCCCACCGATAGGTGTTCTGCCCACCTGAGGGCCGCGACCGAGGTGGGATACTGCGCCATCGCGGATCGACGGCCCACGCCGGTCCCGCAACCGGAGGCACGAGCATGGCCCCGCATCCCAGACTGCACGCCGTCCGCGCCGTCGC
>PWWI01000175.1 GCA_003561535.1 Nitriliruptoraceae bacterium
TCGTGGCGAGCGGCTCCATCCACCGTCGAGGTCTGCGGGGCGGAGCCCGGGCGAGCTCCGCCCGAGCGTCCGTCCTCCCGTGTACACGTGACCACGTGTCCCGGGGGGACGCTGTCGTCTCTGGGCAGATCCGTGCGGGCGACACCGTCTCGGACCGCTCACCGAAGGCACCCACGTGGCTCGTACCACCGCCCGCCCCACCGGCACCGCACTCGCGCTGCTCACCACCCTGACGCTGCTTCTGGCCTCACTCGGCGTCCGTCCCGCGCTCGCCGATCCTGACCTGACCGACGATCCGGCCGAGGCCGCCGCTGGCTGGCTCGTCACCGCACTCACCGATGATCCGGCCGTCGGGAGCGACTTCGGTCCGAGCGTCGGACCGACGATCGACGTCCTGTTCGCGCTGGCCGCCGTCGGGGTGGCCGCCGGCACGATCGACGACATCGCCGCCTGGGTGACCACGCAGGTGGCCGCCTACACCCAGGGTGATGGCTTCGACGCCGAGGATGCCGCGTACGCCGGGGCGACCGCCAAGCTGGCGCTGGGGCTGCTCGTGACCGACCGCGACCCACGCGACGCCGGTGGGATCGACCTCATCGACCAACTCCTGTCCCTGGAGATCGACGACCCCGACGCCGGGATCGTGGGCCGCTTCAGCGACCGCGGAGAGTTCGGGGACTTCTCCACCCCGCTCACCCAGTCGCTCGCGCTCCTGGCACTGCACCGGGCGCCAGGGGTCGAGCCATCGGCACAGGCGATCAGCGCGCTGGTCGACCAGGCCTGCGACGACGGCGGGTTCCCCAGCCAGTTCGCGCCGGAGGCGTGCACCTCGTCCGTGGACACCACCGGCCTCGCGGTCCAGGCGCTGGTCGCCGTCGGCGCTACCGATGCGGCTGCCGGAGCGGTGGCATGGCTCCAGAGCGTGCAGGCCGCAGACGGCAGCTTCTCCTCACCCGATGGCGTCAACACCAACTCCACCGGACTGGCCGCCGCAGCGCTGTCGGTCGCCGGGGCGTCCGACAGCGCCGCCGACGCCGCCGCCTGGATCGTGAGCCAGCAGGACGGCTGCGACACCGACAGCCCCGGAGCGATCCCCTTCAACGTCGACGATCGCGGCTCGGTGGAGCTCGCGACCTCCCAGGCGATCCTGGGGTTGGTCGGAGCCAGCCTCGCCACCATCACCCGCGAGGGGGCCAGCGACACGATCCCGACCCTCGACTGCGAGGCGGCTGAGGAGATCGACCAGGCACCGACCGAGGAGCCGGTCGGGGAGGGCGACCGGGAGCCGGCCGCCGAGCCGGACGACCAGGAGCCGGTCGCTGAGCAGGACGACGGTCAGTCCACCGCGGAGGAGGACATCCCCCAGCCGACGCGGGTGGACTCGGGGCTGTCGCCCTCGGTGCCCACCTGGCAGGTGCTCACCCTCCTCCTCGGCGCCCTGCTGCTGTTCGGCGGGGCCGTGACCGGGCTGCAGCAGCGCCGGGAGCCCCGGTGACCACGCCCGCCCGCAGCGTCCACCTCGCCGCGATCGCCGCGGTGCTGGCCAGCGTGCTCACGCTGGCCGGCCCCGCCGCACCCCCTGCGGCGGCGGAGACCTGTGACGGGGTCTGGGTGGTGGTCGATGCCCGGGCGGCGGGCGGGTCGCTGACGACCCGCTGTGCCCCGGGCAGCCCGGCGACCGGGCTCGCGGCGCTGGAGCGGGCCGGGCACGCGTACGGGTTCGTGCCCCGCATCCCCGGGATGGTGTGCACGATCGACGCGCGGCCGGATCCCTGCAACGGTGCACCGGCCAGTGCCTACTGGTCCTACTGGTACGCCGAGGCGGGCGGGTCATGGGCCTACGCGACCGTCGGCGCCGGCGCCCGCACGCCCCCGCCCGGCAGCGTCGAAGGATGGCGGTTCGGTGACGGCTCCGCCGCACCGGGCACGGCGCCACCGACCAACCCGCCACCACCGACCAAGCCCGAAGAGCCGGCCGACACCGGTGGGTCCAGCGGCGCCAGCAGCGACGGCAGCAGCAGTGCCGGCGGCGGATCATCCGGCGGCGACGGCCGTCCCGGGTCGGGCAGCGACCGCAGCGGCGGCGACTCCGGTAGTGATGTCACCGAGGCCGCAGCGAGCGACGGCACGACGTCGGAGTCCAGCGCCCCCGCACCTGACCCCGACGGGCCGGCGATGGCGGACACCGCCGGCGACGGGGACGCGACCACCGCCCCAGCCGAGGAGAGCGGCGAGGAGGCCGCGGACGAGCAGGCCGGGAGCGCGCCGTCCTGGCGCGCCGACCTGGTCGCCATCGGCGAGTGGGAGGACCCACCGGCCGACGTCATCCCACCCCCCGACCCGGCCGAGGAGCAGTACGAGGCGACCGGTCGAGCAGCCGAGGACGGGTCGACGCCGGCTCTGGCCAGCCACCGCTCCGAGCGCGGTGACCGGTCCGTGCCGGTGGGTAGCGCGGTCGGCCTCGGGCTGCTCGCTGGGATCGGGGCACTGACCTGGCGGCAGCGCCTCCGGCGGACCGGTTCGACGTCGTGACCCGTCGCCCCCCGCCCCCGCCGCGCGCCCTCCATCCGGGGGCGTGGTGGCTGTGGGCACTCGGCCTGGCGCCCGCGGCGTCGCGCACCACCAACCCGTGGCTGCTGCTGCTGGTCCTGGCGGTGGCCGGCCACGTCGTGACGGCGCGCCGCTCGGACGCGCCGTGGGCGCGCTCCTTCGTGGTGTTCCTCAAGCTCGGTCTGATCGTCATCGCGATCCGGGTCGTGGCCCAGACGCTGTTCGGCACGCCGGCACCGGGCAGCGTCCTGGTGGATCTCCCCGAGGTGGGGCTGCCGGCCTGGGCGGCCGGGGGGACCCTGGGAGGACCGATCACCGACACCGCCCTGGCCGGCGCGCTGGTCGACGGTCTCCGGCTGGCCACGATGCTGGCCTGCATCGGCGCCGCCAACGCGCTCGCGAACCCCAAGCGCCTGCTGGCCACCGTCCCGGCCGCGCTGTACGAGGTCGGCGTGGCGGTGGTGGTGGCGCTGTCCTTCGCCCCGTCCATGGTCGCCTCGGTCCAGCGGATCCGGGCGGCCCGCCGGCTGCGCGGACGCCCGGATCGCGGTCTGCGGTCGATCGTGACCGTCGCGATGCCCGTGCTCGAGGATGCCCTGGAGCGCTCGCTCGCCCTGGCGGCGGCGATGGACTCCCGCGGGTACGGACGGCGTGCCACGGTGCCGGCCCGGACCCGCCGGCTGACCACCACCCTGACCCTGCTCGGCCTCGGCGGGACGCTGGTCGGGCTCTACGGGCTACTGGACGGCACGGGGCCCGCTGCGCTCGGCCTGCCGACGCTGCTGCTCGGGATCGTGGTCGCTGCCGCCTCGCTCAGGTCCGCCGGCGCCGGGGTGACGCGGACCCGCTACCGGCCGGACCCCTGGAGCGGACCGGAGTGGCTGACCACCGCTGCGGGGGTGGCGGCGGCCGCGGGCACGATCGTGACCTCCCTCACCGTGCCAGGGGCCCTCGACCCGGCACCCTGGCCGCTGCTCGCGGTGCCGCTGCCCGCCGCCGCCACCGTCGGCATCCTGGTGGCGCTGCTGCCCGCCTGGCTCACCCCACCGCCGCTCATGATGACGGCCGTGCGCCGGCAGCCGCGCCGGCAGCCGCGCCGGCAGCCCGATCCCGCGGTCGAGGCACCTGCCACCTCGGTGTCTCCCTCGTCGGAGGTGGCGGCGTGATCGAGCTCGACGGCGTCGGCGTCACCTACCACGGCTCCTCCACCCCGGCCTTGTCGGGGGTCGACCTGCGCATCGAGGAAGGGGAGCTGTGTCTGGTCGTGGGGCGCACCGGGTCGGGCAAGTCCACCCTCCTGCGCACGATCAACGGGCTGGTCCCCCACTTCACCGGCGGGACCCTCCACGGCCGGGTCACCGTCGATGGGCGGGACACCGCGACCCCCCCCCCGCGGGAGCTGGCCGACGTCGTGGGCGTGGTCGGTCAGGATCCGCGGGCCGGCTTCGTCACCGACGTGGTCGAGGAGGAGCTGGCCTACGGGATGGAGTCGCTCGGGCTGGCACCGGAGGTCATGCGCCGCAGGGTGGAGGAGACCCTGGACCTGCTCGGTCTGGCCGACCTGCGCACGCGTCCCCTGGACACCCTGTCCGGCGGGGAGCGGCAGCGGGTCGCGATCGGCTCGGTCCTGACCACCCATCCCCGGGTGCTGGTGTTGGACGAGCCGACCTCCGCCCTGGACCCTCCGGCCGCCGAGGAGGTGCTGGCCACGCTGCACCGCCTGGTGCACGACCTCGGTCTGACGGTGCTGCTGGCCGAGCACCGCCTGGAGCGGGTCGTGCCCTTCGCCGACCGCATCGTGCACCTGCCGGGCGACGGCGCCGCCATCGAGGTGGGCAGCCCGGCCGAGGTGATGGCGACCAGCCCGATCGCCCCACCGATCGTGGAGCTCGGCCGGCTCGCGGGGTGGTCGCCGCTGCCGCTGACCATCCGCGACGCCCGCCGGCGCGCCGCTGGCCTGCGCCGCGACCTGTCCGAGCTGCCGGTGCCGACCCGCGCGGTCGTGCCGGTCAGCGACGCGCGGCAGGTGCTGCGCGCGGCCCGCCTGGCCGTCTCCTACGGCCGCACCGTCGCCCTGCGGGAGGTCGACCTGTCCGTGGCAGGCGGCGAGGTGGTCGCCGTCATGGGTCGCAACGGCGCGGGCAAGTCCACCCTGCTCAGGGCCTGGACCGGCCTGCTCGCCCCCGACCGCGGCCTGGTGACCGTCGCCGGCCACGACCCGGTGCGCCTCTCCCCCGCCGAGCTGGTCCGCCAGGTGGCCCTGGTGCCCCAGGAGCCTGCCGACCTGCTCTACGCGGAGACCGTCGCCGCGGAGTGCGACGCGGCCGACCATGACGCCGGCCTGCCGAGCGGTCGCTGCGCCGCGCTGCTGGAGGGGCTCGTGCCCGGCCTGGCCCCCGACCGGCATCCCCGCGACCTGTCCGAGGGGCAGCGGCTCGCCCTGGTGCTCGCGATCCAGCTGGTCAGCGACCCTCCCGTGGTGCTGCTCGATGAACCGACACGGGGCCTGGACTACGCCGCCAAGCGGCGGCTCGTCACCCTGCTGCGCCAGCTCGCCGCCGAGGGGCGTGCCGTCGTGCTCGCCACCCACGACGTCGAACTGGTCGCCGCCGTCGCCTCCCGGACCGTGGTCCTGGCCGACGGCGAGGTGGTCGTCGACGGGCCCACCAGCGAGGTCGTCGTCGGTTCACCGGCCTTCGCCCCCCAGATCGCCAAGGTCGTGGCCCCCCTGCCGTGGCTGACCGTGGACGAGGTCAGCGCCAGCCTGGAGGTGGCCTCGTGAGCGATGCGGCCATCCCGACCGACGGCGTCGCGCCGGCCACCTCGCCGGCCCTGCGGACCCGGAGCCAGCTCCGCATCGGTCCCCGGTCCCTGGCCGCGCTGCTGCTGGTCTCCGCGGTCGGGGTCATCGCCTTCGGCTGGCCGCTGCTCGCCCAGCCCGGCAGCGGGCTCGCCCACGCCACCGACGCTCCCCTGCTGTTCGCCCTGCTGCTGCCCCTGCTGCTGGCGGTGGTGCTGGCGCAGCTCGCCGAGGGCGGTATGGACGCCAAGACCGTCGCCATGCTCGGCGTGCTGGCGGCGGTGGGGGCGGCGCTGCGGCCGCTGGGGACCGGGGTCGCCGGGGTCGAGCCCGTCTTCTTCCTGCTGGTGCTCGCCGGCCGGGCCTACGGACCCGGGTTCGGGTTCGTCCTCGGCGCCGTCACCCTGTTCGCCTCGGCCCTGCTCACCGCCGGCGTCGGACCCTGGCTGCCCTTCCAGATGCTCGGCGCCGCCTGGGTCGGGGCGGGGGCCGGGCTGCTCCCCGAGCTGCGGGGCCGGGCGGAGGTCGCGCTGCTCGCGGCCTACGCCGCGGTGGCCGGCCTCGCCTACGGACTCGCCCTCAACCTGTCCTTCTGGCCCTTCGTGATCGGCAACGCCAGCACCATCGCCTTCGTGGCCGGCGACCCGCTGGTGGACAACCTGGGCCGGTTCCTGGCCTTCACCCTGGTCACCTCCCTCGGCTTCGACATCCCCCGGGCCGTGCTCACCGCCATCCTGGTCCTGCTCACCGGGCGTCCGATCCTCCGGGCGCTGCGGCGCGCCGGACGCCGTGCCGCCTTCGACACGCCCGTCAGCTTCCAGGCCCCGCCCGGCGGTGCGCCCCGGTCGCCTTGACCGCCGCGGCGCCCAGACGGGTCACGGCGACGTCGAGGGTGCGGATCGTCAGCGTCAGCTGCGACGAGCGGGGCGCGAGCTCGGCCCACCTGCGTGCGACCGCCAGGGGGTGCCCGGGGTCGTCCGGCCAGCCGAGCACGACCAGCGGGAACCGCAGCCCGCGGAGCTCCTCGTAGCTGGGCGCCTCGGCCCCGTCCAGCGACCGCAACGCCGCGTCCAGACTGGCCGGGTCGTGGCGCGGGTAGTCGGCCAGCAGCGTCGACCGCAGCCAGGGCGCCAGGGCGACGTCGGTCCTGAGCTCCTCGATCATGGGACCGACCCCCTCTGCCGTGATGCGAGCCGCCATGGCCGCGTGGGGCCCCCGTCCGGGGGGGGCGGTCCCGATCCACGCCGGCAGACACGCCAGCACCAGCTCGGCCTCCACGCCGGTGCCGACCGCGCGGACCGCCGCGTGCGCCCCCAGCGACACCCCGCCCACCACGGTCACGGGCCCGCACACGCTGGCCACCACCGCTGACAGGTCGGCGACGTGGACGTCGAGGTGGTGCTGCTCGACGCGACGGGCCCGCGTCGAGGACCCGTGCCCACGCAGGTCGTAGGTCACCAGGCGCCATCCAGCGCCCACCACCGGGGGCGCGAAGGCGTCGGCCATGAACCGGGCCGACGACCCCACGCCGTGTGCCAGGACCCAGGCCGGCGCCTGGGGCGCGCCGAGCTCGACGACGCCCAACGACCCGTCCTCGACCGCCACCCGGCGGCGACGGACCTCGATCTCGGGTGGCAGGTCCGGCAGGGCGACCGGTTCCAGCGGCGCGTCCCCGGTCACCGCACCTCGTCCAGCAGCTGGGCCAGGCTGGTCTCGGTCAGCTCCCCGACCACCCGACCCGCCAGCCGACCGTCACGGTCGAACACCACGGTGGTCGGCATCCCGCGGCCACCGACGGCGAAGGCCACGTCCCCGTCGAGGTCGTGGATCGTGGCGAAGTCGATGTCCAACTCCTCGACGAAGGCCTCCCCGTCCTCGAGGCGGTCGAGGTGGTCGATGCCCAGGAAGGTGACCTCGGGGTGCTCGTCGCGGGCCTCGAGCAGCATCGGCATCTCGGCCCGGCAGGGACCGCACCAGCTCGCGAAGATGTTGACGAGCGTCGGGTTGCCCGCCTCGGCCTCCCGGGCGATGAACGCGGCCGCCTCGGGCCAGCCGCCCGGGACGAGCCGGGCATCGACCGGAGGCACCGCCGCCGGCGGGTCGACGGCGAACACGTCCACACCGTCGTCGGCCGGCACCCGGGGCGCGTCCTCCCCCGGCGTCGCACCGAAGTCGACCACCTCGCCGTCGCTGTCCGCGCAGGCCGCCACACCGACCAGCACGGCAACGATCACCAGCAGGACACGGGCGAAGGTCGGGACGCGGCCACGAGACACCGTGCGAGGCTCTCCGGTCGGGATCGGGAACGTGCCGGCAAGGTACCGACGCGGCCCGGTGGTCACGCCCGGCTCGGGACCTCGGCCAGCACCGAGGCGGCGGCGAGCAGCACCGCCTCGACCTCCTCAGGGGTACCGACGGTGATCCGCACCTGCTCGTGCAGCCCGTAGGGCTGCAGCGCCCGCACGCCGATGCCGTGCTCGGCGAAGGCCGCGACCACGGGTCCGGCATCGGTCCCGAGCTCCACGGTCAGGAAATTGGCGAGCCCGGCCGAGTGGGGGACGCCGAGCGCTGCGAGTCCTGCCGACAGCCGCTCGCGGCCGGCCACGGTGCCCTCGACGGTGACGGCGAGGTGGTCGGTGTCCGCCAGGCTCGCGATCGCCGCGGCCTGCGCCGGCGCGGTGAGGTTGAAGCGCGGACGACGACCGTCGGTGGCGGCGACCAGCTCGGCGGGGCCGAGCAGCGCCCCGACCCGCAGCCCCGCCAGGGCGTAGGCCTTGGAGAAGGTCGTGAGCACAGCGAGGTGGGGGTGGTCGAGCCCGAGGGCACCCACCCGGGCGTAGCCGTCCTGCCCCGTGGCGAAGTGGTGGTAGGCCTCGTCGACGATCAGGGTGACGTGGTCCGGGAGGCCGTCGGCGAGGTGGCGCAGCGCCGCATCGGTGACGTGGGCGGCCGTCGGGTTGGCCGGGTTGTCGACCACGACCACCCGGGTGCGGTCGGTGACGGCGGCCAGCAGGGCCTCCACGTCACGCTGGTAGCCGGGCCGGTCCCCCACGGCCGGTCCGCCGGTGGCCACCTCGAGGTAGCGGGCGCCGGCGTTGCGGGCAGCCAGGCGGTAGACGACGAAGGACCGCTCGAAAGCCACCACCTCGGCGTCGGCCTGTCCGGCGCAGCGCTCCGGGATCAGGTCCATCAGCAGCGCGGCCGAGCCGTTGCCGACCGCGACCTGCTCGGGGGTCACGCCCTCCTCGGCCGCGATGGCGGCGCGCAGGGCGGCGCTGGCGTCGTCGGGGTAGCGGTGAGCCTCGGCCAGCGCCTGGCTGGCGGCCGCCACGGCCGCGGGCGAGGGACCGAAGGGCGACTCGTTGGAGGACAGCCGCACCCGCATCCCGGGTGGCGGGCCCACGGCCGCGCCGGCCGCCAGACTCACAGGTACAGCCCCGTGGCGTTGTCCGCCTGATGGGAAGCGACCGCGTGGATGTCACGTTCCCGCACGATCAGGTAGGGCTCGCCCTGGATGTCGACCTCGATCGCGTCCTCCGGGAGGTAGAGGACGTCGTCGCCGGTCGCGACCTGGCGGACGTTCGGCCCGACCCCGATCGTCAGCCCCCAGATGCCCTTGCGGTCGACCGAGCGGGCGGTGGCGGGGATCACGATGCCGCCCCGCGTACGCCGCTCTGCGTCGTCGGGCGGGGCGACCAGCACGCGGTCGCCGAGCACGACGACGCCGCGACGGTCGCCCTGATGGTCCTCGAGTGCGCTCATGACCCTCACCGTACCCGTCGGCTCACCGTGACCCGGAGCCGCACGGCGCAGCATCGGCCGCTCGGTCCCCGTCCCGCGGGGGGTTGGGGAACTTGACCCCCGGTAACCGGGGCCCAGCCTCCCCAACCCACCCGACCACCCCACACTCCCCCCCCCGCCCCGCACGGGGTTGGGGAACTCAACCCCCGGTAACCGGGGCCCAGCTTCCCCAACCCACCCGACCACCCCACACTCCCCCCGGTTGGGGAACTTGACCCCCGGCAACCGGGGCCCAGCTTCCCCAACCCAGGCAGCGGGGGTGCGGGCGGCCCGCCGACCAGGCAGCGGGGGTGCGGGCAGCCCGCCGACCAGGCAGCGGGGGTGCGGGCAGCCCGCCGGCCAGGCAACGGGAGTGCGGGCAGCCCGCCGGCCAGGCAACGGGGGTGCGGGCGACCCGCCGGGCTGGCGACGCGACGAACGGAACGCCGGCCGGCGGCGCCACGTCACGCCACGCCAGATCCGCGCGACGGACCCGTCGGGTCAGCGCGGCGCGACGTAGGTGTGGGCCGCGACGTGGGGCGGCAGGGCCGCGTCGTGGTGCGCACCGGCGACCTGGACCCAGCCGCGCTCGATCCGCTGTACCTCGGCGTCCTTGCCCGGCATGAAGCCGCAGTTCTGCAGCAGCTGGAGGGCTTCGTCGTCGCCTTCCAGGGTCTCGGTGATGCGCAGCACGTGCACGGGCCCCACGGGGGCGTCCGCGAGGAGGATCGCGTCGGGGTGAGCCGGCGCGTTGCGGGAACCGGGGATCGGGTTGCCGTGGGGGCAGGTCCCCGGGTCACCGAGGAGCTCGATCAGCCGGGCCTCCACATCACCGGAGACCACGCCCTCCCACCGTTCGGCCTCGTGGTGCACCTTCCACCACTCCAGGCCGATCACATCCGACAGCAGGCGCTCGGTGAGCCGGTGGCGACGCACCGCCGTCACCGCCCGTTCGACCCCGTCGACACTGAGCTGGAGCCGTTCCTCGCTGGCGTCACCAACCAGCTCCGCTGTGCCCTCATCCAGCAACCGCACGATGGCCGCGTCCACCAACGCCGGGTCCACGGGCAGCCGGCTCACGATCACCGACGAGGCGACGGGAGCACCCAACTCGTGGTGCTCGAGCAGGATCTCCAGCCCCTCGGTCACGAGGCTCGCGACGCGCTCGGGGTCGACGACCTCGTGCACGTGGTGATGACCGGGTGCGGCGTCGTGGAGGACAGCTGCCACGTCGTTCTCCGGATCCGGGAGCAAGGAGCGGGGTCTTCGATGGGGCCGGAGCAGGCGGGCACCGACGCCGGACCTTGGGTGAAGGGTAGCCTAACCTCGCACGTGTCCCGCACGGCCCTCCGGCCTGGTTCCCTGGGGCCGAGCGTCCCCAGACCCCGACCGAGATGCCGGAGGCACGGTGCGTCCCGACGCCGCAGACCTCCCGGCGCTGCGCTGCGCCGGCCTGACCAAACGCTACGGCAACACCGTGGCGGTGGACCACGTGGACCTCGAGGTGCCACGGGGCAGCCTGACCGCGCTGCTGGGACCGTCGGGCTGCGGCAAGACCACCGTGCTGCGGCTGGTGGCCGGCCTGCTGGACCCGGATGCCGGGGTGATCGAGATCGACGGGCACGTGGTGACGGGGCCGGGAGTGGCGGTCGCACCGGAACGACGCAACGTGGGCATGGTGTTCCAGGACTACGCGCTGTTCCCCCACCTCAACGTCGCCCGCAACGTCGCCTACGGCCTGCGCCACCTCCCGCGCAGCGAGCGGCCCGCCCGCGTCGCCTCGGCCCTGTCGCTCGTTGGGTTGGAGACGCTGGGCCAGCGTCTGCCCACCGAGCTGTCCGGCGGGCAGCAACAGCGGGTCGCCCTGGCACGGGCGCTCGCGCCGGGGCCGGACCTGATCCTGCTGGACGAGCCGTTCTCCAACCTGGACGCCTCGCTGCGCGCCACGGTCCGTGAAGAGGTGCGCACGATCCTCCGCGCCGCCGAGCAGACGGCGGTGTTCGTCACCCACGACCAGGAGGAGGCGCTGTCGCTCGCCGACCTCGTGGCGGTGATGGACCAGGGTCGGATCCACCAGGTCGCCACCCCCCAGACCCTCTACACCCAGCCGGCGACCCGCTTCGTCGCGGAGTTCGTCGGTGAGGCCGACGTGCTGCCGGGCAGCCGCGCCGGCCGCTACCTCGTCGACACCCCGATCGGCCGACTGCCGACCGACCGGGCCCTGCGTGCGGGTGAGGTCACCGTGGTCGTCCGCCCGGAGTCGCTGGGCCTGCGGCCCGCCGAGGACGGGCCGGGTGTGGTCACGGCCCTGTCCTACTTCGGTCACGATCAGCTGGTGACCGTCGAGGTGGAGGGGGGCTACCGCCTGCGCTCGCGCCGCGGGCCGGGCCTGGACCTGGCGCGCGGCGACCGGGTCCGGCTCGAGGTCGCGGGCCCCGTGGTCGCTTTCGACCGGCACGGCGACCACGCCGACGAGGCGGCCCCGGCGCCGGACCGGCCACCGTCGTCCTCGGAGGACGTGCACGCCTGAGGTTCAGCGTTGGTTCAGCGTTCCCGGCGCTCCCGGATCATGGCGATGGCCAGGGGCACCGACCCGATCAGGATCAAGAACAGGGCCGGGACCGCCGCCCGGGTGTAGAACGCCTCCTCGGTGGCCGACCACACCCGGGTCGCCA
>PWWI01000118.1 GCA_003561535.1 Nitriliruptoraceae bacterium
CCCCGGGGCCCCACTTCGCCATGGGCGGGCTGTGGACCGACTACAACCAGATGAGCAACCTGCCGGGGCTGTTCGTGGGCGGCGAGGCCAGCTTCAACTACCACGGCGCGAACCGGCTGGGTGCCAACTCCCTGCTCAGCGCCTCGGTCGACGGCTGGTTCGTGCTGCCCTGGACGGTGGCGGACTACCTCGCGCCGCTGCTCGGTACCGAGGCGGTGCCCCACGACCATCCGGCGGTCACCCTGGCCGTCGCTGAGGCCCGAGGACGGGTGGAGCACCTGCTGGGCATCGGGGGGACGACCGGCCCGGACGTCTACCACAAGGAGCTCGGGGAGCTGTTGACCGACCACGTCGGGGTCGAGCGGCACGCGGAGGGTCTGGCCAAGGGTGCCGACGCGATCAAGGAGCTCAAGGACGACTTCTGGTCCAACGTGCGGGTGGTCGGGCACGGCCAGCAGCTCAACCAGGAGCTCGAGCGGGCCGGTCGGCTGGCCGACTACCTCGAGCTCGCCGAGCTCATGGCCCTGGACGCGCTCGATCGGGACGAGTCCGCGGGCGCCCACTTCCGCTCCGAGCACCAGACCGAGGATGGCGAGGCGCTGCGCGACGACGAGCGCTGGACCTCCACCTCGGCGTGGGAGGCACCGCCCCCGGACGGGGTGCCGATCCGCCGTAGCGAACCCCTGACCTTCGACGCGGTGCCGCTGGCGACCAGGAGCTACAAGTGATGCGACTCACGCTCGAGGTCTGGCGTCAGGCCGACGCCGCCTCCCCCGGTCGCTTCGAACGCTACGAGGTGGACGGCGTCACCGAGGAGGTGAGCATGCTCGAGCTCCTCGACATGCTCAACGCCCAGCTGGTGGCCGAGGGCCGCGAGGCCGTGGCCTTCGATCACGACTGCCGCGAGGGCATCTGCGGCACCTGTGGGCTGATGGTCAACGGCCAGCCCCACGGCCCGCAGGACTTCACGCCTGCCTGCCTGCAGCGGGTGCGCACCTTCTCCGACGGCGATGTGGTCACCCTGGAGCCCTGGCGTGCCGGGGCCTTCCCCGTGGTGCGGGATCTGGTGGTCGACCGCTCGTCCCTGGACCGGATCATCGCCTCGGGCGGCTACATCTCGACCGCGACCAACGCGGCCCCCGAGGCGCTGACCATGCCGGTGAACAAGCACCAGGCGGAGGCGGCCATGGACCACGCCGCCTGCATCGGCTGTGGTGCGTGCGTGGCGGCCTGCCCCAACGGTGCCGCCCAGCTGTTCACCGGCGCGAAGGTTGCCCACCTCGCCGAGCTCCCCCAGGGGCAGGTCGAGCGCTACGAGCGGGTGCGCTCGATGGTGGCCACGATGGAGAGCGAGTTCGGCTCCTGCACCAACTACGGGGAGTGCGTGCCCGCGTGTCCCGCGGCGATCGGGTTGGACGTGATCTCCCACCTCAACCGCGACTTCCGCAAGGCCGTCGTGGTCGAGCGTCGAGGTGAGGTCCCCGAGCGCACCGACGTGCCCTGGCTCGCCCGACTGCGGGGCGGGCCGTGGTGGCAGTCCGACCCGGGTGATGCCGGCGAGCACACGGAGCGGTAGCCCTACGCCGCGGCGCGTTGGATCGTGTCGACCAGTCTGGTCCGCTCGTGGCGCAGCTGCTCGAGGCGGTCGCTGCGCTCGATGCGGGTGATCCAGCCGTGCCAGGCTCGGGCCGTCGCGATCGTGGTCTCCAGCGCACGGACGGCCACGAGCCCGAGGATCGGCGCCGCGACGATCGCAAGCGTGCGGGCCCACCAGGTGTCCCACGGCAGCAGCCAGGCGACCAGGACCCAGGTCGTGGGGAACAGGGCCACCCCGGAAAGCAGCCGGGCGCTGGCCCGGAGCGTGGGGTTGCGGACGAACCGTCCCGTCCAGTGCACCCCCCAGTACGGCAACGCGTTGACCACGGCCCCTGTGAGCGCGAAGGGTGCCAGCAGGATGAGCCGGACCAGGGTCGCGAAGAACGTGCCGGCCAGCTGTCGCGGTGAGCGCTGGCTGAGCACCTCGGTGTCGCGCAGCCCCGCGAGGGAGCGGCGAAGCTCGTAGCGGGCGAGGGTGTCGACCACCTCGGTCCGTGTCGGTGCCGGTGACTCGGCGAGCCGGCGCGCGACGGCCTCCCGCTCGGCGAGCGGGACCTCCTCGGTCGGCCGGGCGTCGGGCCGGCGCAGGGCAACGTCTGCGGCCCGACCGAAGATGGCCCCGTCCACCTCGTCGGAGTAGATCGGAGAGAGCGCTGATAGGCGGTCCTGGATCTCATCCGTGAGGGAGCGGACCACCTCGGCGTCGGCGTCGTCGGCGTCGCCGTGGCCGACCGCGTCGAGGTGGGCGTCGACGTCGATCGCTGGACCGATCCGCACCAGCGCCCGGGAACGCAGCGCGACCTTGTCCTCGTAGGTCAGACCGATCGGGAGGATCACGAGGCCGGCCGCACCGGCCGTCCTCGCCGACAGCGCGATCCGGGCCGCGCCGGTACGCAGTGGCTGCAGCGCCGGGATCGGGGAGACCCCGCCTTCGGGGAACAGGGCCACCGTGGTGCCGCGCGACAGCTGCTCGGCGCAGGACAGGAACACGCTCTGGTTACCGCTGGTGTCGGTGCCGTCCTGGGGCCGGTGGACCGGGACCATCCCTGCCAGCCACAAGAGGGGACGGACCCACGGCGAACGCCACAACGCAGCCTTGGCGACGAAACGCGGGAGCTCACGCAGCGCGTACACGACCAACACGGGGTCGAGCAGGGCGTTGAAATGGTTCGCGACCACGAGCACGGGACGGTCCTCGGACAGGTGCTCGCGGCCGGTGACCTCGATGCGGCGGTAGAAACCACGGAGCGCCAGGCGGGCCAGCCCGGTCAGCGCGCGGTCGGCCACGATCCGGCCGGTACTCCTCACGGCCACGGCGGCGGCGGCTCGCCGTCGAGCGCCGCGGTCGCGCGGGCACGTCCCAGCGTGATGAGCTCCTCAGCCCGGTGGAAGTCGAGCGCCCGCGCGGCTGCCCGGGGCACGGTGATGAGCAGGTCGGGCGGGCTGGCGGCGAGCCGGAAGCGGGTGACCGCGGCCTGGAGCGCCTCGACCGACAGCTGCAGCACCTGCACGGTCCTCATCCCCATCGGGGCCGGTCCGAACCCGGCGACGCCCACGCCGGTCACGTCATCGGGTGCCGGCGCGATCACCTCCGCGGCCTCGTCGACCTCCTCGTCGCCGATGCCGGCGAACCAGCCCGTCACCGTGCGGATGAGTTCGTTGTCCCGCAGACCCCCCAGTTCGTGACCGGCGAGCGGTGCCGTCACGGGGGCGGTCGCGGCGGTCGGTCCCGCAGCGCTGGCCGAGCCGGTCAGATGCTCCTCGGCCAACGACACCGCGATGGTCATGTCCGCGGGTGTCGCGGCGGTGGCCGCCACCGGGATCGGGTTGAGCAGCCCGCCGTCAGCCAGCAGCCGACCGTCGATGACCACCGGGGTGATGAAGCTCGGCAGGGCGATCGAGGCACGGACGGCGGGGGAGAGCGGGCCGCGCTGGAACCAGACCTCGCGGCCCGCGGTCAGGTCCGTCGCCACCGCCGTGTAGGGGATCGGCAGGTCTTCGATGCGACGATCTCCCAACAGCTCCGCGACCTTCGCGAACACCTTGGTGGCACGGATCGCACCCGGGGCCCGGAAGGCCGGGTCGAGCAGACGGAGGACGTCCCGTTGGGTCAACCCGCGGGCCCAGTCCGCGTAGTCGTGCATCGTGCCGGCGGCGTAGAGCGCGCCGACGAGGGCCCCCATCGAGGTGCCGGCGATGCTGGCCACCTCGTAGCCGCGCTCCTCGAGCACCTCCAGCACCCCGATGTGGGCGTAACCCCGGGCCCCGCCACCTCCGAGCGCCAGGTTGACCCGCGTCGGACCGGTGCCGGTCGTTGGGTTCCCCGTCGCCACCTCGTCGGCCTCCTCGTGCCTCACAACCTAACGCGGCGGCATCCTCGAGGATGCCGCCGCGCGTCGTCGAGCGAGACCTGGCTCAGGAGTTCTTGGTCGCCGAGATCTCGAACTCCAGCGTGACCTTCTCGGAGACCAGCACGCCACCGGTGTCGAGCGGGGTGTTCCAGTTCAGGCCCCACTCCTTGCGGTTGACCTCGGTCCGGCCCTCGAAGCCCACCCGCAGGTTGCCCCACGGGTCGGTGACGGCGCCGGTGTAGTCGAGGTCGAAGGCGACCTCTTTGGTGACGCCGCGGATGGTGAGGTCGCCCGTGACGTGGAACTCGCTCGCGCTCTTCGGCTCGACCTTGGTGGAGCGGAAGGTCAACTGCGGGTACTCGTCCATCGCGAAGAAGTCGTTGCTCTTCAGGTGGCTGTCGCGGTCGGCGTTGCGGGTGTCGATGCTGGTGGCCTCGATCGTGACCTCCGCGGTCGCGTTGCTCGGGTCGTCGGCGTCGGCGGTGAAGGTGCCGGCGAAGTCGTTGAAGGTCCCACGCACCTTGGTGACCATGGCGTGGCGAGCCACGAAGCCGAGCGTGCTGTGGGCGGCGTCGATGGCGTAGGTGCCGGTGAGCTGGGACGGTTCGATCGCGGTCGTGCTCATGGGGAGCTCCTCGTCGTGGGGTCGGGAACGAGAGAACAGCGACATCGTTGACTCCTCAACTAGAACGCTACGCCGTGATGGATGACATGTCAACCTTAGTGGAGTACCGTGACTTCATGGACGACTGCCCCGCGACCGAAGCACGCTGGCTCGACGAGCTCGAGGCCCGGGCGTGGCGTGGCTACACCCGGATGTGTATCGAGCTCGAGGCGGCGCTGAGCCGCGAGCTGTCCCGCCATTCCGGATTGTCGCACGCCGACTACGCGGTGCTGGTGGAGCTGTCGGAGGCCGCGGATGGGCGGCTCAGGGCCTTCCAGCTCGGTCGGGCCCTGAGGTGGGAGAAGAGCCGGCTGTCGCACCACCTCAAGCGGATGGAGGCGCGCGGGCTGATCAGCCGGCAGGACTGCGCCGAGGATGCCCGCGGCTCCGAGGTCGTCCTCACGGGTGACGGCCGAGCGACGATCGAATCGGCGGCCCCGGCGCACGTCGAGGACGTCCGTCGGCTGATGATCGGCCACCTGACGCCCGAGCAGCTCGCGGTGCTCGCTGACGCCGCAGAGGTGGTGCTCGCGGGCCTCGAGGCGGAGGAGGACGAGTCTCGCGGCTGAACCCGTCTCGGCGACCGAGACCCCACACCCGTCCAAGCGGGGCGCCGTGTCCGGACCAGTGCGGGTCGTTGCGCCGCGCAGAGGCACATCCGGGGCGCTCGACCCGGTCGATGCGTCACGATCCGACCGAGCGGAGCAGGAGCGACCATGACCAGCGGGGCTGTGGACCCGATCATCGAGGTCCAGGGTGTGGTCCGCGCCTTCGGTGACGTGCGCGCCCTGGACGGTGTCGATCTGGTCGTCGAACCGGGCATCGTCTACGCGCTGCTGGGTCCGAACGGGGCCGGCAAGACCACCCTGATCCGGGTACTGGCGACCCTGCTCCGGCCGGACCGCGGCTCGGTCCGGGTCGCCGGGGTCGACGTCGTCGCCGACCCCAACGCCGCCCGGGCCCGGATCGGCCTGGCCGGGCAGTTCGCCGCGGTGGACGCCTTCCTGACCGGCCGGGAGAACGTCGAGATGGTCGGTCGGCTCTACGGGCTGTCCGCCCGCGACGCCCGCCGGCGTGCTGACGACGTGCTGGAGCGCATCGGGCTGACCCGCGACGCCGGTCGGCAGGTCGGCACGTACTCGGGGGGGATGCGACGGCGGCTGGACCTCGCGGCCTCGCTGGTCGGCCGGCCGCAGGTGATGTTCCTCGACGAGCCGACCACCGGCATCGATCCCCGGACCCGGCTCGAGCTGTGGGATCTGATCGAGGACCTCGTGGCAGCCGGGACGTCGGTGCTGCTCACCACCCAGTACCTCGACGAGGCCGACCGGCTGGCCGCGCGGATCGGCGTGATCGACCGTGGGGTGGTGGTCCAGGAGGGCACCGCGGACGAGCTCAAGGACGCGGTCGGAGGGTCGGTGCTGGAGCTCGTGGTCCCCGACGAGGATCGTGTCACGGCGGTGGAGACCATCTCCTCCGCGACCGGCGAGGAGGTCGCGGAGCTCGGGGGCCGGCGGCTCCGGGTCGCGGCCCGAGAGGGGTCCCGCACGCTGCTGGAGGTCGTGCGTGCCCTGGATGCCGCGGGGGTGGAAGCCGACGACATCGGGCTGCACAGGCCCTCCCTCGACGACGTGTTCCTGGCCGTCACGGGGGAGCCCGCCGGGTCGGACCTCGAGGCTGACCGGGAGCTGGCCGATCCCGCGGCCGCCACCGCAGGCTCGGGCGGCCGCGGCCGAGGCAGGAGACGTTGATGTCCACCACGACCGAACCGGCCCGGCTGCCCACCCCGGACCGCGCCCTGCGGGAGCGCGCGACCTTCGCCTCCACGGTCGGTGACACCTGGGTGTTGACCAAGCGGAACCTGCTGCGCAACGTCCGGTTGCCGCAGGTGCTGCTGTTCTCCACCGTGCAGCCGATCATGTTCCTGCTGCTGTTCACCTACGTGTTCGGTGGTGCGATCGGCCAGGCGTTGCCGCCGGTGGCCGAGGGGGAGTACATCAACTGGTTGATGCCGGGGCTGCTCGTGCAGATCTCGGTGTTCGGGGCCGGCCAGACCGCGATCGGGCTGACCGACGACCTCTCCAAAGGCGTCATCGACCGCTTCCGGTCGCTACCGATGGCCCGCAGCGCCGTGCTGGCCGGGCGCACCTTCGCCGACCTCGGCCGCAACAGCGCCGTGGTCACGCTGATGATGCTGGTCGGCTTCCTGATCGGCTTCCGTTACCAGACGAGCTTCCTGCGCTTCCTGGCCGGGGTGGCGCTCGGCCTCGCGTTCGCGTACTCGCTGTCGTGGGTCATGGCCGTGATCGGGCTGTACGTCAAGGACCCGGAGGCGGCCCAGTCGGCGGTGTTCCTGCCGGTCTTCCCGCTGGTGTTCGCCTCGTCGGTGTTCCTCCCGACCGAGACGATGCCCGACTGGCTGCGGGTCTTCGCCGACAACCAACCCATCACCACGGTCACCAACGCGCTGCGGGCGCTGATGCTCGGCGAGGGGGCGTTGCGAGAGGGCCAGGTGCTGTCGAGCCAGCTGCTGATCTCCCTGGGGTGGATCGTCAGCATCACCTTGGTGTTCAGCCTGCTGGCGATCCGGGCCTACCGGCGCGCGGTGGACTGACCTCGCTCACCGGGACGCGCCGGTGGTCGCCACCTCGACGTCGGCGAGGTGGACGACGAAGCTCGGCAGCCAGTGGGCGCCGACGTAGTCGTGGAGGACGTGGGGGAGGGAGGTGTCCCGGTGGATGCGGGCTGCGGCCCCTGCCAGCGGCCGACGCGGGTCGTCGTGCGGGAGCGGCGCGGCGATCTGCAGCCAGCACCATGCGCGACTGAGGTTCAGGCCATCGAGGTGGACGGTCTGCGGATCGGTGCGGTCCTCGACCTCGACGGGCAGGGTCAGTGGCGTCGGATCGGCGAGGAAGCGGTCCAGCCACCTCGCGTACTCACCTGGCTCGAGCACCCGAGACAGCAGGGCGGCCTCGACGAGGCTCGGGGAGAGGAAGTCGGCGCTGCTCGGCTCGAACCGCACGGGTGCGTCGCGGTCGTCGAGGTACCAGCGACGCGCGGCCCCGTGTACGGCCGGCGCCAGGCCGGCGGCGGCCGGGTCCATGGCTGCGGCGTCGAGCAGCAGGGCGCACGCGAAGGCGCTGTTCGGGTGCGCTCCGACCCGGTTGGGCAGGCGGGTCGTGGACAGCCATGCGGCCGCCCGTTCCGCGAGCTGTGTCTGGAGCGGACGGAGGGTGGTCGCCCATCGTGCGGCTGCCCCGGCGTGTCGGGGGTCGGCCGCAGGGTCGACGGCGAGGTGGTGGAGTGTCGCGTGGAGCAGTACCAGCCACGCCCAGCCGTAGGGTCGCTCGAAGGTCGTGCGGGACGGGTCGGCGAGGTAGGCGAGCTCCACCTCGAGGTTGGCAGGGGTCCAGGTCGCGTTGAACCACGCGTGGATCGCGTCGGCCTCCGGGAGGGCCGGGTACCGGTGCAGGAGCCGTACCAGCATCCAGTGCTGGTGCACCGAGGAGTGCCAGTCGTAGCTGCCGAAGAAGACCGGGTGGAGCGCGCGGGGTGACCCGAGGTCGTGGGGACCGGTCAGGAGGTGGCCGGGGTGGTTCGGGTACTCGCGGGCCACGTTGTCGAGCCCGACGCGGACGAACCGCGCCGCCGTCGCGGTGGTGAGCGTGTCCGTCACGGCGGCGGCCTCCGATCGGTCGGGCTCGGTCGGGTGCCCGGGCCCTGGTGGCACGCTAGGTGAGTGCGCCGGTACGCTCCCGGCGCTCCGAGGAGGGTTCGCCTAGTCAGGCCTATGGCGCACGGCTGGAATCCGTGTTGGGAGTCACATCCCTCGGGGGTTCGAATCCCCCACCCTCCGCTCGCTGCACCCCCTCTGACCAGGCGGAACGCCCCCGGCCGCGTGCCGGGGGCGTTCCGCTTCCTGTCCGTCGCAGCCCCGATTGGTCACGGATTGGTCACAGGATCTCGGGGTTCGGCTGGCGTCGACACCTAGCGGTCGAGGTCGGGCAGTTGCTCGACGGGTTGGACGGGGTCGCCCGGCGTCCAGGTGCCGAAGCCGCCGACGGGCTGTTGGGGGCAGCGCATCTGGATCGCGTCGAAGTCGGCCGGGTCTGCGAGCGGACCGTCGGGCCTGACCAGGTCGTCGTAGGCCGTCCAATCGCTCCCTGAGCGCACGGCCTCCAGGGATGGAGGTGCTGTTGGCCGGAGGCCGGCGTCGGTGAGGCACTGGTGAAGGGCCAGCTGGTAGGCGTAGACGATCGCTTCCTGCTCGGAGGGTGGTGGCGCCGGTGAAGGCAGGTTCAGGCCGGCGCGGCAGGCTGCGGCGGTTGCCTGGGCGAGGCCGAGCCGATCGGGGTCGGTGTCGAGGAAGGCGATCCCATCGCCGGGTGGGAGCAGTTCGATGTCGAAGCCCGCGTCGAGGAGGCATCGGGCGGTCTGGTGGGTGACCGCGTAGTGGTCGAGGTCGAAGTAGTTCGCGTCCGAGTGGTCGCCGTACCCGGTGATCGGTGGGAGCGGCTCGACCGGTGTCGCCCGTTCCTCGAGCGCCCGCCGCCGTGCTTCGACGGCGTCCCGTTCCGCCTCTCGCCGGGCTTGCTCCGCGGCCTCGAGGCCGGCGAGGTCGTGGCCTGCTTCCGCTTCGCGGCGCTGGGCCTCGAGCTCGGCAGCGCGTCGTCTGGCCAGCTCAGCCTCGGCACGTGCTTGGGCCTCTGCCTCCGTCTGGGCCGGGGACGGGTCGAGATCGGTCGGCGGTGCCGTGTCGCCGGGGGCGGCCGGGTCGATGCTGGGGATGGCCGGTGGTGGGGTGAGCAGCATGGCTCCACCCACGACCGCGGCGAGTGCGACCGCCGTGCCGGCCCCCACCGCCATACGACGCTGCCGAAGCCGTCTCCGGCCGCGCCGCTCAGCCTCGGTCCACAGGCCGGGGGAGGCCTGCAGGCCTTCGGTCGCCTCCTGGAGACGGTGACGAAGCTCGGTCTCGAGCTCGGTGTCGTGGTTCATCCCGTACCTCCCGGTAGCGGCTGGTCGAGGTGCTCGGGCGACGGGTCGAGATGGTCCTGGAGCGTCCGCAGCCCCCGAGCGACCTGCGACTTCACGGTCCCGGTCGAGGTCCCCATCAGCTGGGCGGTCTCCTCGACCGACAGGTCCTCGAAGTAGCGCAGCACGATGGCGGTGCGCTGCCGCTCTCCGAGGGTGGCGAGCGCGTCGAGCACGGTCTCACGGATCGCGATCCGCTCCTCGATCGGGGTCGCAGCGCGACCCTCGGCCGAGCGGCGCTGTCGGACGTGCCGATCGAGCAGCGTGCGGCGGCCCCGCCTGCGGACCTCGTTGATCACGGCGGTCCTGAGGTAGGCGGGAAGCGATTCGACGCCACCCTGCCGCCAGCGGATCCACACCCGTGCGGCTGCCTCGGCGACCACGTCCTCGGCATCCGCCGTCCCGCCGGACAGCAGCATCGCGAGGCGCACCAGCCGGTCCTCGAGCCCGACGACCGCGTCGGTGAACGCCACCGCATCCGGTGCCGACGATCCGTGCTCTGACCGACCGATGGTCCGCTCCGTTCACGCCTCTACCTACAAGAGTCACCAGCCCGCCGTGAGGTTGCACCACACCTCATCATGGGCTGCGATCCGCCGCACGACACATCGATCCTCGGTGGCGAGCGGCCAGACCACGCCTGGGTCGGGTTCCACACGGCTCCGGGTCAGCTGCGTGTGATGGTCACGCCGAGCGCGTCGCCGATCACGTCGAGGCGTTCCAGGCCGGCGGTGCTGGCGAAAGGGAGGGCGGGCCCGTCGGCGGCGAGTTCGTGCCGGGCAACACCGCCCGTCCGTCCTGCGGTCGTGGTGACGAGCAGCAGGCACAGGCCATCGCTGTCGAGGCTCGTTACCGCGGTCGAGGGTCGGTCGTGCAGTTGTCGGGACACCCACAGCAGCCCGTCGACGTCCAGGTTCTGGCGGAGGAGCGCTGCCGCGCGCTGCTGTGAGCGGTCGTGGGTGAGCGCGTCCCCGTCGACGAGCTCCGTGGCGTCGGGGAGCCCGGCATCGAGGGCCAGCAGGTGCAGATCCCTGGTGCAGTGGAGCTGGGACCACTGCCAGCTCCGGTAGCGGGCCAGGGGGACACGGCGGGGTCGGCCGTGTCCGGGGAGGCGGTGGAAGATGGTCTCTGCTGCGGCGGTGCGGTCGTCGGAGCCTGCGTACAGCACGGGCACGATGCCGTGCTCGCCGGTGAGCGGGGAGAAGCGGTGGTCACCGGTGGTCCGTGGGTCGAACTCCGTGGAGCCGAACGCGTGCTCGTGGGCGCGCACGAAGGGCCGTCCGGCTGGCCAGACCACCAGGCTCACAGGTCGCCGGCGTCATGGCGCCAGCGGTCGGCCTCGTCCTCGGCGAGACGAGCGACGCGCGAGGGGTCGTGGAGGACCTCGAGCGGGGCGACCCATCCGTCCGTCGTTGGCAGAGGTGTGTCCCACCACAGCGCCAGCGCCCAACCGGTCAGCTGCGCTGGGAGTCTCGCCAGCGCAGCCGCGACCGCAGGCTGCGGTCTGCCCGTGTCGGGGTCGAACTGGAAGCCGAGGTAGAGGGTGCGGCCGTGGTGCTCGACCCCGAAGATGCATCGCTCCTGCACGCTCCAGCGGTGTGCGGTCTGCCGCCGGTTGCGTGCCGTCGAGCCTGCGAGGTCGGCGATCTCCTCGGCGGTGAGTGCGCCGTGCTCCTCGAGGAACGCGAGCCGTTCGCTCGCGTTCCTCCGGGCTTGGGCGAGCAGGCCAGGGCCGGGTACGTCCCGGTGTGGCATGAGCGCCTCGACGACCCGGTCGAAGGGCTCGTCGAGGTCGAAAGCGACCACGCCGGGATCGCGAGCTTGCGCGTCGGCCGCGATCGCGTCGTCCTCGGTGATGACCACGTGGACCATCGGCATCCCTTCGGAAGTGACAGCTGCAAGTCTACGGCTGTACGTCATTCCTGTCACCTGCCTTCGAGTGGATCGCTTCCACCGGCCATCAGTGGGGGTCGGGGCCCGGATCGACCGGCATAGGGAGGACGCGTGCGGCGTGGACGTCGACGGCGGCACGGTCGGCGCCCTTGAGCATGTGGGTGTAGACCTTCGAGGTGACAGCGGTCGAGGCATGGCCGAGCAGGGCACTGATCGTGGCGAGCCCGTTCCCGTTGGCGTCGAGGGCGGACG
>PWWI01000211.1 GCA_003561535.1 Nitriliruptoraceae bacterium
CCGCCCAGGCCGGCGTCGACCACATCCTCTGGGACTACATCCGGCGGCCCGAGGGGCTCGACAACTACACGGTGCCGGGGCTCGAGACCACGCCCGAGGAGGCGATCGTCGAGTTCACCCGACGCGCCGACGAGCGGTTGGCGCCCTACGGCATCCAGCACGGCGCCTCGGTGTACGGCATCGCCGCGGATCGCCCGACCCAGATCGGCCAGGACATCCCCGCCATGGCCGAGCACCTCGACTACGTGGCCCCGATGATCTACCCGTCGCACTGGGGTGTGGGTGAGTACGGCGTCGCCGACCCCAACCGCCAGCCCTACGACATCGTGACCGCAACCCTCGAGGTGTGGGAGGAGGCGACCGCGGGCAAGCGGGCCCGGGTGGTCCCGTGGCTGGAGGACACCCCCTACCGGGCCTGGGACCGACCCTTCCAGATCCGCGAGCAGATCCGCGCCACCCGTGACGCCGGCATCGACGAGTGGTTGATGTGGAACCCGGGCTCGACGTTCACACCCGAGGCCTACGAGCCCCGGTGAGGGGGTGGCGTCCGGACCCATCGGTGGAGCCGAAGGGCCCCCCGCGCCGCCGCGGCCGCTATGGCAAGATGGCCGCCGGCTCGGGTCAGTGATCCGTGTCAGCATCGGAGCGACACCGGCACAACGACCCCCCGGGCTGCCACCACTATGGGAGAACAGGCGGTCCCCACCGAGAACGTCCGCAACGTGCTGGTGCTCGGGCACACGGGCACCGGCAAGTCGACGCTGGTCGAGGCGATGCTCGCCGCCACCGGCCACACCGCGGCGCACGGGGAGGGCTGCCCGACGGGGGACCACGAGCCCGAGGAACGCGACCGCGGCAACTCGCTGTCCCTGGCGCTGGCGAGCTGCACCTACGACGGGGTGAAGCTGAACCTGCTCGACGCGCCCGGCGGGGCCGAGGCGCTCGGTGACGCCTACCCCGCGTTGCTGGCCGCCGACACCGCGCTGTTCGTGATCGACGCGACCGTCGGCCTGCAGCCGCAGGACGAGCAGCTGTGGCGCGCCTGCGCGGAGTGGGGCATCCCGCGGGTGGTGTTCCTGAACAAGTTCGACCTCGACCGGGCCCGCTACCAGGCGACGATCGACCAGCTGCGGGAGCACTACGGCAAGGTCGTCGCCCCCGTCCACCTGCCGTTGCACAGCCCCGAGGGCATCACCGGCGTCGTCGACCTGCTCCACTGCTGCGTCGTCGAGTTCCCCGGGGACCGGCGCTGCGACGCCGAGCTGGAGGAGGGACTGCGCGAGCAGGCCAACGCCAACCGGGAGGCGCTGATCGAGTCGGTGGTGGAGAACGACGACGAGCTCCTCGAGCGCTACCTCGAAGGTGACACCCCCTCCACGGAGGAGATCGCGGAGCTGTTCGCCCACGGCATCGCCGAGTCCGGGTTCTTCCCGGTGCTGTGCGGCTCCGCGTCCGAGGGCCACGGGGTCGAGCTGCTGCTGGACTTCCTGGTCGAGGAGAGCCCCTCGCCGGCCGAAGCACCCCACCCGCTCCCCCATGACGGCCCGACGGTCCTCTACGTCGCCAAGACCTTCAGCGACCAGTACGTCGGTCGCATCAACCTGCTGCGGGTCCTCTCCGGGGCCGTGCGCAGCGACGACGAGCTGGTGTGCACCCGCACCGGTGACCGCGAACGCCTCCACGCTCTGTTCTCGCTCCGCGGTCGCGACCAGCTGCCCGTGACCGGCGCCAACGCCGGCGACATCGTCGCCGTCGCCAAGCTGCACGACGTGGCCACCGGTGACCTGCTCACCGCCGACGGGGCCGCGCCCGAGCTCACCCTGCCGACCGCGCCCCCCGGCTTCCACCGCGTCTCGCTCGAGCCGGTGTCCGCCGGCGACGACGACAAGCTGTCGATGGCGCTCCAGCGGATCCGAGCCGAGGATCCCTCGATCGGCACCTCGGTCGACGAGATCGCCGGGACCCGCACGCTGAGCTTCGCCGGCCCGATCCACGTCGACACCACCATCGCGCGCATGCGCCGCAAATACGGCGTCGAGGTGGAGGCGCAGCCGGCGCCGGTCAGCTACCTGGAGACGATCCGCAAGCAGGCCTCCGGCATCGGCAAGCACGTCAAGCAGACCGGCGGGCACGGACAGTTCGGCGTCGCGCACATCCGGATCCAGCCCCTGCCCCGCGGCGAGGAGTTCCAGTTCGAGGACGCCGTCGTCGGCGGAGCGATCCCCAGGGGCCTCATCCCGTCGGTGGAGAAGGGCATCCGCGAGGCGATGCGCACCGGACCGCTGGCCGGCTACCCGGTCGTTGACGTCGGCGTGACCCTGTACGACGGCAAGTACCACAGCGTGGACTCCTCCGACGCCGCCTTCCAGATGGCCGGGATCCTGGCGTTCCGGGACGCGGTGGCCCAGGCCGACCCGGTCCTGCTCGAGCCGCTGCTCGCGCTCGAGCTGACGATCCCCGACGACCTGACCGGCGCGGTGATGGCCGACCTGTCCTCACGGCGTGGTCGGATCCTCGGGACCGACACCACTGCCGACAGCCGCACGCTCGTGCGCGCCCAGGCCCCGGAGTCCGAGCTCGGCACCTTCGCGGCCGAGTACCGGGCGCTGACGGGTGGCCGCGGCGAGCTGACCATGGCCTACAGCCACCACGAGGAGGCCCCCGAGGCGATCGCACGCCGGCTGCTCGAGCAGCGCGAACCCGCCAACGCCTGACCCCTGAGCTCGCCGAGCCCCGCCCCTGGCCCCGCGATGACCCACCGGGAGATCCTGGTGGTCCTCGCCGGGCTGCTCACCGGGATGTTCCTGGTGGCGCTCAACCAGACGATCGTGGCCACCGCGCTGCCGACGATCGCGGGGGAACTCGGCGGGCTCGACCTGATCGCCTGGATCGTCACCGCCTACCTGCTGGCCGCGACCGCCGCGACCCCGCTGTTCGGGCGGCTGTCGGACCTGCACGGCCGACGGCGGGTGTTCCAGGCGGCGATCCTGGTGTTCCTGCTGGGGTCCGTGCTCTCCGGCGCGGCGCTCAACATGCCGATGCTGATCGGCGCCCGCGCGGTCCAGGGCATCGGCGGCGGCGGGGTGA
>PWWI01000014.1 GCA_003561535.1 Nitriliruptoraceae bacterium
GACTCCTCGACGAGATCCGTGCGGATCTCGTCCTGCTGCAGGAGGTCACCCCTGCGTCGTTGGACCGGCTGCGGCACGACGGCTGGCACGGGACATCAGCCCTCGAACTGGTCGCTGGCAACCACACGGAACGCCGCGGCGCCAGACCACGGTTCGCGTGTGCCCTGCTGGCACGCGGGGACGTCACCGTCGTCACGTCCGGCCTCATCCCAGGGACGCCGTCGCCTGTTCGCGCCTTGATGTCGCAGGTGCGCGTCCATGGCGCGACGCTCACCGTGATCAGCGCTGCCCTCCCGCCAGGATCGATGTGGGGGCGGGCTGCCAAGGTCGCACAAGCTGACGCGATCTCCGAGGCGCTCCAGGCGGCCGGCTCGCCGGCAGTCATCGGGATGGATCGCAACGGCCCGAGGTTCGAGCGCTGGGATCCAGCTGACACCGAGTGGTGGCCTGAGGACCCGGCACCCTTCTTCGCTGAGGACGCTGCGCATGGGTGCGTCGATGTCCTCGACCGCTGGTACTCCTGCAACCCCGATGCCCTCACCCTAGCCAGGCAACTACGTCCGGCGGGGCCTCGCGAGGTGTCGTTCATCGAAGTACGTGCCGATCCCGCCATCGAGCGACGCTACGACGTCATCATGGCCTCGAGCGCCTTCGAGGTCCGTGACGTCCGCTACCGCTACCGCGACGCCATCGAGGCTGGTAGCGACCACGGCATCGTGGAAGCAACACTCAGGCTCTGAACGCCCGCGATGATCGCGGTCGCATTCCTTGCGGATCGCCAGCGCGGCCAGGCTCACCATGGCGATCACGGCTACGGGACGTCCACCTCGATCACGTACGCGTCATGGTCCGACAGGCGACGGCCGTCCGCCTCCGCGTGAACACGCTCGGCTCTTCTGATGTGCCAGGTGGCTGGCACCGCGACGTGGTCGATGCTGTAGACGCCAGCGATCTGGTGCGGGAGCGCCGCGGTCGGCACCTGCAAGCCGAAGGCGTCCAAGAGCTCCACGAGTGACGCACGCCCGACGCGGCTGCCCAGGACTCGCCCATCCAGGGAGTGGTTCCAGTCCCCGCCCCAGATGAGATCCCCAGCCGGTCGTCGTGCCCGCAGCCCTTCCAGTACGGCCCGGATGCGATCGTCGTGCCGGTCACCGGCCCACGGCCCATGGCGTCCGCACGAAGGCCAGGGCAGGACGGAACTCCAGATCGTGACCTCGCCGCAGGTGGCGGCGGCGGTCGCAGGGTCGGGTTCATCCCCGGGGGTGAGGTCGCTGGCGAAGATGGCGGCCCAGAACTGCGCTCGGGCCATCTGCCCCTGCGTCGTGTGGCGACCGAGGCCGGGCAGAAACACGTGCTCGGGAATCTCGGTCAGAAGCCAGACGTCGCACGCCTGCTCGCTGACGAGTCGCTGGTGCCGCTCGTCCCAGCGCGCGTCGACGTTCCATGTCCCGATCCTCATGATCCCCCGAGTTCTCATCGACCGATCAGACTACGTGCGGTCGGGTCCACGGCGTGGGCCGCCCTCGCCTTCCGTGATAGCGAACCCCGAGTCGGTGCAAGTTCCAGTGCCCCACGAGACGAGCAGGAGTGCCTACCGACGACGATCACCGCGCATCTCACGGCTGACGCCTAGGTTCAGGTCAGCGAAGCGGAGGGGCCTATGCAGGTCGCGATCTGGTCCATCACCGATGGCCAACCGGTCCGACTTGAACAGCGTCGTGAGTTTCTCGAGGTCGATCTGGAGACCTGGATCGAGCGACATCCAGACCTCGCGATGGAAGGCATGAGTTGGGTGGGTCGACAGATCGTGCTGCCCGACCGCAGCCGGCTCGACCTCGTCGGGGTCAGTCGTGAGGGCGCATTGGTCATCGCAGAACTCAAGCGCGCCCACCTCGGGGTCTGGGCACTCACGCAGGCGATGCACTACCTGCTCACGATCTCGGCGATGGAGCCCGACGCGATCCTGCGCAAACTCAAGCTCGACAGCGACACCCGTGACACATTGGCCACGGCGCTGAGCGCGGAAGGGGAGCTCGACGTCATCCTGTTGCTGATCGGTACCGGACGTACCCCCGAGCTCGAGCGGGCGACCTCGTTCCTGAGTGACCGCGGGCTCGACGTCACGGTTCGAGTCGTGTCGTTCACGCCGTTCGTCGACGAGGGTGGGCGAGTGTTCCTCGCACGCGAGGTCGATGAGCACGAGCAACCTTCGGAGGAACTGACGCCGCGACAGCGTGGCCGTCGGGCGGCGAGTGTGGAACGGATCCAGGAACGTGCCCGCGACTTCGGAGTCGGGCCGAGCATCGAAGCGGCGATCGATCTCGCTCAGGAGCTCGGCCTGCGAGTCAAGCCGTGGCCGAAGTCGATCACCGTGGTGCCACCCTTCACGCACGGCAGGACGCTCATCTACCTGTCGCCGAAGGCGGACGGGCGGGTCGGCTTCGGATACAGCGTCGACAACCTCGTGGCGCTCTACGACGCTGATGCCGACGTGGTTGCTGAAGCGCTCGGGGGGAACTGGGAGGATCTGCCACCTGGCGAGCTCGATGTGCGGCTCAGCGGCTTCCGGGACCTCATGCTCCAACTGCTCCGTGACGACGAGAGCCCGAGCTGAGCCGGCCGTGCGTGCCCATGCGTCGCGGAGAGTCCGTGCACCGAGGGCTGTTCCACGGGATCGTCGATGGATACCGGTGGCACGGCGATGCGATCGCCGCCCCGGTCCCGTAGTCGCTCTCTGGGTGACGATCTTTGCTCCCGTCCGCGGCGCTACCCGTCGGTGCCTGCCTTCACCTTCCAGCACATCATCCCCGGCCTGGACGAAGCGGGTGCGAGCCGGTTCGACCTGCTCGTGTCCGGAGATGGCGGAGCAAGCGATGAGCCACATCAGAGCTACTGGCTCGTGATGGTCGAGGGCACGGCTGAAGCCTGCGCTCGGGCATCCCACTTGGACGGCTAGCTGTCGCGGAGTCGCTGGTCGATGCGCCGTTGCACCTCGTCCGCGAATCGAGCCAGGGTCTCGGGCGTGGACTGGTCGTCCGTGAGGTAGTAGCGCTTCTCGCCCCAGCGGGCGTGGGGAAACAGCTCGTGGATCAACGCGTCGAGCTCGGCCGGTTCCTCTCCGAACAGCCCGCTATCGACGAGGTACCCCCGGTAGACGGTGACCTCACCGGTGACGTACAGCGCGAGGATCGCCCGACGCCCATCCCCAGCAGACGGGTCCCGCAGGTACAGCGCCACCGACTTCTTCGCTTGGGTACCGATGCTCCCCCCGGGTCGCTGCCGCCAGTCATCCAGCACCCGCTGCCACGGCTCCACCATCTCATCGTCGCAGGCCTCCAAGAACGCCTCGACCGATCCGAGGAAACCCTGCTCGGTACGCCGCGCCGCAGCGATCCACTCATTGGGTCGGCTCAGCACTTCGAAGCGAGGCACGAAGCTCTCCCCGATGCCGTCCACCGACAGACCAACGAGGAACACCGCGATGCCGTCCTCATGCCCCAGCGCCTCGCTGGCCTGGTTCAGATAGTCGGCCACCGCGACGAACTCCGGGCGGTGATGCTCAGCGATCACCACCAGCGCGGTCGCCTGATGTCCCACCGCGTAGGCGAGTCCGCGGGTGAGATGGTCGTGGTCGACCGTCGCGTACTGGTTCTCGATCGCGACCCGGTGCCCGTCAGCAGTCTGCGCCAGGATGTCGAGCGACCGACCGATCCCCGGCAACCGCGCCTCGGTTTCGACCAACTCCAACGGCCCGATGCCAAGCGGCTCCAACCAGTCGAGGTTCTCTGAGAGCCACGGCGTGAAGTCGGCCGCCTCCCCAGGCCACAGCACCCGGACGTCTACTGGCGTGGGCTTCACGATCTGACCCTGCATGCTTCCCCCTCGCCACGTGGGCTGACCGGTCCGCCAGGATGCTGACGGTGGATACAGGCCCGTCAGTATGGTCGCTCAGCTGCCCGATGACGAGGGGGAGCCGGTGCGGATCGCGACGTGGAACCTGGTGCGGCCCCGACTGCCGGGCCCAAGACTCAGTTACGCCGTGAGAAGCGAGAGCGGGTGCTTCGCGAGTCGAACCCTGACCACACAGGGACGATTCTTCGAACGGGGCTACGCACGCAGCCAGCCCAGATCCGGCACCCATCGGCATGGCTCGTTGCCATTGCCCACATCGGCTGTGAGCCTCCCCTACGCGTCGACCGCGGTGTCGGCAACCGGGCGGCCGAGCGTCGCAGCGGCAGCCCGGAGCTGACGATCGCCGAACACCGTGCCGGTCGTGCGCGGAAGTCCTGAAGGTGCGAAGCACAGGTGCCGATGGGTCGAAGGACTGGCAGCGACAGGGAACGGGCTTCAGGTGGGTGATCGACGGGGGCAGCGGCAGGAGCGGCGTCGCGCGGGCAAACAGGCCCGGCAGATCGTTCGCACCGAGTGGCGGGACGAGCGTCGCCGCTTCCGTAGGCTGCTAACCCAGGGTGTCGGCGGGATGCTGGCCGCTGCCGGCATCGTCATCGCGGTCGCGGCGTGGTGGGGTGTCGACCGCTTCGTACTGGGTCTGCTCATCGGGATAGCCCTCACTGGCGTGCCCCTGCTCGTGGTCCAGCTGAAGATCTCCACCGGGATCGCCGCGCGTGAGCTCGGTGCTGAAGCGGAACGGTGGACGGCCGACGAACTCGACAAGCTCGATCCGAGACAGTGGAAGGTGTTCCACGATGTGCCGGTCCGGTGGGGCAACGTCGACCATGTCGCTGTCGGTCCAGGGCGGGTGTACGCGATCGAGACCAAGTTCACGACCGCGAAGGGCCGATTCCGCGAGGGGTTCGCGCAGCAAGCAGCCAAGCAGGCGACGCGGCTCTCTGAGGAGCTCTCGTCGCAGGGGGTGGACCGGCAGGTCGTGCCGCTCCTGGTGATCTGGGGCAACGGGGTGGCCGACACCCTGAAGCACAAGCCGGAACTCGACAAGTCATCTCAGACCCGGATCGTGGCGGGCGCGACCGCGACGGACTGGTTGGAGCGGATGAGCAAAGCCGCGGACCGGTTCACCGTGGACTGGTCGGCGACCCGTGCAGTGCGGACCCTCGTCGAGGAGGCCGAGAAACAGCCGTCGGTGAGCAGGTGACGGCGTCGGTGCCTGGCTGTACCTGTCCGCCGCGAGCGCACGTCCCGCTCTCCCCGGCGGCCATCGAAAGAACGCATCGGAGGGTCGCCGCCGTGGCCGTACACCCCGATCCGCGGGCAAATACATAGTCTCAGCGATCACGGCGCGGTTTCAGGAGGTCCAAGGTGAGTCAGCTGGTTGCGTACTACAACGAGGAACCGGTTGCGGTCAAGGGGAGGGTGGAGATCCACCAGTCACCGTTGTCCGTGGCTTCAGAAGCACGGTCGGTCGAAGGGGTCGTACGACCAGCGCTCGTGTACGTGCAGGTGCCAAGCGAGGCCGGCCCGTTCCTCGTGCCGTTCGGCGACTACGACGAGTGGTCCCTCCGTGACCGCTACAACGAGGCGATCCGGATCATGAACACCCTGGGCGCGGCCACGATCACCTGTGAGACCTATGGTGCACGATCCGTTCGGCGCCGGTTCGGTGTCCGCTCCCTTGGTCGAGGTGCCGAGGTGACGCAGCAGCGGATCCAGAACAGCGGTTTCGACTTCCATCACAGCGGAGCAGGAAGCGCACCACGAGCCCCGCGGCCTCTGCGTTGGGCAGACGAGCCGGGCTTCGCGGCGGCCGTGAGCAGCGTGCTCGACAACGGCGCCATCGATGTGGTCATCAACATCAAGAGCAACAGGACCCACGCGATCGACGGCGCCCTCGGTGTCCAGCTCAAGAAGGTTGGCTTCGACCTCGGTGGCGGCACGGAGCGCTCCGGTGCGACCAGCCTCCACATCCGCGCCAGCTTCCCCCAGGCTCGCAAGGGTTGGAAGTAGCCCGGCGGCGAGCAGTCCAGCTCGGCCGTAACGGGTCAGGCAGGTGTCCGAACGAAGCCGGGAGTGGTGGACGGCGGACGACGTGGCAGGCTGCGCAGCATGTCTGCTCCGCGCCCCGTCGCCACCCATCCCCGCCGAGACCTGCTTCCGGCGCTCAGGGAGATGCTGGCGGCCGCTGACGACGCGGTGCTGGCCTCGGCATTCATCGACACTCGCGGCATCCATCTGGTCGGCGCGGAGCTTCGCGCCCTCGGGCCGCGATGCCGGCTGGTCGCCACGTCAGCGTTCGGCGGGGACCGCACCCACGCAGCTTTCGCGGCTGCAACAGAGCTGGGGACACGGTGCCGGCTGTTCAATCCCTCGCGCGGCACGTTCCATCCCAAGGTGATCGTCACGCACCGCAAGGGCGGTACGCAGGCGCTGGTCGGTTCGGCCAACCTCACGGCCGGGCTCGTGGCCAACATCGAGGCGGGCGTGATCGTTGATGGCTCGGCTGCCGTGGAGATCGGTGCGCTGGCGGAGGCGTGGTGGTCCGACCCGGTGGCCGTCGATTGGAAGCCACCGGACGTTCCGGTGATCGACGTGCTGGACGCCGGTCTCTGGGAGTTGGTTCGCGGTTGCATCCGATCGGGTGAGGTCGTCCATACGCTCAGCGACGGCAGCCCCAATACGGTGACCGAGGTCGGCCGCGCTGGCCTCTGGGTGGAGACGGAGCGCAGTCGCCGTAGCGGGTCCGGCCCTCAGCTCGTCGAGCCGCGGATGCTCGACGTTGCCTGGGCAGCGCTCCTCAGTGACGGGGAGCTGACCAACCGCCGCCTACTCCGTGAGCTTCGTGTTCACCGGTCATCCTTCGTCTGCGCTCTGCTCGCACGTCTTCCAGGCGTTCGTGTCGCTAGCCGTCGCCCGATCCGTCTCGTGCTCGATCCGGTCGTGGCCCCGGGCGGTCTCGCGCGAGATGATGTCGCCGCTGAACTCCGCGCGCCGTTCGACGGTCGCGCCGGTGAGTGACCCGGGAGAAGCTCCGTCGACGCTGCTGCTGGAGCGGCTGCTCGGCGTGGTCGACGAAGGCCGACGGACCGGCACGCACAAGCTGCTGACACTGCTCGCACTGCTGGATGCGACCGCAACGTCAGTGGGCGAGGACATGCATCCTGCAAACGAGCTGTCCGTCCGCACGGTCGCCGAGCACGTCCTGGCTGTGGCCTGGCCCCACGTCGTCCCGTTCGCCGTCGAGCGCCGCGCCGTCCACCTCCGGCAGATGAACGATCAACGACGGCCGAACGAGCTCGTCGAGGCCACCGCGAGCGCACGTCGACGGGCCGACGCGATCGGGGCTCGTACCCCTCGACAGCTTCGGCAGGCGGATACCTCCGCCCATGAGAAGGCGGTGGACCGGATCGAGCGGCAGCTCGTGCGCTATCCCCTCGCGCTGCTGCAACGTACGGATGCCGACGCTCCCGACTTCCTGTACCGCTCGTGGCCGCCGGAGCGCACACCGACGGCCATCGCGCGATCGCAGGGCCGCGACGAGCCCAGCATCGTCTGGCTGCCCGGTGTTCCTGGTGCCCTGCTGCGCTTCAGCGCTCTGCTCCGACCTCTGATCGAGTTGGCCTTCGTGCGGGACGTCGCCCGGTGGAACGCCCTCGACACCGCGGAGTCGAGGTTGCATGCGCACCTCTTCGGCGCCGAACGCGAGGCGTGGCCGGTGGGTCTGCAGGAGGAACTCCTGGCTGTGCAGGACCGGCGGTGCTTCTACGACCCGGAAGGTCGGCGGCTACGCCCCGAGGAACTCCAGGTCGACCACTTCCTACCGTGGGCACGGTTCCACGCTGACGGTGTCGCCAACCTCGTGCTTGCGCGTGCAAGTCACAACGCCTCGAAGAGTGACCTGTTCGCCGCCACCCGGCACGTCCAGGCGTGGCGGGAGTCGCTAGGCGATCGGATCGCGGTCGCACGACGGCTCGGCCTCGACCACGAGACGTCGCGTACTCGGGCGCTGGCCCGCGCCGGTTACGGGCACCTGCCAGACGAGTCTCCGCTGTGGCTTCGCCGACTCGCGGGTGGGCCTGGCCGCGAGGTCGAGCGTCTCACCCCAGACCGGCGCGCCGAGATCGCAGAGCTTCTCGGTGGGGCGAGCGACCTCGAGCTCGCCGCGGATGACCGCGGCCCGTGGTCCGCTGGGTAGCTGCTCCTCCCGCCGTCGTCCGCATCGGCTTCCCGTTCCAGCGAGCGGGGTTGCTGGTCGAGCACCCCGGCCGTAGGTCGGCTCGTCGCCACTACGCTCCGCAGCCGGCGATGGGGGTCGATGTGGCGGAGTTGTACTGGGGGACGACGATCGCGTTCGTCGAGCAGACGAAGCAGAACGAGATCGCGGGCCGGTTGAAGCAAGCGTTCTTCGATTACTACGGCTGGAACCCGCCGGAGAGCGAGGTGCGCTCCTGGCGGAACTCGCTGAAGGCCCTGTCGAACGCGATCGAGCTCGGCCGGCTCGATGACCATGGGCTGCTGCTCGAGTACCAGCTCCCGCTGACCTCGAAGCGGCTGGACGCGATGATCACCGGCCACGACCGTGAAGGGCGCCCTGCTGCGGTGATCGTGGAGCTGAAGCAGTGGAGCGAGGACGTCGCACCGTCCCGGGTCGAGGGGCTGGTGACGGTGCGCTACGGCTCTGGCCGCAAGGAGACCCTGCATCCCTCGGCGCAGGTCGGTCAGTACCGGCAGTACCTCGCTGACGCGCATGAGACCTTCCACGAGGGCAACGTCCTGCTCCGCGCCTGCTCGTACCTGCACGACTTCGCCCACGACGACCAGTCGGAGCTGCTCGCACCCCGGCATGCGAACGTGCTGGGTCTGTACCCGCTGTTCGCCGGCGACCGGGTCACGGAGCTGGTGGAGTTCCTTGAGGACCACCTCGGTGACGGCCGCGGGATCGGCGTCCTGCGCTCCGTGAGGGAGGGCAAGTACCGGCCGCACAAGAAGCTGCTCGACCACACCGCGCAGATGATCCAGGGTGAGCCGTCCTACGTGCTGCTGGACGAGCAGCAGGTGGTGTTCAAGTCCATCCTCGCGCGCGTCGCCGAGGCCCGCGACCTCGGCACCAAGGCCATCTTCGTCATCCGTGGCGGGCCGGGCACGGGCAAGTCCGTCATCGCGCTGAACCTGGTCGCCGAGCTCGCCGCCAACGGCTACGCGGTCCACCACGCGACCGGCTCCGCGGCGTTCACCAACACCGTCCGCAAACGGGTCGGCACCCGGGCGGCCGGGATGTTCAAGTTCTTCAACTCCTACCTCAACGCCGAGGACGACACCCTCGACGTGCTGGTCTGCGACGAGGCGCACCGGATCCGCAAGCACTCCTGGGACCGGTACCGCAAGAAGGACGCCATCGACCCCGACCGCCCACAGCTCGATGAGCTGCTGTCGGTCGCCCGCGTCGGGGTGTTCTTCATCGACGACCTGCAGGCCGTCAAGCGCGACGAGATCGGCAACTCCGACGACATCGAACGGCTCGCCGCCGACCATGGCGCCGAGGTGCACGAGTTCCAGCTCGACACCCAGTTCCGGTGCGGCGGCTCGGACGCCTTCGTGCGCTGGATCGAGTCGACCCTCGGCATCCGTCGGACCGCGAACGCGCTGTGGACCGGGGATGACAACTTCGAGGTGGACATCGTCGACTCGCCCGAGGAGCTCGAGGCCCTCATCCGCCACCGCGCCGATGAGGGCCACACCGCCCGGCTGGTCGCCGGCTACTGCTGGCCCTGGTCCTCACCCCGCGACGACGGCACTCTCGCCCCAGACGTTCACATCGACGGGTGGGAACGGCCATGGAACGCCCGCCCGAACGCGACCGGCCTGGCCGAGGGCATCCCCAAGTCGTACTTCTGGGCCAGCGAGCCCGGCGGGATCGACCAGGTCGGTTGCATCTACACCGCCCAGGGCTTCGAGGTGGACTACGTCGGGGTCATCTTCGGCAACGACCTCGTCTACCGCCCTCGTGAGGGCTGGGTCGGCCGCAGGGAGTTCTCCCACGACGGTGGGCTCAAGCGCGGCACCAGCGACGAGGACTTCACCCGACTGGTCAAGAACACCTACCGGGTGCTGCTCTCCCGCGGGCTGAAGGGCTGCTACGTCCACTTCACCGACGAGAAGACGCGCGACTTCGTGGAGAGCCGCATCGACCACCTGGCCGTGGAGCTCGCCGCCGAGCAGGCAAGCGACTACACCGAGGTGGCACCGTGACCCAGGACGGCGTGGACGAGCTGCGGTTGCGGCTGCGCGAGTTCGCGGCCGAGCGGGACTGGGAGCAGTTCCACACCCCGAAGAACCTGGCCATGGCGCTGGCCGGCGAGGTCGGGGAACTGCTCGAGATCTTCCAGTGGCTCACCCCAGAGCAAGCCGCCGAAGTCATGGACTCCGGCCGGGCCGACGACGTCCGCGACGAGCTCGCCGACGTGACCATCTACCTCGTTCGCCTCGCGGACATCCTCGGCGTCGACCTGCTCGAGGTCGCCCACACCAAGCTGGACCGCAACCACCACCGGTTCCCGCCCGGGGATGTCCGCAGCCGGGCCGACGTCCCGCCGGTGAGCAGGTGATGCTCACCGACCAGCCCGACGAGCAGGACCGGCGAGCGACATCTTCGTGGCGAACGTCGTGTTGGTAGACGAGGAGGTCAGCAGCCGGTGCAGGGGCGCCGCGTTCAGATCGACGCGAGCGGCCAGCCAGGTCAGTCGGTGGTGATCTGGAAGACCTTGCGCAGCGTCTCGTGCACCGTCCAGCGGGCGTGCTGCCCCCGGCGCAGGACGCCGACGCTGCCTGGCTTCAGCTCCAACGTCTCACCCGACTCCAACTCGACGGTTGCGCGTCCGCTGAGGACCACGAACAGCTCATCTTCCTCGACGTCCTCGGTCACGCCCGGACCGATCTCCCAGATGCCGCGGAGGACGCGCCCGTCTGGTGAGACGTCGAGCACGTGCTCACGGGTCGGCGGGTCCGTGGCGGGTTCCTCGGAGGTCAGGATCGTCTGGAAGGGGTCAACGACGAAGGAGGTCGTGCGCGTGGGGTCCTGCGTGGCCATCGCTGATCCGTGGGGTCGGTGACGGGTCGGTCACTCGGGAAGGCTGGGGCGTTGCTACCCGAGGACGAGGTCGCCGGGTCGGGACGCGGATCGCGGGGCCGGAGGCCGTGCCCTGTCCGCAGCCGCGCCGGGCAGCGCGGTCGGGGTGGGACGGTAGCGCGCCGGGACGAGATCCCACGGGGCGCTGGGCGGCAGCGCGACGAAGGGCAACGAACAGCCCGTCGCAACCCCGCGGCCTGGGTGTCGCCGCTGGCCGCTGGTTCCGCACGCGAGGTCTCCCCGTCCCCCAGCGCCGGGATGGCGTGACGGACCCCGCCTCGATGGCCGGCGACCGCCGGTGACCGGCGAGCCGCCTCACCCGGCGACGCGACGTGCGGCCTGGAACACGTCTTCCGGGAGGGGAGTGCGGAGCTGCCAGGTGATGGCGATCGGGCGGTTGCCCTCGGCCGACTCCAGGTCGACCTGTCCGAGGAACAGGTACGGCTCGGTCCGTTCGAAGCGCACGAACAGCAGCGGGCGTGAGGACCGGTCGAGGTAGCGCTTGCCAGCTCCGGTGTGCTGCGAGGCACCGGACTGGGACTCCCAGTGGAACCGGTCACGTGAGATGACGTAGTCGCGGTACATCGTGGTCGGGGTGTAGTGCTCCTCGGACTTGTTGAGCGTCACGA
>PWWI01000296.1 GCA_003561535.1 Nitriliruptoraceae bacterium
CGCGGCCTGGTCCTGGGCCGTGCAGCAGGGCGACCTGGAGCGTCTCGCGGCGGCGGCGTGGCCGCTCGTTCACTTCGCGGAGATGCGTGGCCGCTTCACAGACGTCGGGGCGATGTACGACGAGGTCGCGAGCGGCGCCGAGCATCTTGCATCGAACGACGATACAGCTCGCGTGCTCGCCGCGATCCTTGCGTGCCGCACGTTCGTGCTCTTCCGCTCGGGGCGGTATGCGGAGACACTCGAGCAGGGCCAGGCTGCGTTGGCATGCTTTGGCGGGGTCGAGCGTCCGTTGGTGACGTGGGGCGCGTGGGCTGCTCGGCAGGGCATGGCCCTCTCGCTCGCGGCGTTGGGTCGCCTCGACGAAGGACTTGCGTTGGTGCGTGACAACGTCGCGATGTGTGAGACCGTGCGCGCGGGAGGCGCCGACGATGCGCGTCTGAGGCGGACCCTCGACGTGATGGAAGGCACGTCGCACGAGACGCTCGCAGTGGTCGCGATCCAGGCTGGTGCCTTCGAGGTCGCCCTCGAGCATCTCGACGATGCCGTCGGGCTGCTAACGCCGCATCGTCCGTACGGCCTCGGGTACATCTACTGGAGCCTTGGGCAGGCGTACCTGGGCATCGGCGCCGTGGATGCCGCCGACGAGCGTCTGCAGAAGGGGCTGCGTTTCGCCGCGGCCACCGGCTTTCGTAACCAGGTTGGGCACCTGCTCAACGAGGTCGCGCGCGTGCAACTCAGCCGTGCTGAACTCGCGGTTGCGGAGGCCACGTGCGAACGCACCATCACGTTGGCGGTGGAGAGCGGCGACCGTGCGCTGGAAGTGAGCGCCCGCGCAGCCTTCGGGTGCGCTGCGCTTCGCGCTGGCCGTGTGGACGACGCCCGGTCCCGCTTCCGGGACGCGGTCGCTCTGGCCCACGAAGCGGCCTGCTACCCGGCTGCGATGGAGGCCGTCGTCGGGCTCGCCAAGCTCGCAGCGGCGGAGAAACGCGAGCGCGAGGCTGTGCGCCTCTACGCCTTCGTGAGCACGTCGCCGTACGCCACCGCCGCGCTGGTGAGCGCCGCAGAAGAGGGCTTGGCGGGCCTCGCGCAGCGTATGGACCCGGCTGCGTACCGGAGGGATCACGAGTCGGGGGCCACGGCGTCGCCGGAGCGGGTGTTCGTGGCGCTGTAGCGCTGCGATGCGTTCGTCACGTGGACGCGGCATCGCGCCTCGGATCGGATCGCCGTCGACGTGACCGCAGGACGTAGCTGCACCACGCGTCGGTGTCGATCAACCGTCGAGCAGTCGGTCGACGATGTCGGCGAGCTCTGGAACCGAGGGCCCGCTCGGGGCGTAGCCGCGCCCCCGCAGGTCGGCCGCGATCCAGGTGGGGGTGGCCCCGTCGCCGAGCAGGGCAGATGCCAAGGCACGTGCCGCTGCCGTGTCTCCGGTGTCCTCGTACAGCGCCACGAGGGCCGGCAGGATCCACGCTCGCGTCAAGCGGTTGCCCGTTGCCTTCGAGGTGCGAAGGCCAGCGCGCACGTGTTCGAGGGCTTCCATGCCGCGTCCTTGCGCTCGGCTCGCCCACGCCAGCGCCATGTGGGCGAACGACTCGGCCGTGCCGTCGCCGTGCTCGCGGGCCAGCGGCAGCGCGTCCTCGGCGGCCTCGACACCCATGTGCAGGCGCTGGACGTCGCCCGACGCGCCGAGTTGCACCGATGCCAGCGCCGATGCGGCGCGCAACAGCGGTTGCGGGCCTTGGTAACCCAGGCTCAGCGCCAGCTCGAGGCCGGCGGCCGTCGCCTCGACGGCTTGTGCCCACTGCCCCTGGGCGAGAGCGAGATAGCCCTGTGCCACGTACGTCGCCACTGCGTCGATGGTCGGTGGGACGCGGCCATCCTCCACTTGCGCGAGCGCGTCTGCGGCCACGGCGTCAGCCTCGTCCATGTCGTCGAGCGCCATGAGGGCGTACACGAGCTTCTCGCGGATCCGGTTGGCGCGCACCTCGTCACCGCTGCGCTCCGCGAGGGTCAGCCCCTCGTTCAGATGATCGCGCGCCGCTTGGTTCTCGCCGCGCAGCACGCACACGATCCCGATCGTGTCGAGGGCGAGTACGAGGGCCAATGGCGAACGTGATGTCCGCGCCGACGCCAGCGCGCCGCGGGCGTGTTCGGTGGCCTCATCGACGGCGCCCGCGAAGCGACAGCACCAGGCGAGGCTGGCGAGCACGTGCGCTCGCGCCTCGCTGGTGGCAGCGGCATGCTCCGGCAGTTGGGCGGCGGCCGCTCGAAACACGGTCTGGGCTTCGCGGAAGCGACCCATCGTTGCGAAGTACCAGAGCAGGGGCTCAGCAAGCGTGACGAGCGTCGGGCCATCGCCGACCGTCGACGCCCACTCGAAGCACGCGACCAGGTTCGCCTCTTCCTCGGTCACGAGGCGTAACAGACGCGGCGACGCCGATCCGGCCCCCGCAGCGAACGCTGCCACGAGCTCCGCGAGCGATTGCGCCATTGCGGTGTGCGTGGCGCTGGCGGCTTCCGGGTCGTTCGAGAGTTGGGCCGAGGCGTACTGGCGCAGGAGCATGTGCTGCTCGTAGCGACCGTCGCGGCGCATCGACAGCCACGAGCTGTCGACGAGGCGCGCGAGGTCTGCGATGCTCGCACCTGCCACGACCGCGGCGGCCTCCCGGCGGAAGCCGCCGGGGAAGACGCTCAACCGTCGCGCGATCTCGCGGCCACGCGCTCCGAGACCGAGCCAGGAGCGTTCGACGACACCGCGGAGCGAGCCCAAGCCCGTCCGATCGCCTCTTACCTGATCGAGTGCCGTTGCGTCACGCTCGACAGCAGAAGCGATGTCTGGGAGGGTCGCCACACGCATCCAGGACGCCGCCAGCTGCAGCCCGAGCGGCAGACCGTCCAGGGCGTTGCAAACGCGCGCGGCGGACGCGAGGTCGTCATCGTCCAGCACGAAGGCGAGGTCGTGGCGTCTCGCCTCGGTGAGCAGCATCTGCATGGCCTCACTGCTTCGGGCGGATGCTCGGTCGGTCCGGTCTGGCAGGGCGAGCCCTCGCAGGCTGAGCACG
>PWWI01000064.1 GCA_003561535.1 Nitriliruptoraceae bacterium
AGAAGTTCAGGACGAAGATCGTCACGAACAGCGTGGTCAGCAGGGGGACGAACTTCGTCCCCTTGGGCCCGATGATCTCCACCGCGATCGTGCGGTTGAGGTCGACGATCATCTCGAGGAACGCCTGGAACTTCCCCGGGATGACCTCGGCCTTGCGGGCACCGAGGGTGAACAGGACGCCGATGAAGATCGTCCCGAGCCACGCGATGACGATGGTGCGGTTGATCGACAGGTCGATGCCGAACAGTTCGAGCTCGAGGATCGGAGGGAACTCGAACAGCGCGCTGATCGGATCGAGGACGCCCTCGAACTCCCCACCCCATTCGGCTGCTGCAAGCATGTTGAGCACGACGGTCAACTCCGTGGGTCGTGAGCGAGCCGCGCGCGAGGAGCCGGCGCGACGTCGATCCAGAACAGTTGTGGCAACGACGACAGCAGGCGCAGCTCGGCCGTCAGCGTCACCGCGACCCCGACCGCGGTCGCGGCGGCCAGGCTGCGACCGTGCACCCAGGGCACCCCGCTGAGGCCCAGCAGGACGACGAGGTAGAGCGGCAACCGCAACGCCGCGGCACCGACCAGCACGCCGATGCCCGCGCCCCTGCCCCGGGACGCGACGTGCACCAGCGCGGCGGCCGAGCCCCCGAACAGCACCAGCACGAGCCCGAGCCCGACCAGCGCGCTGAGCGCTCCGGACGGGCCGACGAGCGCCCATGCGACCGCGGACACCGGCAGGGCGAGCAGCGCGATCGTCAGCACGGCAGCGCGCACGAGACGCCGCTCAGCGGCCCCTGGCGCGGGATCGCGGACGGTGTCGACGGCGGCGCGGGCAGGCGTCCCCGCGGACCGGAGGGCATCAGGCGCCACGCAGGTCGCCTCCTGACGCCGGAGCGGCAGGGGTGATGGTCCCCGCTGCATCCTCGGCATCCATGCGCTCGCTGCGGAGCCAGACCAGGTACATGCCTGCGGCGTAGCCGACCAGCGCACCGACCACGGTCAACCACGGGGACGAACCGAGGGCACGGTCAGCCAGCCAACCGAGCCCGCCCCACAGGACGACGGCGACGACCAGCTCCACCTGCATCATGTGGGCGTGGTCGAGTCCCCGCCACATCGACGCGCTGCGTGCCCGGTCAGCCGCTGTGGCCTCCGACACGTCACCGACGCTCCGCGCAGGGCGCGGTGGCGCAGGGGGACGCGCATCGAAGGGCGACATCGGTGATCGATCCAAGGTCGTGGAGACGGGTGCGCAGGTGGGGAGACCCCCGGCCGCGCCCGAGCGGCCCGGACGCTAGCAAGGTGCCCGCAGGACCGCCAAAGGCGGACGGCCACGCACGGCAACGCCCGCCGTGCCGCACGCCCTAGGCACACGAGCCAGCCCGTTGGGATACGCCCCGGGGCCTCAGATGGTCTCCGTGCCGGTCCGCTCCGCGGTGACCGCCGTGCCCACCGCCGGGACCTCTGCTGCCCGTGGCCCCGGCACCGGGCGCGTCCCGAGCGCCGTCATCACGATGCCCAGGGCGCCCGCCACGATCAGCCACGGCAGCAGCCGCTCCCAGGCGAGGAAGGCCGGAGCCACCGAGCCGAAGGCGATCACGGTCGACCAGTAGTACAGCACCAGCACCGCTCGCCGGTGGGAGTGCCCGAAGGCCAGCAGCAGGTGGTGGAGGTGACCCCGATCGCCGGCCGTGACCGGGCGTCGGGAGAGCAGCCGACGGACCACGGCGAAGGCCGTGTCGAGGAAGGGGACGGCCAGGACCAGCACCGGCACCAGCAGTGGGATCGAGCCGAAGAAGTCGGTGTTGGAGGGCGCGGTCGTGCGCCCGACGTAGGAGATCATCGCGACCCCGAGCAGCAACCCCAGCAGCTGTGAGCCGGTGTCACCCATGTAGAGGCGCGCGGGGTGCCAGTTGTGCACCAGGAACCCGAGGCTGACCCCGATGACCATCGCCCCGACCAGGGTGGCCGAGCTCACGCCCCCGAGCTGGTTGTGCCCGGCGAACACGAGGAAGGCCACGGCGGCGATCGTCGCCACCCCAGCCGCCAGACCGTCCAGCCCGTCGATCAGGTTGACCGCGTTGATCATGGCGACCAGGGCCAGCACCGTCAGCGGCAGACCGAGGTCGCTCGACAGCGCGATCACACCGATCCCGGGGACCCAGAAGTGCACCAGCTGGACACCGAACACCACCACGCCCAGCGCGGCGACGATCTGCCCGGCCAGCTTGACCGGTGGCGGGAGGGGTCGCAGGTCGTCCAGGGCCCCGATGACGACGATCACCACCACCCCCACCAGGAGCGCCAGGGGCTCCGAGGTGGAGTCGAACAGCGGTGCGAAGGCCGGCAGCACCCAGGCGAGACCGAGGGCCGCGATCACCCCGAGCGCCATCGCCAGCCCACCCATCGTCGGGACCTGCCGCCGACCTCCGGGCTGGCCGGAGTCCGGCGAGCGCTCGATCGCCCCGGTCCGGCGTGCCAGCGCTGCGACCATCGGTGCCATGGCCGCGGTGACGACCAAGGCGAGCGCAGCGACGGCGAGGTGGGGAAGCACCTCAGTCGGCCTGGTCCGCAGAGCCCGCCCCGCCCTCGGGGTAGGCGGGGAAACGGGCGACGAGGTCGGTGACCTCGGCGCGCACGGCCCTGCGCGCGGCGTCGTCGCCGGTCAGGGCGCGATCGATCAACCCGGCGACCTCGCTGAGCTCCGTGGGCCCCATGCCCTGGGTGGCCACGCCGGAGGTTCCGGCCCGGATGCCGGAGGCGACGGCCGGCGGGTTGGTGTCGAAGGGGATCGCGTTCTTGTTCAGCACGATACCGGCGGCGTCGCACCTGGCCTCCGCCTCGGCGCCGGTCAGACCCTTGGTCGTCACATCGGCCAGGAACAGGTGGGTGTCCGTCCCACCGGCGATCACCCGGTAGCCGCGCTCCCCCAGCCCGTCGGCCAGCGCGCGAACATCGTCGAGGATCCGCTGGGCGTACTCCTTGAAGGACGGCTCCATGGCCTCCTTGAGCGCCACGGCCTTGGCCGCGATCACGTGCTC
>PWWI01000109.1 GCA_003561535.1 Nitriliruptoraceae bacterium
TGGATTCGTGGGGAGAAGCGGCAGGAGCAGGAGCAGCAGGAGGGTCAATACCACCGAATCGAGCGCAGCTACGGCAGCTTCCAGCGTGCGCTGAATCTTCCGGGAGACGCCGACCAGGACGCGATCAAAGCGTCGTTCAAGAATGGTGTACTCACCGTCACTATCGGAAAGCGCGAACACGCGGAGGTTACAACGAGCCGCAAGATTCCGATCGAGAACTGATGGGGCCCGAATCCCGCGCCACTTGAAAGGTGGCGCATTCTTTCGAACAGAAGCGAACAACGCGGAGATCGGTCCGACGCCCGCCCAGTACCGACCATCGCGACTATCCTTGATGATGCTTCGTCCGCGAAGCGCTGGCGCATGACTGCGGTTCGTTGAAGGGCGCCATGCCGCTTGGGGTTTTCCCCTGTGAATCGACCGTTGAGGGAGGGAGAAAACATGAGCTTTGGGGCTCGCCGTTGGAAGGCCGGGACCCGGATCGGTCCCCTGTTGTTGGGGATGGGGATGGTGCTGGTTCTCACCGCTGGACTGGCGGCCAGCCCCGTGGCCGAATCCGTTCCCGAGGTTAGGATCGCGGACGCACGTGGCGACTGGGGGCATCCGAACCCCTATCTGCACTACCCGCGCGGCCCCGACTACATCCGCATGAGTTGGGTCTTCGACACGCTGATCTGGAAAGACGAGCACGGATTCCGTCCCGCACTGGCCCGTTCCTGGACCTACGACCCGGGGACGCTGGCCTTCGTTGATCGAGGCACCGACGCCGCAGGGCATGATGTGCCTGCGGATCCCGGCCGGAACCCAGTCGGGGAGGGTGATGCGGCTGAAGGGGCGCGGGCTCCCGGGCAAAACGCCGGGCGACCTGTATCTGCGGCTGATGATCGAAGTTCCGCCGGCGGAAGAAGCCGGCCAATGGCACGAGGAAATGGCCATGACGTCGGGGTTTTGCCCGCGGGCCCGGCTCAGGCCGTGAACCTGCCGGACGCCGCGGCACGTCCCCTGACCTGAACCGCGAAAGAGGCGATCGATGAAAGCGATTCTTCTGCTGCTGGCCCCGTTCCTGGTTTCCGCTCTTGCGCAGGCGCAGTTTCCTGCCGCGGTGGACGGCGAGCCGCTGCCGACGCTCGCGCCGATGCTCGAGCGCACGGTCCCGGCGGTCGTGAACGTGTCGACGCGCGCGTTTGTGGTCGAGTCGGTGAGCCCGCTGTTCGACGACCCGTTCTTCCGCCGCTTTTTCGACCTGCCGGCACAACCGCGCGAGCGCCAGCGCCAGGGACTCGGGTCTGGCGTGATCGTCGACGCCGACCGGGGACTGATCCTGACCAACAACCACGTGATCGAGCGCGCGAACGAGATCGTCGTCACCCTGCACGACGGGCGTCGCTACGACGCCGAGGTGATCGGCGCGGACCGCGAGACCGACATCGCGCTGATCCGCATCGACGCCGCCGGCCTGCACGCGCTGCCGTTCGCCGATTCCGACCACCTGCGCGTCGGCGATTTCGTGGTCGCGATCGGCAACCCGTTCGGGCTGGGGCAGACGGTCACCAGCGGCATCGTCAGTGCGCTGGGCCGCAGCGGTCTTGGTGAAGGCTTCGAGGACTTCATTCAGACCGACGCCTCGATCAACCCGGGCAATTCCGGCGGTGCGCTGGTGAACCTGCGCGGCGAACTGATCGGCATCAACACCGCGATCCTCGCACGCGGGGGCGGCAATATCGGGATCGGTTTCGCGATTCCGATCAACATGGCCCGGGCGGTACAGGAACACCTGGTCGAGGACGGGGTGGTCAGTCGCGGACAGCTCGGCGTGGCGATCCAGGACCTGACGCCGGAACTCGCGCAGGCGTTCGCGCTGGACCGGACCGGCGGGGCGGTGATCGCACGCGTCGAGCCCGACTCCCCCGCGCAACGCGCCGGGCTGCGGGCAGGGGACGTGGTGGTCGAGGTCGACGGGCGGCCGGTGCGCGGCGCGAGCGATCTGCGCAACCGCATCGGCCTGCTGCGCGCCGGCACCGATGTCGAGCTGCGCCTGTTGCGCAACGGCCGCGCACAGACCGTGACGGCCCGGATCGAGGCGCCGCGGCCCCAGGAACTCGACGGTCAGGCGATCGATCCGCGTCTGGAAGGGGCCCGCTTTGCACGCGTGCTCGACCGCGATGGCGCGGGTCGGATCCGCATCGCTTCCGTGCAGCCGCGCTCGCCGGCTGCGCGCGCGGGCCTGCGCGAAGGGGACGTGTTGCTTTCGGTGAACCGCCGCGAGGTCAGCCGCCCGGAGGATCTGACGGCTGCGGCTCAGGCGGGCCGCGGGACGCTGCTGCTGAACCTGCAGCGCGGCACCAGCGCGTTTTTCCTGATGCTGCAATAATCGGCCGGGGTCGTTCAGTGCCCGGGCGTGTTCTGGTCGACCCAGCGCTGATGCTGCCCACCATGGGGTCGGACTGGCAGGATCTGCTGCGTCCCTCACGGGACATCCACGAGACCGACCAGCAGTACCGGATCACGCTCGAGATCCCGGGCGTGGATGAGAAGGATATCCAACTCACCCTGGACGACGACGTGCTGTGGATTCGTGGGGAGAAGCGGCAGGAGCAGGAGCAGCAGGACGGCCAATACCATCGAATCGAGCGCAGCTATGGCAGCTTCCAGCGTGCCCTGAACCTTCCGGGAGACGCCCACCAGGACGCAATCAGAGCGTCGTTCAAGAATGGTGTGCTTACCGTCACCATCGGAAAGCGTGAACACGCGGACGTTTCGACGAGCCGTGAGATTGCGATCGCGAACTGATAGGGCCCGAATCCCGCGCCACTTGAAAGGTGGCGCATTCTTTCGAATAGAAGCAAACAACGCGGAGATCGGTCCGACGCCCGCTCAGGACCGACCATCGCGACTATCCTTGGGATGTCTTCACCCGACGCGAAGCGGGCGCCGGCGCCACACCCGTGGGTGGCTGTTTGCTGATCGACTACGGACGCCCACACGTATTGAAACGCGAAGCGAGCGCCTCTTGCCTGTTGGCATTAAATCAGCAA
>PWWI01000234.1 GCA_003561535.1 Nitriliruptoraceae bacterium
AGTCCCGGCTCGTAGAACGGGACCTCGCCGCCGAGCAGCTTCTCCATCCTGCCAGGGTCGATGTCGTAGCCGACCACCTCGTGCCCCCACCGTGCCAGCGCACCGGCAGTGACCAGGCCGACGTGGCCGAGACCGATGACCGAGACCTTCATGCTGTGCTCCTTGCTGGCTGTATCGTGGCTTCGTCGGGCGAGCCCGTGTCCCCGTTGCGGTACCAGGCCACGGTGCGGGCGAGACCGTCCGCCGGGTCGATCCCCGCCCGCCAACCGAGCACCTGCTGGGCGAGCGTGGCGTCGGGCCGACGCACCTGCGGGTCGTCCTCGGGTCGTGCGACGAAGCGGATCGGCGAGCTGGATCCGGACGCCTCCACGATCGTCTCCGCGAGCTCGCGCATCGTGAGCTCGTAGTCGCTGCCGAGGTTGACGGGGCCGGTCACCTCGGAGACCAGCAGCCGCATCAACCCGTCGATGAGGTCGTCGACGTAGCAGACCGACCGCGTCTGCGAGCCGTCGCCGTGGACGGTGAGCGGCTCGCCCGCCAGCGCCTGGCGGATGAAGGTCGGCACGGCCCGTCCGTCGTCCATCCGCATGCGCGGGCCGTAGGTGTTGAAGATCCGCGGGATCCGGATCTCCACGCCGTGGGTGCGGTGGTACGCGAAGGCGAGCGCCTCGCTGAAGCGCTTCGCCTCGTCGTAGACCCCGCGGGGGCCGATCGGGTTGACGTGTCCCCAGTAGGACTCCGGCTGCGGATGGACCTGCGGATCGCCGTACACCTCGGAGGTCGAGGCCATCAGGAACCGGGCCTGCTTCATCTTCGCCAGACCCAGGGCGTTGTGGGTCCCGAGGGAACCGACCTTCAGGGTCTGGATCGGCAGCTTCAGGTAGTCGATCGGCGATGCGGGCGAGGCGAGATGCAGCACCGCGTCGAGGGATCCCGGCACCCACAGGTAGGTCGTCACGTCCTGGGAAACCACGGTGAAGCGCCGCTCGCCGAACAGGTGGGCGATGTTGTCTTCCGAACCCGTGCTGAAGTTGTCGAGGCAGATGACCTCGGCTCCGGCGGCGAGCAGGGCATCACAGAGGTGGGAGCCGAGGAACCCGGCTCCACCCGTGACCGCCACACGTGCCCCGTCGAGCTCCATCGGTACCCCTTGGCCTGAGCCAGCCGCCGGGATCGGACGGCGGGCCGTTGATGACGGATGTGCCCCTACAGCACATGGTCATGCGCTGGAGGTTACGCCGCACCCGATGCCGTGTCGTCATCGGGGCGTGACGTTGGGCCACTGGTCGGAGACGCCCGGGACCTTCGTCACCCCTTCGCTTCGGACCACCGACCGACCACCTTGAGGGGCCGTCCTGGGCGAAACGGGCCGCCTACACTCCGGTCGCCGATGTGACAGCGGGTTGCACGGCAGACCTGGGGGTCGGGGATGCACGTGCTCGTCACCGGTGGCGCCGGCTTCATCGGCTCCACCCTGCTCGACCGTCTCGTCGCCGACGGGCACACCGTCACCTCCGTCGACGACCTGTCGACCGGCCACGTACGCAACGTCGCCCACCTCGACGGACGCGCCGACATCCGCCTGCTCGAGCTCGATCTCTCCCGCGACGATCTCACCGACGCGTTCACCACACGTCCCGACGCCGTGGTCCACCTCGCAGCCCAGATCAGCGTCCGGATCAGCGTGACGGACCCGGTGCGCGATGCCGAGGTGAACGTGCTCGGGACGGTCCGCCTGCTGGAGGCCGCCCGACGGCACGGCGTCGACAGGGTCGTCTTCGCGACCTCGGGCGGCTGTATCTACGGTCAGCCCGACGTCGCCGACCTGCCGGTCGAAGAGGACCACCCCACGGAACCGCACTCGCCCTACGGCGCGTCGAAGCTGACCGGTGAGCTGTACCTGCGCACCTTCGCGAACCTCCACGGGCTGCGGTGGACCTCACTGGCGTTCGGCAACGTCTACGGGCCCCGACAGGATCCGGCGGGCGAAGCGGGCGTGGTCGCGATCTTCGCGGAACAGATGCTGGCCGATGCCCCCTGCACGATCTTCGGCGATGGTGAGCAGTCCCGCGACTTCGTCTTCGTGGACGACGTCGTGGAGGGGATCGTGCGGGCGATCGAGCGGGGCGATGGCCACCGCATCAACATCGGCACGGGCACGCGGACCAGCGTCAACGAGCTGTTCGAACGCCTGGCCAGCATCGTCGGCTACCAGGCGCAGCCGCGCCACGAGCCGGCGCGGCCGGGAGAGCTCGACCACATCAGCATCGATCCGACTCTCGCCGGCCGGCTGCTCGACTGGCGGCCGTCGGTCACCCTCGATGACGGGCTACGGCGCACCGTCGAGTGGGTGCGGGCCACGTCCTAGCCGGCGCCGACCGTCTCGTGCTCGACGAACCACCGGTAGGCCTCAGCGATGCCGTCCCGCAGCGCGATGCGTGGCTCCCAGCCGAGCCCACGCAGCCGCGTGACATCGAGCAGCTTCCTCGGCATCCCGTCGGGCTTGGACGGATCGAACTCCAGCTCGCCCTCGTAACCGATGACCTCGCAGATCAGCTCGGCCAGCTCACGGATCGAGATGTCCTCGCCGACGCCAACGTTGACGTGCTCCTCGCCGGCGTAGGTGCTCAGCGCCAGCAGGGTCGCGTCCGCCAGGTCGTCGACGTGGAGGAACTCGCGTCGTGGCGTCCCCGTCCCCCAGACGGGCACGCTCGGGGCCCCGGAGACCTTGGCTTCGTGCACCTTGCGGATGAGCGCAGCCATGACGTGGGAGGAGACCGGGTCGTAGTTGTCACCCGGGCCGTACAGGTTGGTCGGCATCAGCGAGATCGCGTCGGTGCCGTACTGCCGGCGGTACATCTTGGTCAGCTCGAGCGCGGCGATCTTCGCGATCGCGTAACCCTCGTTGGTCGGCTCCAACGGTCCGGTGAGCAGGTGGTCCTCACGCATCGGCTGAGGGGCCTCACGCGGGTAGATGCAGGAGGAGCCGAGCACGACGACCTTGGTCACATCGGCCTGTCG
>PWWI01000301.1 GCA_003561535.1 Nitriliruptoraceae bacterium
CGACCGCGGGTGAGCGCATCGTCGCGGTGGGGCAGGCCTCGGAGCTCCGCGAGCTCGCCGGGCCGGCGACACGCGTGGTGGATCTTGGCGGCCGGACGATGATCCCCGGGTTCGTCGAACCTCACACCCACGGCCCCATCTACTCCCAGGAGGTCTTCGACTCCGTGAACCTGCGGTGCCCGCCGCTCGGGGTGGTCGATCGCTTCAGCACACTTCTCGAGCGTCTACGCGAGCGGGCCGAGCAGACCCCTGCAGGGGAGTGGATCATCGGGGCGCGGTTCGACGAGCACTCCTTCACCGACGACCCGCGCCTGCCCACACGTTGGGACCTCGATGAGGTCTCGACCGAGCACCCGATCTTCGTGACCCACCGCTCGGGGCACTCGGCCGCGGCGAACTCGCACGCGTTGCGTCTGGCCGGCATCGATGAGAACACTCCGGATCCGCGCGGCGGCAGCCTCGATCGTGAGGCGGGTTCCCAGGAGCCGAACGGGATCCTGCGGGGCAAGGGCGCCGTCTTCCAGGTCTGGGGGCTGATCCCCGAGCTCGATGATGACGCTGCGCTCGCGAGGCTGTCGATCTCCCAGAACGATTACCTGCTCTCGGGCATCACGTCGACGCACGATGCCTACATCCTCCCGGGCTGGGCTCGCCTGTACCAGAAGGCGCTGGCTCGCGACCTGCTCCCGGTGCGCACCACGATGTTCCTGGATGCCGGCGTCGCGTTCAACGCCAACGGCCAGGCATCGTTCGTGTCGGGGTTCGGCAACGACCAACTACGGATCGGCGCGGTGAAGCTGTTCGCCGATGGCTCGGTCCCGGGTTTCACGGGGTGGTTGACCGAGCCGTACCTCACCCCGGTCAACGGCAACGCACAGCACGTCGGGAGCCCGACCACCCCTCCGGATGCCCTCGCCGAACTGGTGTTGCGCGCGCACAGCCAGGGCTTGCAGGTCGCGATCCATGCCGGTGGAGACGCCGGCATCGACTCCGCGATCGATGCGATCCGCAAGGCACAGGAGTCCGACGGCCGCACGGACGCACGTCACCGCATCGAGCACGCCCACTGCACGCGTGAAGACCAGCTGGAGGCGATGGCCGAGCTGGGCATCACACCCTCGTTCTTCATCGGCCACGTCTACTACTGGGGCGACCGCTACGTCGAGCACATCCTCGGGCAGGAGCGTGCCGATCGGATCAGCCCGCTGCGATCGGCGATCGAACATGGCGTGCGGTTCAGCGTGCACTCCGACTCCCCGCACGTGCCAGCGGACCCGCTGCGTGATCTCTACTCGTGTGTGACGCGGGAGACCAGCGGAGGTCGCGTGCTCGGTGCTGAACAGCAGATCGACGTGCAGCAGGCGCTGCGAGCCGTGACGATCGATGCGGCCTGGCAGTCCTTCACCGAGCAGGACGTCGGATCCATCGAGCCGGGTAAGTTCGCCGACCTCACCATCCTCGACGAGGACCCCCTGACCACGCCAGCCGAGCAGCTGCGCCACATCGGCGTCGCCGAGGTGGTCATCGGTGGACAGACGCGCTACGACCGGGAGACCAGCGACAAGGTCAAGACCTTCGTCGACGTCAGCTGAGCGGCCGGTGCGGCGCAGAACCCGGGTCCGGCGGCTGTCGTCGGGCCCGCGGTCCATGAGGGCGTAGGCTGGAACGATGGAGCTCGAGGCTGTCGCCGCTCTGGGCCGCGCCGGCTCGTTGCCGGACGCAGTGCTCGTCGAACTCGACGATGTCGTTGCGTGCCCTGAGCTCGTCGTCAGTGCTGCGGTCGAGGTGTTGATCTCGCATCCGGGGCTCAGCGTGGGGGTGGCCACAGAGCCCCTCTCCGGCCGGGCTCGGGAGGTGGCAGAGAGCCTGACGGTCACCGTCGCGACCTCGGATCCGGGGGTCGTGGGTGTGCAGGTGGCCGATGTCGAGGTGGCGGCAGCCGAGCTCCTCGAAGCGTGCTCCCGTCAGCCCGAGGCGGGCCGGCTGCTCCTCCAGGTCCTGCGGATCACCGGCGTCCTGGCGGGCAGCCAGGGCCTGTGGGCCGAGTCGATGGCGTTCTCGACCTTGCTCGGCGGTGACGGGTTCCGCGCGTGGCGTCGGTCAGTACCCGTCCGCCGCCGCGCACCGTCGGTCGATGCGGTCCGCGTCGACCGGCGGGACCAGGTGGTGCGGGTGGTCCTCGATCGGCCGCGCTACCGCAACGCCCTGGACGCCTCGGCACGCGCTGCGCTGTCGGCGGCGTTGGATGTCGCGGTCGCGGATCGGCAGCTGGCCGTGGAGCTGTCGGCGACGGGGCCGGACTTCTGCGCCGGTGGCGACCTGGACGAGTTCGGCTCGGCGACCGATCTCGCCGCTGCGCACCGGCTGCGGCTCGAACACGGGCCCGCGCCACGGATGCACGCGGTCGGCGAACGGACGTCGGTCTTCGTGCACGGCAGCTGTATCGGGGCTGGGGTCGAACTGGCTGCCTTCGCCCACCGGATCACGGCGGCGCAGGGGACACGGTTCCGGTTGCCGGAGGTGAGCATGGGCCTGATCCCCGGGGCCGGCGGCACCGTGTCGATCCCACGCAGGATCGGGCGTTGGCGCGCAGCCTGGTGGATCCTGACCGGCGCGGAGCTCGATCTGGCCACCGCGGTGGCGTGGGGGCTCGTCGATGAGGTCCAGTGAGCTCGTCGACGTGGCCTCGGCGCATGCCGCGCGTCTCGTCGCGACCCTGCAGCAACTTCTCGGTCTGCCGACCGTGGGATCGCTCGACGTGGAGCCGCACCGCACACCGGCGGAGGACTGGGCCGCGTCCGGGGCCATGGCTCTGACCGGTCGTGTCGAGGGACCGTGTCTGGTTCCCGTCGGGGCCCCGGCCTCCGCGGTCCGAGGCGCCCTGAAGGTCCTGCGCTGGTTGGCGCCAGCCGGTCGGTGGGAGGATCTCGACGTGCGCCTTCTGGGGGAGCGGGCCGCGGCCGCCGGTCTCCAGCGGCAGGGACCGGCTTCGGCGGGGGGTGCGTTCCGGCTGCTGCCGTGCACCGACGGCTGGGTCGGTACGAGCCTGCCACGTCCTGAAGATGTCGACCTCCTGCCTGCGCTGACCTTCGGGCTGGTCGAGCCGGCATCCGATCCCTGGCCCGGCTTCGCGGGATGGCTGGTCGACCAGGCGGCCGCCGATGTCGCCGCACGGGCACGCCTGCTCGGGCTCCCACTGGTGCGGGTTCCGGTCGCCGGTGAGCCCCCGGACGAACAGCTCGAAGCGCGTTGGGGGGCCGATGAGCCGTCCTGGGTCCGGCTGCACGCGGGCGGGGACCGGCGGGCTGGTGGCGCCGCGCATGATGATCGGCCCCTGGTCCTCTGCCTCGCCTCGCTGTGGGCTGGACCGCTGGCGGCCCACCTGCTCGAACGCTCGGGGGCCCGGGTGGTGACGGTGGAGTCGGTCCGGCGTCCGGACGGTGCACGACGTGGTTCCGTCACGTTCCACGATCTCCTCCACGCCGGTCAGGAGATGGTGGCGTTCGACCTGCCGGAGCCCGGCGCCTGCGCGGCGCTCCGGCGACTGGCGGGTGCGGCGGATCTGGTCATCGACGGCTCCCGACCCCGTGCCATGCGACGTCTCGGTGTCGACGTCGAAGAGATCGTCGCGGACGGGACCTCCTGGATCTCGATCACCGGCTACGGCCGCAGTGGCCCCTGGGCCGAGCAACCCGCCTTCGGCGACGACGCCGCGGCGGCCGCTGGTTTGCTCGCTTGGGACGCGATGGGCCCTGTCCCAGCAGGCGATGCGATCGCGGATCCCCTGGCGGGCGTCCATGCCGCAGTGGCCGGCCTCGCGGCGCTCCGGGACGGACGGTCGTGGCTGATAGAGGTGGCCATGCGTGAGGTCGCGCTCGTAGCCGCCCAGTTGCCGGAGGACTCGCGGGCCCCCGACGTCGTTCCCGCCCAGCCGAGCGTCCGGCGACCGACCGGCCGGGCACGGCCGCTCGGTGCTGACACCGACAGTGTGCTCGCCGAGTTCGGGCTCGGACCATGACCGGCCTGCTCCTACGCCAGGTCCAGGTGCGTGACGGACGGGTCCTGGATGTGCGCAGCACCGGCGAGGTGATCGTCGAGGTCGGTGTCGGCCTCCCGGCCGCGGGAGAGCGCGTCGTGGAAGGCGGGTACCTGTTGCCCGGTCTGCACGATCATCACCTCCATCTCCTCGCCACGGCCGCGGCGGCCGAAGGGTTGCGCTGCGGTCCACCCGACGTCCAGGGTGTCGACGACCTGGTCGGCGTGCTGCGTCGCGCTGCAGCGAACAGGCCCCCAGGTGAGTGGCTCCGCGGCATCGGGTACCACGAGTCCGTCGCTGGGATGGTCTCCCGCGATGTGCTCGATACCTGGGTGCCGGACCGGCCGGTGCGTATCCAGCATCGCAGTGGGGCTCTCTGGATGGTGAACTCCGCCGGGCTCTCGGCGCTTCGCGTGGAGGAGGGGACGGTTCCCGACGGGGTCGAGCGAGATGCACAGGGTCGTGCGACCGGGCGGCTGTGGCGGATCGATCAGTGGCTGCGGCAGCGGGTGGGGCGGAGGTCCAGCCCGGACCTGGCGGGGCTCGGACGCCGGCTCGCCGCCTATGGCATGACCGGCGTCACCGACGCGACACCGGACCTGGACGACGGAGCGCTGCGGTTGCTGCTGGACGCCGTGGCGACGGGCGCCCTTCCGCAGCGGCTGCATCTCCTCGGCATCGACCGGCTGCCCGAGGACGTCCCCGCGGCGGTGCGAGCGCGCGTCACCGTGGGACCTCGCAAGCTGGTTCTGCCCGATCACGACCTGCCCGCTCTCCCCGAACTGATCGCACGACTCCGTGACATCCGTGCCACACGCGTCCGGGGTCGCCCCGTCGCCGTGCACTGTGTCACCCGTGACGCGCTGGTGCTGCTGTGTACAGCGCTCGAGGAGGTTGGATCAGTGCCCGGGGACCGGATCGAACACGCCTCGGTGGTGCCAGCAGGACTGCTCCCGACGCTGCGCCGGCTCGGCGTCACGGTGGTCACCCAGCCCGGACTGGTCGCCGCACGGGGTGACGACTACCTGCGCGAGGTCGACCCCGATGACCTGCGAGGTCTCTATCGTCACGCGTCGCTGCTGCGCGGCGGTGTCCCCGTCGGGCTGTCCACCGATGCGCCCTACACCGAGCCGGACCCGTGGCGTGCGGTCGAGGCGGCCGTGGAACGCCTGACGCCGTCGGGGCGGACGCTCGGCCCGTCGGAGCGGGTCTCGCGTCAGCGAGCCATCGACGGGTTCACCACGCTGGCCGCCGCCCCTGGTGGCGAACCGCGCCGGATCGCTGCGGGGCACCCTGCCGATCTGTATCTCCTCGATGGCCGGTCGACGGACCCCCGGCCTGCGATCACGCTGACGGTGGTCGGTGGTGAGGTGACCCAGGACCAACGCTGAGCCTGGAGCTCAAGGGGTCCCGACGGCGCCGGCCCGGTCCTGCGGCGAGGCAGGACCGGGCCGTGTCGCAGCGTCTGCGGGGTGCGGTGGTGCGGGGCGAGGCTCAGCCGAGGCGTTCGACGATGGTGACGTTGGCCTGACCGCCGCCTTCGCACATCGTCTGCAGGCCGTAGCGGCCACCGGAACGCTCGAGCTCGTGCAGCAGGGTCGTCATCAGCTTCGCTCCGGTCGCCCCGAGCGGGTGGCCGAGCGCGATGGCGCCCCCGTTGACGTTCACCCGGTCCAGGTCGGCATCCAGCTCCTTCGCCCAGGCCAACACGACCGACGCGAACGCCTCGTTGATCTCGACCAGGTCGATGTCCTCCAGCGACAGGCCGGTCTTCTGCAGCGCGTGCCGGGTGGCCGGGATGGGTGCGGAGAGCATCCGGATGGGGTCCTCGGCTCGCACCGTCAGGTTGTGGATACGGGCCCGCGGGGTGAGGCCGTGGTCGGCGACCGCTTGCTCCGATGCCAGCAGGAGGGCGGCGGATCCGTCGGAGATCTGGCTGGCGATACCGGCGGTCAACCGCCCGCCTTCGGTGAGGGTCTTCAAGCCCGCCATCTTCTCCAGCGTGGTGTCGCGTCGCGGACCTTCGTCGTGGGTGAGGCCGGCTAGGGGCTCGATCTCACGGTCGAACCGACCTTCATCGATGGCTCGGATGGCTCGCCGGTGGGACTCGAGGCTGAACACCTCCATGTCCTCACGGGAGATGTCCCACTGCTCGGCGATCATCTCCGCGCCGTGGAACTGGGTCACCGGTTGGTCCCCGTACCGCTTGGCCCAACCGACCGATCCCGCGTACTGATCCTCGTAGCCGAACTCCTTGGCGATGTACGCGGACGAGGCGATCGGCAGCGTGGTCATGTGCTCCGAGCCGCCGGCCACAACCAGGTCCTGCGTGCCGCTCATCACTCCCTGGGCGGCGAAGTGCAGCGCCTGCTGGGAGGAGCCACACTGCCGGTCCACGGTCACCCCTGGGACGTGCTCGGGCAGACCGGCAGCCAGCCATGCCGTGCGAGCGAGATCGCCCGCCTGAGGGCCGATCTGGTCGATACAGCCCCAGACGACGTCTTCGACGGCATCGGGATCGACGCCGGACCGGTCGACCAGCGCCGTGATGGCGTGCGATGCCAGATCCAGCGGGTGCACCTCGCTCAGGCTGCCGCCCCGTCGCCCCACGGGGCTGCGGACGGCCTCGACGATGTAGGCCTCGGGCATCAGATCCCTCTTTCTGTTGTCAGTGCGGCTCGGCTTCGTGGGAGTCGTCCCGGTCGGGGGGAGAGCGCCGGCCGGGACGACAGGTCTGCGTTCAGGAGTCTCGTAACCTGCGCGGCGCGATGCGCGGCCGGCAGAGTCGACCGTGGGTGGGATCGTGGCGTGACGGCGAGCTCCGGAGTTGCTGCGGGCTCCAGGCCCCGCTGATCCCGGCGCAGCAGTCCGATGTGCTGGCTGACGCGGGTCCACCGTGGTCTACTGGCCGGCCGTCCCGCAACGATGCTCCCCTCGTGTGGTGCAGCACCTTAGACGCATACTGAGCAAAGCTCAAGTTTGCAAAGACGCGCAAGATGCTGTCATACTCGTGGGCAGGGAGTGGGAACGGTTCGACTATGTCCGTCTAATCGCTATTGAGGTGGTATCGATGGCATCCGAGAGCCAGAGTGCGGATCGAACCTCGGCGCCACTCGCTGGGGTGCGTGTCGCTGAGTTCGGTGAGGAACTGAGTGTCCCGTACGCGGGCAAGCTGCTCGCCGATCTCGGTGCGACGGTGGTGAAGGTCGAGAGCGCGGCCAGCGGCGACCCAAGCCGGCAGTTCGGGCCCTTCGCTGCAACTGCAGCTGATGGTGAGTCCTCAGGCATGTTCGCCTACCTCAACACCGGAAAGCGCAGCGTCACCCGGGAGTCGATCGACGCTGTAGGGGACGGCTCGGACCTCGGGTCGCTCCTGCAGTGGGCGGACATCGCTCTGGTGGACCGTCCGTGGATGCGCAACGAGCCGGAGTTGGAACCGGCACGGGCCGTCGAGCAGGCGCCGCACCTGGCCTTCGTGACCGTCACGCCCTACGGAACCACCGGCCCGTACGCTGACTGGCCGGCGACCGATCTCACGATCTCAGCGCTCTCGGGGATGTCCGTGGGCGTGGGCGAGCGAGATCGCGCTCCCCTGGCCATGCCGTTCTCCCAGTGCGAGATGAACGGTGGGCTGTTCGGTGCCCTGGCTGCGGTGAACGCGGTCATGGCGGTTCGCCGGGACGGGCGCGGACAGCATGTGGATGTCAGCACCGCAGACATCATGGCGAGCATGTTCACCGGCTACTTCCTGCCGCGCTTCATCTACGGCGGAGGCCTGGTCGGCATCCGCGCTGGCCGCAACGGCGCCTCGATGCCGTATCCAGGCACGATCTTCCGTTGCGCAGACGGACTCGTACGTACCGACCCCCCCCAGGTCGCGCAGTGGATCCGTCTGGTGAAGTTGATGGGCACCCCTGAGTGGTCGAAGGAACCCCGGTACCGCAACCGGCGGGCGATGCAGTGGGAGTACAAGCAGGAGTCCGATGCCCTGGTCGAGCCCTGGTTCATGGCTCGGACCAAGGAGGAACTGGGCGGGTTGTTCCTCGAGCACCGGTTGCCGTACGCGCCACTGCTGACCGCCGATGACATGGAGCACGATCCGCATCTCGCTGAACGGGACGCGCTCGCCAGCCTGCCGACGCCGGATGGAACGACGTTCTTCTCCGCTCCGGCCGCTCCATATCGCTTCTCAGGCCAGCGGCCCGCGTCCCACCCTGCCCCGACCCTTGGCAGCAGCGACGACGAGTTGCCCTCGCTGATCAGCTCCGAGCAGCCCGAGCGCGATCTCCCACCGACCGCGGACGACCGCGCTGCGGCGCCGCCCCTGCAGGGAGTCCGGGTCATCGACCTCGGCACGGCCTGGGCCGGCGGGCTCGCCGGCCGTCTCCTCGCCGACTACGGCGCCGATGTCCTCAAGATCGAGTCCTGGGTCCACATGGACGGCAGCCGCCTGGGCAAGCCCATCGTCGTCGAGGACGACGCCGGCGGCGACGAAGGGAGGTGGCCGGACCTCCAACCGGGTTTCCACGTCCACTCCCGCAACAAGCGCAGCATCACGCTCAACCTGAAGACCGATGCCGGCAGGAGCGTGCTGCTGCGCCTCGTGCGTGAGGCCGACGCACTCATCCACAATTTCCCTGCCGGGGTCATGGACCGTCTCGGCCTGTCAGACGATGCTCTCCACGCAGCGAACGAGCGGTTGGTCGTGGTCGGACAGAACGTCGCCGGGTCCGAGGGTCCGAAGTCGGGGTTGATCGGCTACGCCGGAGCGGTCTCGGCGCTGTCCGGCCTGGCCAACTGGGTGGGGTACGAGGGCGAGGACCCCATCGGCATGTTCGAGGGGCTGTACGGCGACGTGGTGAGCGCGACGACGACGACGTTCGCCACCCTCGTCGGGCTGCTGGACCGTGATCTCCACCGGCGGACCAACGCCAGCATCGACGTGTCGCAGTGGGAGGCCAGCCTCGCGCTCGCAGGCGAAGGGCTGATCGCCCAGAGCCTCGGTGGGGAGACCCCGGCCTCACTGGGGACCCACCATCCGCGCTACTTCCCGCATGGCAACTTCGCCAGCACCGGCCACGACCAGTGGGTCGCGTTGGCGGTCCGTAACCCGAGGGAGTGGCGAGCGCTGTGCCGCCTCATCGGGCGCGAGGACCTGGCGCCCCTGGAGTCGGTCGAGGCCAGGCGGGAGCGAGCCGACGAGGTCACGGATGCGATCGAGGCCTGGAGCCGCGGGGTGGGCCCGGAAGAGGCGGCGTACGCGCTGGCGGCCGCCGGGATCCCCGCGGCACCGGTCCTGAACATCGCCGACATCTTCGGCAACGAGCACTTCCGTGCTCGGGATCTGTTCATCGATGTGGAACACCCCCTGGTCGGTAGCGAACCGATGACGGGCATGCCCTGGAGGATGTCGCGCACGCCCGGCCGGGTCTCGCGGCGCGCCCCGCTCCTCGGCGAGCACACCGAAGAGGTCGTGAAGGGCATGGCTGGTGTCAGTGACGAGGAGTACCGCGGACTCGTCGATGCGGGCGGTATCGAGACCGGGCCGCCCGAGGGGCAGAGTTAGGTTCGGGGAGACGCGAACCTCATCACGCACGGGAGAGAGACCATGCACTCGACGCTTCTACCCGAGATCGAGGAGTTCCGTCAGACGTGTCGACGGACGGCGGAGAAGCACTTCCGGCCTCTGATCGACCAGATGGATCAGCGCTACGAGTTCCCCCAGGAGGTCCGGCCCGTGCTGGCGGAGCTCGGTGCCTACGGGTTGCCCTACCCGGTGGAGATCGGGGGCGCCGGCGCCAGTTGGTTGGCATGGGCGATCGCGCACGAAGAGTCGGCGCGCGTGCTGCCGGCCGTGGTCGGCCATGCCGGGGTCAACACCATCGTTGCCGGAACGATCCTCGACGCAGGTACCGAAGAGCAGGTGCAGCGGTGGGTGCCGCCACTGCTGCGGGGCGAGGTGACCGGGTTCTTCGCCTTCACGGAGCCGGACACCGGATCGGACCCGTCCATGCTCCGCACCCGAGCCACCCGCACCACCTCGGGCTGGCGGATCGACGGACACAAGGCTTGGATCACCAATGCGAGGTACGCCGACATCGGCGTCGTCTTCGCGAAGGACCCAGACGGCGACGTGAGCCTGTTCCTCGTGCCGAACGCGGATGAACGCGTGAGCGCCGCGGCTCCGACGAAGATGCTCGGCCTGAGGGGCACGGGGCTGGCCGACCTGCACCTCGATGGCGTGGAGGTGCCTGAGGACCATCTACTCGGCACGAGCGGAGGCCAGTTCAAGACGCTCAAGCGGAGCATGACCACCGGCAAGCTCGCTCTCGCTGCTCAGTCGGTCGGGATCATGCAGGCGGCTCTCGAGGAGGCGGTGCGTTACGCCCGTCAGCGCGAGCAGCAAGGTCACCCCATCATCGAGTTCCAGGCCATCCGCCATCTCATCGCCGAGATGGTCAGTCGGATCGAGGCTTCACGCCAGATGCTGTACTGGGCTGCGACGTGCAAGGACGAGCGGGGCTCCGACACGATCTTCGAGGTCTCTTCCACGAAGTTGTTCGTGACGCAGACCGCGGTCGATGTCGTACGCATGGGCCTCAACGTCCACGGCGTGTACGGCATCTCGGAGGACACCCCGATCGAGCGCATGTTCCGCGATGCCAAGATGTACGAGCTGCTCGAGGGCTCCTCCGAGGTCCAGCGCGAGATCGTGGGCCGCGCTGTCCACGACATCGACTGATGGCCATGGACTCGACCACCTCTGCGTTCACGTCTTGGATGCGATGGTCGGTCTTTGGGCGAAGGAGCTGTCGAAGGGATGCGCGGGAGCATCGAGTAGCCCGTCGATGAGGTACGCAAAGAGGCATCACTGCACCACCAATCGCACGCTCAAGTCCCAGTTCGGAGGAACCATGTCGATCGCCATCGGGAAGCGCTACACCTGCTCGTCGTGTGGTTGCGAGATCATCGTGACCAAGGCCGGTACCGGGCCGCTCACCTGCTGCGCGGCGGATATGCAGATCAAGGAGGCGACCCCGCTGCCGAGCTCCGATTGAGCGCCAGCACCTCTTCCCACGTCGGACCGGCACCCTGGGTGGTCTTCCATGCGACTCTCTGACGTTGCCGACATGGCCGCTGGCTCCTTCGGGGAACGCGTCGCGTTCACCTGCGGGCCGGAATCGATCAGCTACGAGCAACTCGCCGCCGCGGCCAGGACAGCCGCCACGGAACTGCGCGAGCAGCGGTACCAGACGCTGGCGTACCTGGGGCAGAGCAGCGTGGCCTTCCCGCTGGCGATGTTCTCAGCCGCGTACGCCGGGATGCCGCTGATCCCCCTGAACTACCGGCTCTCCGATGAGCAGCTTCGCCAGCAGCTCCAGCTGCTGGAGGCACCCCTGCTCCTCGTCGACCCCGAGTACACCCACG
>PWWI01000036.1 GCA_003561535.1 Nitriliruptoraceae bacterium
ACTTCAAGCATGTTATAAATACGTGTTTTTACCTCAACAAGATCCAGGGGCTTGCTGATGAAATCCTTGGCGCCGGCCTGCAATGCGCGCAGCTTGTGCCCCGGCTGGGCGGTAAGCACAATGACCGGAAGGTAACTATCCGTAGCATCTGTCTTGAGGCCTGCCATTACCTGAAATCCGTCCATGCCGGGCATCTGCAGGTCGAGAAGGATCAGGTCATAGTGATTCTTGCGATGCAGCGCGCAGACGTCCTGCGCAATCATCGTGGAGGTAACGCGAGTGTAACCGGCGTCGCCCAGCAATTGTTCAATCAGTTGCACATTGGCTTCCTGATCGTCAACAATCAGAATGCTGGCGTCAAAAATATCGGCGGCGGTAAGTATCATGCTCGGTCTGTCCGGGTTGCGTGGGGGTTGGCGCGGGCCGAATCCGTTTTCGCAAATTTTAGTGTCGCATCCAGTGTATTGATGAATTCATTCACGTTGATGGGTTTTGTGAGATAACGGAAGAATCCTGCCTCCAGGCCTTTCTTGACATCACGGGGTATCGCATTGCCGCTGAGTGCGACCACCGGAATGTGCGCGGTTGCGGTATCTTCGCGCAGGATTTTCAACACCTGGATACCGCTGATGCCGGGCAGGTTGATGTCCATCAGAATCATATCCGGCAGAGAGGCGCGCGCGATCTCGATGCCTCGATTGGCGTCTGTCGCGCTAAGCAACCGGATATCCGGCTGGCGCGCGATCAGATCCTCGACCAGCATCAGATTAGCCGGGTTGTCCTCGACATAGAGCACGGTGCGCAATTGCGCGCCGTCTTGTGAATTCACCGGAGCGATCGTTGTGGAGGCACCCGTGTCGATCACGTGTTGCCGTTCATCGGTCAGGTTGAGTTCGATCCAGAACACACTGCCCTTCCCGACCTTGCTTTCCACACCAATGGTACCGTCCATCAATTCGATCAATCGCTTGGCCGTTACCAGGCCGATGCCCGTGCCTTCCGGGCCGCCCATCTCCTGTCCGAGCCGATTGAACGGCTGGAACAGCTGTGAAATCTTTTCCGAGGACAAGCCTTGGCCGCTGTCCTCAACACAAATGCGGATGCGTCCGGGAGTGTTCACGATGCAGGCGACGACAACCGTTCCGTCCACGCGGTTGTACTTGATCGCGTTGGTTAGCAAATTAATGAGAGCCTGCATCAACCGCGTCCGGTCGACTTTGACAAAGTACGCGATATCGAACTCAGGAAAGCTCACGCTGATGCCGCGTTTTGAAGCCTCCGCTTCGATCATGGTCGCGCATTCCTGCATCACCTCGGCCAATGACACGGATTCCGACGACAGCGATAGCTTGCCGGACTCGATCAGCGCCAGATCGAGGACTTCGTTAATCAGTTCCAGCAGATACCAGCCTGCTTTCAGAATCTGCCCGATGCTGCGCTGCTGCGAGGGCGTCGGCAGCGGCGAAGCGGATTCCATCAATTGGGCGAATCCGAGAATCGCATTCAGTGGGGTGCGCAGTTCATGACTCATGCTGGACAGGAAGGCCGATTTCGCGAGATTGGCTTTTTCGGCAAAGGCCATGGCGTTGTGCAGTTCCATTTCGACCTGCTTGCGCACAGAATTGTCGGCGCCGATCAGCAGGTAACCGATGATATCGTCGTAGTCATCGCGCAATGCGGTGATCGACACGATGGCCGGGAAACAGCTGCCGTCCTTGCGGATAAAGGTCAATTCATAGACGTCCTCGATGCCACGCGAGGCTTTGAAGGCCAATGCATCGAAACCCGGCGCAATGGTGGTGGCGAGCTCATGGCTCAATGCCCGCGCGCGTGCCGCCACTTCCTGAGGATCATGGATGTCGCTGGGATTGATCCTATTGACGACTTCAGCGGCGGCGTAGCCAAGCAAGCGTTCGGCGCCGGGGTTGAATAACTGGATGATGCCTTTCTCGTCGGTGGCGATAATCGAGAAGCTGGAACTGGTGAGGATTGCGTTCTGCAAGGCGCCCGTTTTGAGCAGCGCTTTCTGGCGCCGCGCCTCGGCGATGACATCCACGTTGCCGGAGTCGTCGCTAACACTTCGTGTGGGCATGGTGATTCCCGTAGCATGTGTTCACCGATCCGGTAAAGAGCCGCGTGCGGCAGACGGACAAGAGATAACCGCGAGCCCATGCCGGCATGAGCTGTGCTTTTCCCGACGCAACAGCCAAAATAACTGTTCGGTTAGCGGACGTCTGTGCGGTGGGACACATAGGCAGGTCGCTGGGTATCGCAAGCACAGATTCCTTATTCGGTTCCCGTTTCACTGGGATGGAGGGGGGTCCCGCTGGTTGAGCCGCGGACCCAGGACCTTACCAGGGAGACAAAAACGCCGCCCGTGAGCATGCCCAGGAAGTAGACCAGGATGACCAGAACGGACAGCGGCAGTGTCAGACGCAAGGTGACGAAGTGAACCGTCACCGTGGGCAGGTTCTGAATCGTGAAGATCAGAACGATTGCACTGACGAGAACGATCAGGGAAATGTAGACGTAGCGCATGAAGACCTCCTGATTGGTCCATGGATGCCTGCAACGGTTTTAGCACTCGTGGGAGACGCCCGGTACCTGAGAATCATCCGTCAGGTTTGGTTGCCGGCCAACTCACCGCCACGTGGTGCCGATACTGCGGACCGTTCGTGCACGAATCGCATTGACCGGACGTCCCTGTCCCGCTTTGCTCGGCGATTCCCTGAAGCCGGTTAGAACGTGAGTCCAGAGGCATCAACCCGCGTCACACCACGCAGCTGTTCGGCCAGTTCTATCGCCAGTTCACGCTCCGCTTCGCTGCCGACCTTGCCACTCAGTGCAACGACACCGTCGTCGGTGGTCACCGAGACGTCTCCGCTGGAGACGCCGCTCGACCAGATGAAGGTGGACTTCACCTTGGTGGTGATCCAGCTGTCGGTGATGTAGTCCCCGGTGTCTGCCGCAACCTCCCGGGTCTTGTCCATGGCGGTGTCGA
>PWWI01000232.1 GCA_003561535.1 Nitriliruptoraceae bacterium
CGGGGGCGCAGACTCCTGGGATCGCGGTGGTCAGATCCACCGCACCACGCTGACCGCGACGGCTGCTGCCAGCACCAGCGTCCCGGGCAGCAGGAGTGCGGCGATGACCATGCGGATGTCCCTCATCGTCGGACCTCCTCGTTTCGTCGGGGGGTTGCTCGCCCACCAGCGGCCGACGGCTGGTCGCCTCGGGCCCTGGATGCGCGGCTCGGGTCGAGGCTGATCGCTCGTCGGCCACCGAGGAGCACGCGGGCCGCGACCCGCGGCCGCAGCAGCGTGGTCGGTGGATCCACCAACGCCATGACCCGTGCGAAGGCGACGGCCAGTTCCGGGTCGGTGGCGGCAGCGGCGTGGAGCCGGCCGATGTAGGCCCCCAGCGCCCGCACCTTCGGCGTCCGGGGTCCATGCACCCCGGGCAGCGCGAGATCGCCGCCGACCACCATGTCCCAGGCGGGGTCGACGATCTGCGCCACACGGCGGAGCCAACGGTGCGGGTCGGGCGCCGTCTGCTGCCCGAGGTGGGCCCGCAGCTCGAGTGCCTGGAGCGCCGCGACGGTCATCCCCTGGCCGTAGATCGGGTTCAGGCTGCACACCCCGTCCCCCAGCGGCAGCAGCCCGTGGGGGAACCGGCGTAGCTGCTCGTAGCGGCGCCGCACGCTGGCGGGGAACCGCATGCGGACGGGCTCGTCGAGCGGTTCGCCGGCACCGATCGCCTGCGCGAGGTCCGGGAAGGTGAGGGAGTCGGCGAAGTCGAGGAATCCCTCGGGCTCGGCCGGTGGATGGTCACCCAGCAGCCCGAACAGCGTCACGATCCAGCGGTCACCATCGATCCGTGCCAGGGCCCCACCGCGCAGGCACGTCGGCGTCGGCCCCTGGAGGGTGCCCCAGTCGCCCCCGAGCACGTCCGGTGCGAGCTGGTAGTGGCGGGTGGCGTAGCCGACGTCACCCGCGACCTCCGTCTCAGGCGGTGGGTCGTAACCGAGCTCCCCGAGCCACCTCGGTGTCCGAGAACCACGGCCCATCGCGTCGACGACCACCGCAGCCTCGAGCACCTCCTCGGCACTGCTGTCGGCCCGCCGGAGCACCCGCACCCCCGTCACCCGTTCCCGATCCGGCGTCGTGGTGAGGCCGAGGACGTCGCAGGCCGGCGCGAAGGTCACGTTCGGCAGCTCCCGCACGCGGGCACGCACGACCGACTCCAGGAACGGCCGGCTCACGCTGACCGTCGACAGCCCCGCGTCGGCCCGGGCGAACCGGTGGCCGCTGAGCTGCACCCGGGTATCCCCGAGTAGGTCGCCGCGGGGCGCACCGGCATCGACGAGCTGGGCGGTCAGGCCGGGGAACAGCTCCTCCAGGATCTGTCGGCCCCGCGGGAGCAGGGCGTGGATGTGGCGGCCCTGTGGGACCCCGCGCCGGGCTCCGTCCTCGTGGCGGTGCCCGAGTTCGTCACGGTCGAGCACGCGCACGTCGAGGTCGTGCTCCGCCAGCACCCGGGCCGCGAGCAACCCCGCGACGCCCCCGCCCATGACCACCGCGTGGCCTGCTGCCGCCTGCTCCATCGCTGTCTCCTCGTCATCGTGGACGAGGATGAGCGCCGCCGGTGTCCGGGGTCCAGACCGGTCGCTGCTCGATCGTGCTCACCACTGCTCATCGCGGACCGCCGGGGCCGTACACCTCCCGCTCCCACAGCCACGCGGCGATGCGCTCCGTGCCCTGGGTGAGGTGGCGGCGGTAGGTGCTGAAGGGCAGGCCGAGGCGGGCGGCCGCCGCCTCCTGCGTCGGCGCCGGAGTGAGGTAGGTCGCCTCCACGGCCCGCAGCAGCTTGTCGTCCCGGGGGTGCTGTCGCAGCGCGTCGATCGCCTCCGACACCAACCCTGCGAGGCAGGTCGCATCCGGGTCGCTGTCGCCGGCAGCCTGCCGCACCAGCCGCGTATCGAGCAGCGGGTTGCGGGCCAGCAGGTCCGGGCGGTGGAGGTCGCGCAGCGCCTGACGGACCGCGTCGGTGAACCCGGCCTGCGAGAGCACCTGCGGTCGCGGGTCCGGCCCGAGCTGCAGGCTGGGGTCCTGGGCCAGCGACCGCTCGACCCACAGCTCGATCAGGGCGTCGACGGGACGCAGTCGGAAGTCGTGGGCGAACACCCCGTAGCGGCGCCCCTCCACCTCGAAGTCCGCCTCCGGCACGCGGTGGAGATCGGCCAGGGCGAAGAAGTCGTCCCACGCGTCGGGTTCGTGCATGGTCAGGTAGTCCCAGGCCAGGTTGGGGGTCGTCAGCTGCCGCTGGAGCGTCACGATGGGGACGGCGTTCAGCGTCGGTGACGGGCCCTGGTAGGCGTCGCGATCGACGATGAACCGGGTCTGGGTCACCACCTCGCCGGCCCGCGGTGGTCGCTGCGTGTGGGCATGCTCCCAGACCGCGGCCGCCCCTGGATCGGCCTCCCGATCCTCCGCATCGGCCGCCGACAGGTCGACCAGGCAGACCACCCCCCGCACGCGGTCGTCGTCACCGCGCAGGACGGAGAACCCCTCGGGCTGGGCTGCCCACCAGCGCGCCGCGATCTGCCCCGCCTGCTCGCCCTCGGCCGCCGCGATCAGCGCAAGGACGGCCTCGCCATCGTCCGGGTCCGCCGGCTGTGGATGGTGCTGCCCCCACGCCTCCCAGTCGACCGGGGACAGGACCCCCGGGATGTTGCGGAACAGGAACTTCAGGTCCGAGATGGCCCGCTGCTGCTCCCGCCCCTGGACGGCCCGCACCCGGTCGCGGATGTGGTCGGCCACCCGCCGGAAGATGCGGGGGTACTCCGCCGCGTCCCGCCACCGCAGGTCCGCGTCCAGCACGTCCCGGGCGAGCTCGTGCGGGAACACCCCGTCCGGGCCCACCTCGACGAAGGACAGGCCGTGGAGCCAGGAGAACAGCTCGTGGGCCTGCGCAGTGCCATCGCCCGCAGCGTCGGCGTCGGACTGCCCCTTCCCGCCGAACTCCAGGACCGCTCGCAGGAGCGCCTCGGTGGTCACCCGAGCCTGCGCACAGACGGCCAGCACGATCCGCTGGTGCGCATCGGGCACCACATCGACGAAGCTGCGGACCAGGTCGGCGACCAGATCCGGGTGGAGTCCATCGCTGCCGATCTCGCCGCCTCGCACCGCCACATCGGTGCACAGCGACAGCCCCAGCGGGTGGCCGTGGGTGAGGTCGATCAACCGCTCGTGCAGCGTCGAGTCGACCCCGCAGGCGGCGAGGTAGTCGCGGCTGTCGTCCGGGCCGAGGTTGCGCAGGGACACCACCCTCAGCAGATCGCGCCAGGCGGGATCCGCACGCCAGCCCGGTCCGGGTGGGGTCCGGCCCGCCAGCACCGTCACGGCATCCGTCGGCAGCCGCGTCACGAGCCGCTCACGCACCCAGTCGTCGACCGCCGCGAGACGCTCGTAGGTGTCGATCAGCAGCACGAGCCGTGCGTCGGGGGCTGCGATCGCGCCGTCTTCGGGCACCTCGATGTGGCGGCGCAGCGCGTCGAGCACCGCCGTCGGGGAGGCCGCGAACTCGCGCGCGTCGAGCCGCACCACCGACGCGCCGTGAGCGGCAGCGATACCGGCGAACGCCTCCAGCACGCTCGTCTTGCCGATGCCACCCGGGCCGTGGAGGTGGATGACCGCCGGCTCAGGGGTGTCCTCGGCGATCGCGGAGCGGAACAGCTCGAGCTCCGCCCTGCGACCCACGAACCGGCTGCGTCGCTGCGCACCCAGCACCTGACCGATCGTGGCCGGCTCTTGGCGGGGCGAGCTCATCCTGGCTCAGGGTAGGGGTTCACCCCCGGCCGCGTCGGGGAGTTCGACGTCCAGCAGCTGCGTGCCGAAAGCACCCCGGAGCTCGAGGGTCAGCGGCCCCGTCGCCGCGGTCCATGACCGTGCGGCCGGGTCCCACCAGGCGAGACGGTCCCGTGCCACATCGACCCTGACCTCGCCCTCGTGCCCCGCCGCCACCTCGACCTTGGCGAAGCCGACCAGCCGCCGTGCGACACGACCGATCCCACGGGCGAAGACCTGGACGACGTCGCTGCCGGCACGGCTCGAGGTGTTGACGAGCCTGCCGTGGAGCGAGAGACCCTCGCTGCCGACCGATGCCCGCGCGCCGGCGAGCTCGAAGGTGGCGTACGACAGCCCGTGCCCGAAGGCGAACCGGGGCTGCAGCTCCAGGTGGTCGTACGCCCGGTAGCCGGCGTGGACCCCCTCCCCGTAGCGCACCGCGCCGGCTTCGCCGGGGAAGTTCAGCAGCCCGGGATGCTGACAGGAGTGGGCAGGCCAGGTGATCGGGAGCCGGCCACCCGGATCGACCGCACCGGTCAGAACGTCTGCGACCGCGTGCCCGACCTCCTGGCCGCCGTACCAGGCCTGCAGGACCGCCCGGACATCATCGAGCCACGGGAGCTCGACGGGTGCACCGGTGGCGAGGACGACCACCGTCGCCGGCTGCGCAGCGGCGACGGCAGCCACGAGCCGGTCCTCTTCCGCCGGCAGTCGCAGGTCCGGCCGATCGAACCCTTCGGACTCCAGCTCGGGTCCGAGCCCGACGACGACGATCGCGACATCAGCAGCGGCGGCGGCACGCACGGCAGCGTCCAGGAGCTCCTCCGGCGCCTGGAGCTGCTCGACGCCGAGCCGAACGTGCCGCCACACCCGCTCGCCCGGTGAGGAGTACTCGATCACCAGGTCGACCGGTTCACCGCCAAGCAGCTCGAGCTCCCACTCGCCCTTGGAGGGGCTCGGATCCCAGGACTCGAACCGCAGCTGGTCAGCCATCCAGACCCGGACGTGACCGATCACCTCGAGCGAGAAGCGGTAGGTGCCATCCTCCGCGGGTGTGTAGTCACCCCGGAGCCGCAGAGAGAAGTCGGAGTAGTCGATCCAGTCGTCGCCGGGCCCGAAGAAGCCGAGCTCCGACCTCGCCGTCACCGCACGTCGCACGTGCGGGCCGGAGGGGTCGGACCCGACGACGTAGGACACCTCGAGACCGGGCTGGCCATCGTGGCTGAGGGTGTCCGAGGCGAGCAGCGGCAGCGGTGTCCCGGCTGCACCGCCGCGGGCCCAGGTGACCTCGACCGTGTCGCCGAGCGCGTCCCGCAGGCCGTCGAGGACCGACACCACACGGTGGGGCCGCACCGATGAGCTCCCACCCCCCTGGTGCGGGGTCGCGGCTGCCGACTCCCCGATGACCGCGATGCGAGTGACGTCGTCAGCCAGGGGGAGGACGCTGTCGTTGGTGAGCAGGACCGCGGCCTCGGCAGCGACCAGCCGTGCGACTGCGCGGTGCTCGTCGCGCTCCTCCATCCCGCCGTGGTCCGTCACGACACGATGGGGCCCACCCGTCCGCTCGATCAACTGCAGCAGGTTCGTCACCTTGCGATCGATGTCCGACACGCTGATCGTCCCGGCGTCGAGCGCTGCTTCGATGTGCTCCTGGCCCATCCAACGTGCAGGTCCTGGCATCTCGAGGTCGAGCCCGCCGGTGACCGCGGCCGCGGAGTACGTGCCGTACCAGTCGGACACGACCACCCCGTCGAAGCCGAACTCGGCGCGCAGGACCTCGTCGAGGAGGGGATGCTCGGAGGCGGTCGTGCCGTTGATCGTGTTGTAGGCGGACATCGCTGCCCAGGGGCGCGCGGCCGTCACGGCCAGGCGGAAGGGCTCGAGGTAGATCTCCCTGAGGGCACGCTCATCGACCCGAGCGTCGATCGAGAACCGATCGGTCTCCTGGTCGTTGCAGACCACGTGCTTGATGCACGCCGCGACCCTCTGCGACTGGACCCCCTCGACGTAGGCCGCTGCCACGGTGCCCGAGAGCACCGGGTCCTCGGAGAAGCACTCGAAGTTGCGGCCCGCGTTCGGGACGCGCGGGATGTTCATGGTGGGTCCGAGCAGGACCGAGGCGCCGTGGGCGTTGGCCTCCGCCCCCAACGCACGGCCGACCTCGCGGATGAGGTCGGGGTGGAACGTGGCGCCCATCGCGACCCCGACCGGGTAGCTCATCACGGTCGGTCCGTGTCGGTCATCGAACCCGCGGACCCCGTTCGGCCCGTCGGTGAGGCGCACCGACGGGATGCCGAGACGGTCGATCGGCACCGTCGACCACAGGTCCCGCCCCGCCAGCAGCGCGATCTTCTCGTCGAGCGTCAGCGCGCCCAGGGTCTCCGCCAGCCAGTCAGTCATCAGCTTCCTCGGTGCTGTAGACGCGCACGTGATCGATCGTGAAGGTCTGCGGGAAGGCCGTCTCCTCGGAGGGAGGGCCCGGCCACTGCCCGCCGACGGCGAGGTTGAGGATCAGGAAGTAGGGACCGTCGAAGACCCACCGATCGGGGTTCGGCAGCAGCGTCGGCAGCAACGTCCCGTAGTGGTCGTCGTCGACGTACCAGCGGATCCGGTCGGGCTCCCACTCGATGGCGTAGGTGTGGAAATCCTCGGAGGGCAGTCCCTCCTCGAACAGGTAGCTGCCGCCGATGCCGTCACCGCCCGCGTAGGTCGGCCCGTGGACGGTCCCGTGGACCCGCCGTGGCTCACTCCCGATGTGCTCCATCACGTCGATCTCACCCGCGTTCGGCCAGCCGCGGAGGTCGATGTCCGCCCCCAGCATCCAGAAGGCCGGCCACATGCCGTCGCCCTCGGGCAGCTTGGCACGCACCTCGATCCGGCCGTACTCGACCTCGACCTTGTCCCTGGTCGTGATCCGGGCCGAGGTATAGCGACACTCCCCGTACCAGCACCAGGTCCCGTCCTCCGGCGGCCCCTCGGCAGCGGTGATGACCAGGTGGCCCTCCCCGTCGAGGGAGGCGGCAGAGGGCGCATCGGTGTAGTACTGCAGCTCCTGGTTGCCCCAGCCGTCGCCACCGACCTCGTGGGTCCACCACCGGGGGTCCGGCGGCTGGCCGGCGGGCCCTTCGAAGTCGTCCTCGAACACCAGCTCCCAGCGCTGGGTCGGGGCCTCAGCAGCGGCATCGGGCTCCGACGCCGATGACGGCGTGTCCACCTCGGTCGAGGTGCTCGGCGAGCACCCCACGACCGCCAGCACCGCGCCGAGCGCGAGGAGGACGCGCCACCTCATGGCTCGACCGGCACGGCCGTCGTCACGAACTCCACCTCGCTGATCTCACCGGTCCGCCCGAACAGCGCCGCCGACTCCTTCCGGCTCATCGACCGACCGTCGCGCTCGACGACCTGTCCGTCGCCGTACCGCAGGCGTACGAGGTCGCGATCCCCCGGACGAACGAGTACCGGGGTCTGGCAGACGGTGCAGGAGTAGCCCGGACCGGTGTCCAGGCCGCCGCTCCACAGCTCACCAGGTGACAGCAGCGGACGACCGAAGGACAGCGTGCCAGCATCGATCACGAGTCCCAGCTCACCGAGCCGGGTGATGACCTCCTCCTTGACCTGGCCGGTCATTCCCGGCTGCTGCGCCCCGGAGTGGGCTGGGGTGTGGGAGTAGCAGTCGGTGGGAACGGCGCCGAAGGTCGCCGGATCCTTGCGGAAGCCGAGGCCGTCCCGGACCCGGCGGTAGACGGCCGCCAACCCCTCGATCGTGTCCTCCGGCCCGTCACGCGCCGCCTCGGCGAGGTACCGCTCCTGGATGGCCAGCAGCAGCTTGGCGACCATGTGCCAGTAGATGGAGCCGAGGCCCTCGTAGCCGTACATGCCGCCCGAGCGGCCCGTGAACGCGTGATGGTCGAACAACTGCTCGTACACGTCCCGGATCTGCTCGCGCACCGCGGCGTCGGTGCCAAGGGCCTCCAGGGCGGCATCGAGGTCCCGTGCGTTCGCCAGCCCCGGCCGGAAGTGGACCGCGCCGGCCGCGTCGACGTCGAGCACCCCCGAAGAGCCCTTGCCCACGAGGGCACGCAACTCGGGATGCTGCTCCATGACGGCCGGCGGCACGGTGTTGCGGTCCAGGAACGCCGCACGCCGTGCGGCCGGGTACAGCAGGAACGATCCCTGATCGGCTCGGTACAGCTCCGACGAGAAGAGCGCCTCGACGACCTCGAGCGCCGCGGACGCAGTCAGCGCGCTGGTGCCCAGCACCGCGACCTGGCCCTCGAGCATCGCGGGGAGGTGCGTGATCTCCACACGGTCCGGCGAGGGGAAGGCCACGAGGTTGTACGCGTGGTAGAGACCATCCGGCCGGCGGGCGGTCGCGATCGTTGCTACCAGGTGCGCCAGGGCGTGGTCGATGAACCCGGCGACGACGGGGACCTCCACATCCACGGCGGTGGGATCGAAGCCCGAACGCGTGCGTTCGCGATGCGCCTCCCCGGCCCGCCCCAACCCGTCGAGGAGCCGTCGACGTGCCACCGGGTCACCGACGGCTGCGACCGGATCGTGCTCGGTGAGCGCCGTCGCCAACTCGGTGAGCCAGGCGACCACCGGTCGGGTGAGCGTGACGATACCCCCGCTCGAGACGAGAAGTCCGCGGATGTCGCTGAGGTAGCGCTCAAGCTGGTAGAGCGTGACCATGGACAGGCCGTAGCCGGCGAGCGCGTTGTTCGCGTCGTTCCACTCCGGCCGCTGCGTGTTCATCCAGATGCCACCACCGGCGACGTAGCTCGAGAGCTTCGCCAGTGCGGGGACGAGGAGCTTCTCCGCCAGCGTCACCCGGACCAGGGCGTCGCCTGCGTGCACGAGCCGGCCATCAGCACCGAGCCGCGCGACGCGCGCGTCCACAGCGGCGGCCGCCTCGCGGTCGAAGGTGATGGTCGCCCGTGGATCGCGGAGCATCTCCTCGTGGCCCGACAGCCGGTAGGGAACGTCGGCGTAGGTGAAGATGGGCCGCTGCAGCCAGGCGAGCGGCCCTTCGGGCTCGGTCGCCTGCCACCCCTGCAGCAGACGATGGAGGTACACGATCTGGTGGTCACCCCAGTAGCCGATGTTGCCCCAGGGATCGTGGGGGTCGGGGACCTCCCAGTCGATTCCGGCGCGAGAGATCCGGTAGGCGTTGTGGCCATCGACCGTGCTGGCGTTCAGGAACTTGGCGACGGCGTGGGGCAGGTACCGCGGGTAGGAGCGCAGCAACGCCTCCCAGTTCTGGAAGATGTCGCGCCAGTTGCCCTCGTAGTTGAGGAGCTCGTCGCCCTCGTCGGTGGTGACCCGGATCGAGAACCGGTTCCAGGGGCGGCTCGGGTCGCCGTGACGACGGGAGAAGGTCAGGGGCAGGTACTCGAGCACGAGCCGGAGCAGGTCGGGGTCGTCACCGTCGGTCGCGAGCCGATGGAGCACGTCGAGCGACACCGACGGGCCCTGCGCCGCCAGCGTCTGGCCGTGACGGCGGGACACCTCGAGGTTGTGGACGGCGAGGAAGTCGAGGAGGTCCGCGACCGGGAGCAGGTAGCCGTGGGGGAAGACGCCGCCACGCATGCAGTTGAACAGGACGTTGGAGAGGTGGTGGGCATCAGCGATCGGATCACCCGTGTGCTGCCGGCCGTCGGCGCCGGCGAGCAACGCCGCGAGACGCTCGCTCCCGGCGCGCGCGTCCTCGGTGACCAGCTTCCGCGACTCCGGGTCGTCCGCGACCCGGATGGTGTCGAGCAGGGCCGCCTGTCCGAGACCGGTGTCCACCACCAGCATCCAGGACGCGCTCATCGCGGCCCCGAGGTCGACCCGCCCGTGCCGGAGGTACGCCCCCCGCCGGCCGGTCAGCAGCTCGCTGGTCGGGTGCGGGCGGCCCGCACGGACGCTGTCGATGACCCGTTCATCGAGGTGGAGACGAGCCCCCTCGAACCCCGTGGACCACACCACGGTCGCCGACAGGGACTCCGCCGGCTCCGCGCGGTCGGTGATCAGGGTCTCGAGCGTGTAGATGGCGACCGTTCCCCAACGGCCGGTCTCCGAGCGCTTGTAGGCATCGACCAGGTTGGACGTCAGTTGTTCGGTCGCGGCGTCGACCCCTGCGGGCATCACGTCGAGAAGGCCGTCCAGCACCTCGTAGGACCCACCGACACCGCGGAGGTCGACGAGTTCCGAGGTGCGGACCCAGCCGTAGGCCCGCGACGGCTGCCAGGTCGAGCGGAAGGCGAGGCCCCAGCCAGCGTGCTCCTCCTCGAGCACGAGCGCATCACCGAGGACCTGCTTGCGGAGCACCCGGCGACAGCCGGGTTCGACGTGACGGGCGAAGGGCTGCCAGAGTTGTCGCTGTCCGTCGACGTCGCGAACCACCAGCGTCACCGGGCCCGAGACGTCGACCGCCCGGTGCAACCGGTCGTCGGTCTCGTAGGGCAGCACCGCCCGGTCGGCGTCGATGCGACCGGCCGTGAGTGGTCCGGCGCTGGAGACGAACATCCACAGGTCGCTGTCGGAGACCACCGACATGAGGAAGGGCTCCATGCGCTCCAGCCCATCGATCCGGTACCAGTCAGCGCCGTCGACGCGGACCAGCGTCCCGGTCACCCCGACACGATCCGTCGTCATCCGTTTGCCTCTCATCCCTCGCAGCTCGCCGCTCCAGGGAGCAGCCTTCCGTCGATGCCCAAGCCGTAGCCGTAGGGGTAGACCGCGCCATCGCAGGCATCCGACCTCACGCGGTCGAGGACACCGACGTCCTCCGGCCACGTGAAGGACAGACGCCCACCGACCGGCTCCGCTCCGGTCAGCACGTCCACGACCCCGGCCCCCTCGGTGCCGGGCAGCCACGCCACGACGATGGCGTCCGCCAGCGTCGCGATCTCACCCAGCACCAGCGGGCGACCCGTCACCAGCACGACCACCAGCCGGTCCACCCGCTGGTGCAGCCGACGGACGACCTCGAGCTCCTGCTCCGACAGCGCGAGCCGATCGGTGTCACCCGCACCTTCCGCGTAGGGCCGCTCGCCCACCACGGCGATGCCGACCGGGGCGCGCTCGTCCTCCGCCAGCGAGGCGAAGCGACCGGTCCGGTCGTAGACGAGCGGCCCGTCGAGTGCCTCCTCGAGCGCCTCCAAGATGGTCGTTCCCTGGGTGGTCGCACCGCTGCCGCCCTGCCAGCTGATGGTCCAGCCACCCGACTGGATACCGATGTCGTTGGCTGCCGGACCCGCGACGAGGAGCGGCTCTGGGTCAGCCGCGTCCAAGGGCAACGTCGCTCCATCGGTCTCGAGCAGCACGACGGAGCGAGCGACCGCCTGCCTCGCCAACTGCCGGTGCTCGTCGGAGCCGATCAGCTCGATCAGCTCGGGCGAGGTCGACGGGCGATCGAACAAGCCCATCGCGAACTTGACGGTGAGGACGCGCCGGACGGCCTCGTCGATCCGCTCCTCCTCGATGTCACCCTGCTCGACCGCACCACCCAGTGCGGTGAGGAACAGCTCGTAGTGGGTGGGCACCATGACCAGGTCGATACCGGCGTTGATCGACTGCACGACGGAGCCGTAGTAGTCCCCCGGCAGGACCTGGTCGACCGCTCCCCAGTCCGAGACGAGCAGCCCCTCGAAGCCGAGCTCGTCACGGAGCAGATCGGTCAGCAGGTACCGGTCACCGTGCACCTTGCCGTTCTCCCAGCTCGAGTACGAGGCCATCACCGTGATCGCACCGGCATCGAACGCGGCCGGGTAGGGCGCGACGTGGACGGTGCGGAGCTCCTCCTCGCCGGCCAGCGTCACCCCCTGGTCGATGCGGTAGCCGGACGCGATCGAGGTGTCCCACCCGGTCCCACCGTCGCCGACCCAGTGCTTGGGGGTCGCCAGGACCGAGGTCTCAGCGGTCAGATCGTCGCCTTGGAGCCCACGGACGAGGGCGGCGCCGAGCTCGCCGACGAGTTCCGGGTCCTCCCCGAACGCCTCGTAGGTCCGGCCCCACCGCAGGTCCTGCGGGACCGCGAGCACCGGGGCGTAGTTCCAGCGGATGTCGGTCGCCGCCGTCTCGAGCGCGGTCGCTCGGCCGATCGCTTCGACGAGCGCCGGGTCCCGCGCCGCACCGAGGCCGACGTTGTGCGGGAAGATCGTCGCGCCGCGGAGGTTGTTGTGCCCGTGGATCGCATCCACGCCGTACAGGACCGGGATGCCGAGCGGGGTCTCGCCGGCCGCGGCCTGGTAGCTCCCGACCATCTCGCGCCACGCACCAGCAGTGTTGGGGGAGGGCGACCCGCCGCCACCGCTGAGGATGGCGCCGATCCCGCGCTCAGCTGCGGTCTCCGGGGAGATGGACCCCTTCTCGATCAACGTCATCTGGCCGAGCTTGTCCTCGAGCGTCATACGTGCCAGCAGGTCGTCGACGCGCTCCGCCACCGGGGCAGACGCGTCCCGGTAGCCCGGGGCGTCCGCCGTGGACTCCGCAGCTGTGTCCTCTGGCTCAGCAGGAGACGACTCGCCGGTGCACCCGCTCAGGACGATCAGGCACGCGAAGGCCAACGCGACCGAGGTCCGTCGCGTGGCGCGACGAGGGACACCCCAGGATGCACCGACCGGTGTCGGTCCGAACACCATCATCGAGATCACTTGTCGACACCCGTGATGACGATGCCCTGGATGAAGACGCGCTGGGCGAAGAAGAAGATCACCAGCGGGATCGCGAGGGGGATGAACGACGCGGCCATGATCAGCTGCGGCTCCGAGTCGTACACCCCGCTGAAGAAGGTGAGTCCGATGGAGATGGGCTGGATGTCCCGATTGCTGACGAGGTAGATCAGCGGTCCGAAGAAGTCGTTCCAGGCGAAGAAGAAGTGGAACAGCGAGACCGCGGTCAGCGCCGGGACGGACTGCGGCAGGATGACGTAGAAGAAGGTCCTGAGCGCCCCCGCACCGTCGCCCGCCGCCGCCTGCTCCATCTCGGTGGGGATGGTGAAGAAGTACTGGCGGAGCAAGAACACGTTGTAGGCGTTGGCGAAGAACTGCGGGACGATCAGCGGCAACCAGGTCCCGGTCCAACCGATCCAACTGAAGAAGGCGTAGCTCGGCACCTGGGTCACCGCCGGCGGCAGGATGATCGTGGCCATCAGCACCATGAAGAGCACGCCACGTCCTCGGAAACGGAACCTGGAGAAGCCGTAGGCGACGAAGGCTGAGGAGATCACCGCACCGAAGAGAGTGACGGTGGCGTAGAAGGTGGTCCAGAACAGCAGCCGCGGGAAGTTGATCAACTCCCAGGCCTCGGGGTAGTTCCCCCACGCCAGCGACAGCGACCGAACGGGCTCCAGGGTGCGCCAGCGGCCCTCCCAGGTGATGAGGCCGGCCTCGGGATCGGACGGGTCGACGAACTCGCTCGTCTCCCTGCCCCGGGTGACGAGGGCGAGTTCACGGTCCCCGTCGTCGAAGGGCACCTCGAAGACCTCGTACTTCCGATCCTCGAACTCGAAGGTCGCGATCTCGGTCGGGAGGATCGGGGCATCGGCCACCTGACTGCGCGTCTTCAGCGAGGTGACGCCGGCGTAGGCCAGCGGCATGAGCCACACGGAGAGGATGGCCACCGCCAGGGTGGTCACCCCCCAGGTCATGAGCAGGCGCTTGCGCTTGATGCGGGCGGTGACCTCGTCGTAGGTCGTGACCTGACGCCGCGGAACGAGGAGGTTCATGTCTGCTCCGCCGAGTAGTAGACCCAGGAGCGGGCCGTGCCGAAGACGACGATGGTGATGGCGAGCGCGACGAAGAAGAGGATCCAGGCCAGCGTCGCCCCGTAGCCCATCTGCGCGAACTGGAAGGCCTGCTTGTAGAAGTAGATCATGTAGAAGTTCGTGGCTCCCTGGGGGTACCCACTGGTGCCGTTGAGCACGAAGGGTTGGAGGAAGTACTGCAACAGCCCCACGAGACCGAGCACCAGGTTGTAGAAGATGACCGGGGAGACCATCGGGACCGTGATGTGCCACATCCGTCGCCACCAGCCGGCACCGTCGATGGACGCCGACTCGTAGAGCGCGGTCGGCACACCCTGGAGTCCGGCGAGGTTGATGAGGATGGCGTTGCCCAGACCCCAGATCCCGATGAAGGTGTAGGTCAGCGGGATCAACGTCGGGTTGTCCAGCCAGCGGATGCCGTCGACGCCTGTCGCGTCGATACCGAACAGGAACGAGATCAGGCGGTTCACCCAACCGGTCTGGCTGTTGAGGATCTGCGAGAAGATCAGCGTCGACGCGATGAAGGGCACGACCGACGGCGCGTAGAACAGCGTCCGGAACAGGTTCCGGGAGCGCAGGTAGTCAGAGTTGAGGAGGAGCGCGAAGCCGAAGGCGACGACCAACCCGATGGGCAGGTTGATCACCGCGAACCGCAGGGTCACGATCCACGCCCGCCACACGTTCGGGTCGTTGAACAGTGCCCGCTGCCAGTTCCCGAGGCCGATGAACTCGGCCTCATCGGGCGTGGCCAGCTGGAAGCTGAGGGTCGAGAAGAACGCCGACGCCACCATCGGCAGTAGGTAGAACAGCAGGAAACCGACCAGCCAGGGCGAGATGAACAGCAGACCGGCGCGCGCGCGTCGCCGCTCCAGCGGCCCGATCTCCTGTCGCTTCGGGCGTGTGCGGTCGAGCCGCAACCTGCCCCACCCCGCGGGCTTCACCATCGTCGTCGCCATCGGACGCCCTCCTCGATCCCGGGTGGGGGCTGGCGGTCACCCGCCAGCCCCCAGATCCGTGGCCATCTACTCGACGAGCGTGCAGGCACCCGTACCGTCGTAGATGTTCTGAAGGTCGCCCACGAGCTGGTCGAGAGCGGCATCGACGTCGTAGTCGGGATCGACGAAGAGCCGGTTGGTGACGCGGTTGTAGCAGTCCTGGCTTTCCTGGCTGTTCGGCAGCCCCGCCTCGTGGTTGGGGTTGTCGTTGAAGGCCAGACTCGCCTCGACGACGTCCCAGTTCAGGCCCATACCAGCGAACTGACCCTCATCCAACTCGTCGAAGAACGATCCCTGCAGGTCACTACGGGCTGGCATGCCGCCGTAGATCTTCAGCAGGTCGGAAGCCGCCTCACCGATCAGGTACTGCAGCACGGTGAAGGCCTCATCCGGGTGGTCAGTCGCCCGGGTGATGGTGAAGGTGTCGGCGTGCAGCTTGGCCGTGGTCTGCCCGAGCGCCGACGGCATCGGCGCCAGGTTCCAGGCATCCTCCAGCTCACCGGTGCAGCAGGTCGCGTACCACAGGTGCACCGCGCTCAGCGCCATGTTGCCGGAGTTGAACCAGTTCCCGGCATCGAGGAAGTCCGCACCGCCGTAGTCGGCGAAGGGGTAGGTGCCGTCCTCCCATGCGAGGTCCTGGTACCAGCTCATCGCCTCTCGCCAGTGGTCGGGCATGGTGGCATTGCCATCAGCGTCGACCAGCGCTCCCGGTCCGAACAGCGTTGCGAGACCGCGCATGTCGGTCCACTGGTTGCCGAATCCGAACTGGACGATGTCGTTGCGGTCGAAGTCCGAGCTGGTCGCGTCGTTGCCGTTGCCGTCGACCGTCAGGAGTTGGGCGAGCTCGCGCAGGGTGTCGACGTCCCAGTCGACCTCGGTGCCGTCAGGCATGACGTACGGCTCGTCGTAGGCGTCCGGGGGGTAGTTCAGACCCGCCTCGTCGAACAGATCGAGGTTGTAGAACATGAACTGCGGGAAGACGCCGAAGGGCAGGCCGAGCAGTCCCTCGCCCTCGACCTCGTAGAACTCCACCAGCTCGGGGTCGAAGACCGATAGGTCGTACCCGCTCGATTCGACGAGCGGCTCGAGGTCGAGCCAGGCGCCCGGGAAGCCGTCACGCCCCCGGATCCCCACCGGCCCGACGATGTCGGGGGCATCACCGGCGGCGAGCTGGGGGTTGAGCACACCGTAAGCCGCGTCGTTGTCCACGATCTCGAGCACGAGCTCGATCTCGTCCTGGGAGGCGTTGAAGCGTTCGACGATCTCCTCCTGCGCGGGGATGGTGTCGACATCCGATCCGGCGCCGAGACCGACGAACCAGCGGATCCGTGTGGTGTCACCGCTCGGTGCCGACTCCTCCTCTTCCTCCTCCGACGCGGCCGCGTCGGTGTCGTCCGTGATGTCAGGTTCCTCGGTGGGTGTCGTGCCAGCGCCGCAGGCCGCGAGGAGCAGCCCGAGGGCCAGTCCCAGAGGCAGCCAGTGTCGTGTCTTTCTCATGGGTTCCTTCTTTCTCCCTGTGTCGGCCGCAGCCGACGCTCGATGCTGCAGGTGAACTGCGGGGCCACTGCCCCGCGTTGTCGTGGCCCTCCGGAAGGCGCGAAGCCGCGGCCATCACCAGCCCGCCGGTGCGTTCGTGATGGCAAGAGAGCGCTCCCGGGTGCGCTCCCAACATTGCAAATGAACTCGTGCGTCCTCACGTCGTCCCGATCAGTCGTCGCAACCGCAGGAGCGGCGAACGATCAGCTCCGTCGGCAGGATGATGCGACTCGATGGTTCGGCTCGGCCCTCGGTGAGGTCCACCAGGAGCCGAACGGCTTCCTCACCGGTGCGGCGCACCGGCTGGGCCACCGTGGTGAGCGGTGGCGAGGTCTCGTAGGCTTCGACCAGCCCGTCGAAGCTGACGACGGCGATGTCGTCGGGGACCCGCAACCCGGCGCCCTTGATCGCCCGCAGCGCGCCGCGGGCCATCGTGTCCGATGCGCAGAAGATGGCGTCCGGTGGATGGTCGAGCAGCCGGGTTGCCGCCTCGAAGGCGACCGACTCGGTGAAGTCGGCCTCGACGACCCGGCGTGAGTCGATCTCGATGCCGGCGTCAGCAGCCGCGTCCAGGAAGCCGTTGCGCCGGTCGATACCCGTCGTGGTGTTGGACGGTCCCGTGATCGTCGCCAGCTTGGAGCGTCCGTGCTCGATGAGGTGACGGGTCCCATCGGCGGCGCCCTCGCGGTTCGATACGTCCACGTGGGAGATGGCGTCGTAGTCCGGCCGCCCCACCGTGATGAACGGGGTCCGGTCCTGCAGCATCAGGTCGACGAGCGGGTCGGCGGTCGTCGTCGCCGTGACGATGACGCCGTCAAGCATCCCGTTGGCGATGACGCGCGGGTAGAGATCGAGCTCCTCCCGGCGATCCTCGAACAGGAACAGCGACAGGGTGAGTTCGGCGCGGTTGGCGGCGCTGGTGATGCCTTGGATGAGGCGGCCGAAGTACGGATCCTGGAACACGTTCCTGACCCGACTCGGGATCACGAGGCCGAAGAGCCCCGTCCGACTCGACACCAAGGATCGCGCCGCGCGGTTGGGCCGGTACCCGGTCTCCTCGATCGTCGCCAGGACCCGGCGCTTGACCTCCGGGCTGACCTCGGGGTGGTCGTTGACGACCCTGGACACGGTCGAGCGTGAGACTCCTGCGAGCCTCCCGATCTCCTCCAGCGTCAGCCGCTTCACGGTCGTCACCCTATTGATCCGCGCCGACCTCATGGGCCGGTCGTCGCCATCGGCGTGGTTGGCGGGAGCGCTCCTGGGAGCGCTCCCGAAACTACTATGACTATGCACACCCGGGGAGTCCGTGTCAACGGTCGATGCTCACGAATCCGGAACGTCGGGCGGCCGTCGCGTGACCACCCTCGGTTCGGCCTCTGGCCGCTGGTCCTCCTGCTGTGGCTCGCGGTCGAGACAGGAGGCGCGGCAGCAGGACGGGGTGGGCTTCCAGCCGCCGATGGCCGCGCGGCATCCCCGCCGTACCCACCGCGGTCAGCGTGTGGCACGAAACCGGCCATCCGTGGCCGCTCCCCGACCCACCAGGCCACGACCACGACCCACGCCGACGACCCACGCCGACGACCCCTGACCGCACGCGTGGACCTGAAGGTTCCCGGAAGGCTCCCCGGCACCTTGGGGCCGGCCCACCGACGCCGCGGGACGGCCCCGCACGGGGCGGGCCCGACCACGAGGGGCGGGATCGATGGCGACGACGACCCGACGACGGGTGCTGATCACGCTGCAACCCGGTGACGGCCACCTCCCACCCATGCTCCCGCTCAGCCGCGCCCTGCGGGCCGCCGGCCATGAGGTGGTGTTCGCGACCAGCCCCACGTTCGTGTCCCGGGTCGAAGCAGCCGGGGAGCGCGCGATCGGGGCAGGGCTCGGCTGGCTGCTGAGCAACGGGCCGGCTCAGCCTGCCGAGCCGCTCCACCCCGGGGAGCACCCCCCGACCCTCTTCGAGCGGTTGTTCCTCGGCGAGGTCGCCGCCAGGATGGCTGACGACCTGCTGGACGTCGTCGACGACCTCGAGCCGGATGTCATCGTGCGGGACCCGGTCGAGTTCGCGGGCGCCGCCGTCGCCACGCGGCGAGGGGTACCACTGGCCACCTTCGAGCTGACCTTCCCCATCGATCACCACGTGATGACGAGCACCGGCGACCTCCGCGACGACACCGAGCTCCATCGGCTCCGCGACCGGGTCGGGCTGCCCCCCAGTGTCGACCCGGACTGGTTCCTCGGCCAGCTGCAGATCGGCACGTTGCCCGCCGGGTACGGGGCGGCCACCGAGCCCCACGGGCGGCGACTCACCATCGGAGCGCACACCACGGCGACCCCGACCGACACCCCCGAGCCCTCATGGTTGGCGGGGCTCGACCACGCGGTCTACGTCACCTTCGGCACCGTGTTCGCCCAGGCGTTCCCGAGGTGCTGGCCGAGGCCGCGCTCGGTGCATCCGGGGCGGGTATCCCGACGGTCGTCACCTGCGGCAACGCCGAGCCGCCGGCCCGCTTGACGGCAGCTGCCAGCACCCGGCTGCGGGTCGAGAGGTTCCTCCCCCAGGACGCGGTCCTCGGGCGCTGCGCCGCGGCGGTCATCCACGGCGGGACGGGGACCGTCCTCGGTGCCCTCGCCCGGGGGGTGCCGGTGGTCGTGATCCCCCTCGGCGCGGACCACGGTGGGCACGCCCGGGCCGTGACCGACCACGGGGCCGGGATCGCCCTCCAGCGCGACGGCCTCCGGGCCGAGGACGTCACCGACGCCGTGCACCGCCTCCTCGGTGACCCCTGCTACCGGACCGCAGCCGCCCGGCTGGGACACGAACTCGCAGCCCTCCCCGGACCAGAGCTCGCCGTGGGTGCGCTCGAGGCACTGAGCGCGAGGCGCTAGCGCACAGCCTCGGTACCACCGACGCCACCGGACGATCGTGCGGTGCCGTCGCACCGGCGCGATCGTGGCCCGCCGCTGCCCGCAGGCATCGGCGCCGTCCGTTCGCCGGTGGCGGGATCCACCTCGGCGTCCTTGGCTGAGATGGGTCGGGCCGGTGACCTATGGCGGCTATGGCGACCATGGCGACATGGGGGTGGAAGGCCACGGCGATGACCGACGAACTCGAGCAGTACCGGACACGACGCGACCTCGAGGCGTCGCCCGAGCCTGCGGGCGAGGTCCGCGACGCGACGGAGCGACCGGTCTTCGTGATCCAGCAGCATGCCGCGTCCAGCCTGCACTACGACGTGCGTCTGGAGGCGGACGGGGTCCTGCTGTCCCGGGCGGTGCCCAAGGGGCCGTCGACCGACCCAGGGGACAAGCAGCTCGCGGTCCGGACCGAGGACCATCCCGTGGACTACGCCGACTTCGAGGGGCGGATCCCCGAGGGCGCGTACGGGGCCGGCACGGTCATCGTGTGGGACATCGGGCCCTACCGCAACCTCACCACCGACGACGACGGCGAGGAACTCCCGGTCGGATGCGCGGTGGAGCAGGGACACGTCAAGGTGTGGCTGGAGGGTGAGAAGCTGCGGGGCGGATACGCCCTCACCCACGCGAAGCTCGGTGGCGACGAGAGCAACTGGCTGCTGGTGAAGATCGACGACGAGGCAGCGGACGCCCGGCGCAACCCGACGTCGACCGAGCCGTACTCGGTGCTCTCGGACCGCACCATCGAGGAGGTCGCAGCCGAGGCGGACGAGGGCGATGGCCGCCTCCGCCACCCGCGGCACCTGGGACTGCGTGAGGACGAGGAGCCCCAGCACGTCGTACGCGAGACCCCGGACTGACCGGAGCATCCGATGGACGCCGGCGAACAGCGTTGCTTCTCCCGCATGATCGACATCTCCAACGTCGACAAGGTCTTCTTCCCCGACGCCGGCCTCACCAAGGGGGAGTTGCTCGACTACCACGTCCGTATCGCCGAACTGCTGCTCGCGCACCTCGATGGTCGTCCCGTGGCGGTCAAGCGCTACCCCGACGGGCTGGAGGGTCAGGGCTTCTTCCAGAAGAACGCCGGCTCGCACTTCACCGACTGGCTCCGACGGCAATACATCCCCAAGCGGGACGGCGGAACCCTGGACCACGTCGTCGTCGATGAGCCGGCCGCCCTGGTCTACCTCGCCGACCAGGGCACCATCGAGTTCCACCCGTGGCTGTCGCTGGCCGACGATCTCGAGCACCCCATCGAGCTGGTCCTCGATCTCGACCCGCCGGCACAGGGCGAGGTCGGTGCCGTCCGCCAGGCGGCCCGACAGGTGCACACGTTGCTGGATGAGCTGGAGGTCGCGAGCCGGATCAAGACCAGTGGGTCCGCTGGCTTCCACGTCCACGTGCCGTTGGACGGCTCGGCGGGATGGGACGTGGTCTCGGCGCTCGCGCGCTCGCTGGCCGAGGCCGTCTGCGAGCGGCTTCCGGACGCGCTGACGACCAGCCATCGCAAGCAGGGCAGGACCGGCCGGGTGTTCGTCGACTGGCTGCGCAACAGCTACGGGCAGACGAGCGTGGCCGCCTACTCCGTGCGGGCACGGCCCGGGGCACCGGTCGCCACCCCGATCGACTGGGGCGAGCTGCGTACGGTCGAGCCCCGCAGCTACGACGTGGGCAACCTGTTCCGTCGTCTCGGTCAGCGCGACGATCCCTGGCGGGAGGATCCGCCAGCGGCTGCGGCGGCGCAGGTCAGCGACCGACTCGAGGCGCTCCGGGAGGACGGCTGAACGACCGCGGCCGTCCGGACAGTGAGCGGAGGTCCGGATCGGCCCTGGCTCTTCGTGCCGTGGTGCCTACGGTGGTGCAAGAGCAGGAACTGGACTTGAGAGGTGGGTCGCATGCGGTTCACGGATCGGGTCGATGCCGGCAAGCGCCTCGCGGCGTTGCTGGACGCCTACACCGGAGAGGACGTCGTGGTGCTCGCGCTCCCTCGCGGGGGGTGCCCGTCGCCACGGAGGTCGCACGGGCCCTCAACGCCCCGCTGGACGTGATCGGGGTGCGCAAGCTCGGCGCCCCGAGCCAGCCGGAGTTCGGCATCGGGGCCATCGCCGAGGGCGGCATCCGGGTGGTGGACGATGACAGCGCGTCCGCGGCCGGACTGGACGAGGAGGCGATCTCCGCGCTGGAGCAGCGGGAGCGCAAGGAGCTCCAGCGGCGCGTCCACGAGTACCGCGGTGACCGCGGGCTTCCGGAGCTGACCGGCAAGACCGTCATCGTCGTCGACGACGGGCTGGCCACCGGCGTCACGGCGCGAGCCGCCTGCCGTGCGGTCCGTTCCCACGACCCGGCACGGCTGGTGCTGGCTGTCCCGGTCGCACCGCCCCGGTCGGTGGAGGCGCTGCGGTCGGAGGCCGATGACGTCGTGGTCGTGCACACACCGGCATCGTTGATGTCCGTGGGGGGTTGGTACGACGTCTTCGATCAGATCAGCGACGACGAGGTGCGGCGGCTGTTGGAGGAGACCAGGTCGGCGCAGGGAAGGACCGCGCCATGAGCGACGGCACCACCGCACTGGCCGAGGTGAAGATCGACGTCGGGACCGGCGCGATCACGGGCGAGCTGTCGGTTCCTGAGGACGCGACCGGGGTCGTGGCCTTCGCGCACGGCAGCGGATCGAGCCGCCACAGCTCGCGCAACCAGCGGGTCGCCGCCACCCTGCGCGATGACCAGCTGGCGACCCTGCTGATCGACCTCCTCACCCCCGAGGAGGAGCAGGTCGACCTGCGCACCCGGGAACTGCGCTTCGACATCGAACTGCTCGCGACGAGGGTCGCCGCTGCGGTCGACTGGCTCCGCCAGGACGAACGCACGCAGCAACTCCCGGTCGGCCTGTTCGGGGCGAGCACCGGCGCTGCGGCTGCGCTGGTCGCCGCCGCCGAGCGTCCCGACACGGTCGCCGCCATCGTGTCGCGCGGCGGGCGTCCCGACCTGGCCGGTGCCGCGCTCGCAGACGTGCGAGCTCCGACCCTTCTGATCGTCGGCGGCGAGGACCGGACCGTGGTCGGTCTGAACGAGCAGGCCGAGGCGGAGATGGTCGCCGACGTCGAGGTGGTGACGGTGCCCGGTGCCACCCACCTGTTCGAGGAACCGGGTGCGCTCGAGCGCGTGGCGGAGTTGGCAAGCGACCACTTCTACCGGCACCTGCGATGAACGGGGCTCGCGGGGTGGCGACCGATCGCAGGTCGACGCTGACCGCCGATGTGCTCGAGACCGCGCTCCCCCTCGAGGATCCTGGCCACCTCGATCCGCTCATCGAGCGCATCGGCCAGGCGCGGTTCGTCCTGATCGGCGAGGCATCGCACGGCACCCACGAGTACTACGCCTGGCGTGCCGAACTCACGCGACGACTGCTCGCCGAGCAGGGCTTCGCCTTCGTCGCGGTCGAGGGCGACTGGCCCGACTGCGCACGCCTCGACCGTTGGGTTCGGGGAGAGGACGGACGATCGGCCGGGGACGTGCTGCGCACCTTCGAGCGCTGGCCGACCTGGATGTGGGCGAACCGCGAGGTCGAAGCCTTCCTGACCTGGCTGAGAGGCTGCAACGCCGAGCATCCGCCCGGCGAACGCGCCGGCTTCCACGGCCTCGACGTGTACTCCCTGTGGCAGTCGCTCCGGACCGTCATGGACCACCTCGAGGTCCACGACGGCGAGGCGGCGGCCACGGCGAGACGGGCATGGAGCTGCCTGGAGCCCTACGAAGAGGATCCGCAGCAGTACGCGCTGGCGACCCGGGTCGTGCCGAGCTCGTGCGAGGACGAGGTCGTCGACCTGTTGCAGCGCCTGCTGCGCAACGACGTGCCGGCCGACGGTGACGACGCGGTGCGCTTCGACGTCGAGCAGAACGCGGTGGTCGCAGCCAACGCGGAGCGCTACTACCGGGCCATGGTGCGGGGCGGCCAGAACTCCTGGAACGTGCGGGACGTCCACATGGCCGACACCCTCGACCGCCTGATCGAGCACTACGGACCCGACGCGAAGGCGGTCGTCTGGGAGCACAACACCCACATCGGGGATGCGCGAGCGACCGACATGGCCGCCGCCGGCATGGTCAACGTCGGACAGCTGGTCCGCGAGCGCCATCTCGACGAGGGTGTCGTCCTCATCGGCGCCGGGAGCTACCAGGGCAGCGTCATCGCCGCCCCGGGGTGGGGGGAGCCGTTCGAGGAGATGCCGGTGCCCCCGGCACGTCCGGCCAGCCACGAGCACCTGCTCCACGAGGTGGGGCTCGAGCAGCACCTGTTCGTCTTCCCGGACCACCCGACGGCCTGGCTCGACGCGTGGCTCGACCACCGTGCGATCGGCGTGGTCTACCGGCCACAGCTCGAACGTGCCGGCAACTACGTCCCCACGGCGCTGGGTCGCCGCTACGACGCGTTCTGGTACTTCGACCGCACCCGCGCGCTGCGACCTCTGATGCCCGAGGAGCCGCAGCCCGAGGACGAGCTCGAGACCTACCCGTTCGGGACGTGACGCTGCCGAGTTCGAGCCACTGTGTTCGGCTGCCGGCCGCTGACGGCCGCTCGGTGTCCCCGCCGTGGCCACCGTGGCCGGCGCGGGGCAGGTAACCGGCCATCCGTGGCCGCTCCCCGACCCACCAGGCTGCGACAGCGACCCCTGACCGCAAGCGTCCGCCCACTCGCGGGTGGTGACCAGGGGTCCACCTCCGAGTTAGAGTCCACCGGGAGGTCGGCACCGCACCGGCCCGGTGAGGAGGCACGGTGAACCGACGACCTGATCCCACGGAGCTGCGTGCGCGCGGCCGCGAGCTCCGCCAACGGGTGCCCCGCAGCTCGCACGCGGGCTTCCAGCCGGCGCCGGACCGCCCGGATCCCCTGGAGACCCTCGCACAGCAGGACACGACCCGGGTCCCCGAGCTCGTGCCGATCCGCTACGGCCGGATGAGCGTCTCGCCCTTCGCCTTCTTCCGTGGTCAGGCTGCGGTCATGGCGGCTGACCTGGCGACGACACCGACGACTGAGATCACCGCGCAGCTGTGCGGGGACGCCCATCTCGCGAACTTCGGGACCTTCGCAACCCCGGAACGCCGCATGGTCTACGACATCAACGACTTCGACGAGACCCTGCCCGGTCCCTTCGAGTGGGACCTCAAGCGGCTGTCGGCGTCCCTCGTGATCGCGGCCCGGCATCGAGGCTTCGACGACGAGGTCGGCAGCGACGCCGTCAGGTCGGCCATCCGGACCTACCGCACCAAGATGGAGGAGCTCGCGAACGCCGGCGTGCTCGACGTCTGGTACGAGAGCCTCGATGACCAGCAGATCCTGGAGCTGCTCGACGACCGGGTCGCCGAGGGTGCGCTCGACACCGAGGCTGCAGCCGACGCCCGCAAACTGTTCGACCGCGCCCAACGTCGCACCAGCCAGCATGCCGCCCGCAAGCTCACCGAGGTGGTCGACGGCGAGGTTCGTTTCCGGGAGGACCCGCCGATCCTGTCCCGTACCGCGATGCCGGCTGACCGCCTGGAGCGGATGTCGCGCTACCTCGAGCACTACCGTGAGAGCCTCCCCGCCCACCGCCACCAGGTGCTCTCCCGCTTCGAGGTGATCGACGCGGCCCGGCGCGTCGTGGGCGTCGGCAGCGTCGGCACCCGCGCCTACGTGGTGCTGCTCCACGGACGCGATGCCGAGGACCCCCTCGTCCTGCAGGTCAAGGAGGCCGGCCCCTCGGTCCTGGAGCAGCACCTCGGGGCCAACCCGCACCCTCCTGCCGGACGGCGCGTGGTCGAGGGCCAGCACCTGATGCAGTCAGCGAGCGATCTGTTCCTCGGCTGGCTGAGCGGGACCGGGCTGGACGGACAGGAGCGCGACTACTACGTCCGGCAGTTCAGGGACATGAAGGGCAGCGTCGACCTGGAGCGGATCAGCCCGGACCGGCTCGTCGCCTACGCCGGCCTCTGCGGGGACCTGCTCGCTGCAGCCCACGCCCGCAGCAGCGAGCCCGCGGAGATCGCCGGCTACCTCGGTTCCGGCGGCCGGTTCGAGGAGTCGCTCGTGGCGTTCTCGCACGACTACGCCGACGTCAACGAGACGGATCACGCCCGACTGATCGAGGCGATCGCGGACGGGCGGATCGCCGCGGAGGTCGGTGCCTGAGGCAGGCACCACCGGGTGTGGCTCGTAGCGAAGCCCCGGTCCAGAGCCCGGCCGGCTAGGCACCCGCGTCACTGGCCGCACCGGCCGGACCCCTTCCCACCGGGTGCTCAGGTGACCGGAGCTAAGGTGCTGCCGACGGGCGAAGGAGGTGCGATGGCCTTCGAGGTTGCACCCGCGACGATCGATCGGTTCGACGACCTCGCGGTCATGCTCGGTCCGAAGCGCACGCCGGAGGCGTCGGTCTGCTGGTGCCTCAGCCACCGGTTGGAAGCGAAGACCGACCGGCAGCTGGTCGGCCCGGCCCGCGGCGAGTACGTCAGGACGTTGTGCACGGCCGAGACGGGGCCCGGGGGGCTGGCCTACGACGACGGCGAGGTGGTCGGGTGGGCCGCGCTCGCGCCCCGTGTTCAGCTGCCCTTCGCCCGGTCCCGGAAGATCCCCCACGTCGACGACGTCGCGGTCTGGTCGGTGTGGTGCCTTCGGGTCCGACCGGGCCATCGGGGTCGTGGGATCTCCCATGCACTGCTCTCCGGCGCCGTCGAGGAGGCGCGGTCGCGGGGTGCCCCCGCGGTCGAGGGTTACCCGGTCGACAACCGGGGCGCGAGGGTCGACACGACCATGGCCTACGTCGGCACCCGTGGCCTCTTCGAACGTGCCGGGTTCACCAAGGCTGTCGACACCGACGCCGTCTCCGGTGGGTTCCCGCGCGTGCTCATGCGCCGGGATCTGCGAACCGATGGCTGACCGGGACGAAGCGATGTCGCTCGGACCTGTCGCACCTCATGCTGCGCCCGAGCCGTTCCCGTTCACCAAGTTCCTGCCACCGGTGCTGGACGAGCGCGTGGCGACCGACCACCTGGTCACGCTCCTGGAGAGGGGGATCAGCACTCGCCCGCTGACGGTGGTCACCGCACCGGCGGGCTCGGGGAAGACCACCGCGCTGGCCGCCTGGGCGGCCACGACGACCAGGGACATCGTGTGGGTCCGGCTCGACCAGGACGACAACGAACCGTCCGTCCTCGGGGCGGCGCTGTTGGAAGGCGCGCGGCGCCGGCTCGGTGGCGGGTTCGGCACGCGGCTCGCGCAACTGCTGGCCTACGGAGCGACGGCGCCGACGCCGAGGCAGCTCGCCGCGTCCCTGGTCAACGACCTCGGCGATCACGGTGCGATCACGTGGCTGCTCGACGACGTCCACGAGGTGACCGACGAGGCCACCCTCGCCCTCCTCGGTGCTCTGCTCGAGCAGCTGCCACCGGAGGTCAAGGTCGTGCTGAGCAGCCGGTCGGAGCCGGCGGTGTCGATGGCACGTCGACGGGTGCGCACCGAGGTGGCGGAGCTGGATCTGGAGGACCTCCTGCTCGATCGCGACGCCGTCGCGCACGTCCTCGCCCGGGAGAGGCCGGTGAGCGAGGCGGAGATCGACGGGGTACTTGCCGCGAGCGGCGGTTGGGCGGCGGCGGTTCGGCTCGCGACCGCGCACGTCGATGTGGCAGCGACCCAGCGGCCTTCGCCGTCGGCGGGAGCGGTCCCGGACGTCCTCCCGGACGTGCTCCCGGATCTGCGGCGCTTCCTCGCCGAGGAGGTCTTCGACGCGCTCCAGGTGGGGTTGCGCGCCTTCCTGCTCCAGACGTCGATCCTCGACGAGCTCTCGCCGCACACCTGCGACGCGGTCGCCGACCGGTCCGACAGCCACCGGGTCCTGGCAGAGCTGGACCGGCGCAACCTGTTCGTGACCCGCCACCGTGGAGCGGACGGCGACACTTGGCGGATCCACGACCTGTTCACCGCGTTCCTACGCGAGCAGCTCGCGGTGTCGTACGCACCGCAGGACGTCGCGCGGCTGCATCGGCGCGCGGCCGGTGTCCTGCCGCCGTTGCAAGCGCTCCCGCACCTGCTCGCCGCGGGGGACCACGCCGCCGCCGCCGACCTGATCATCGACCTCGGCTTCTCCGACCTCGACACGAGCACCATGGTGCGGCTGGTACCCGCGGTCCGGGCCCTGCCCGCCGAGGTCCGGGCCCGCGACCACCGGCTGGAGATACTGCGGATGTGGCTCGCAGACGTCGCCGGGCAGGCACACGAGGTCCTCCGCGAGCTCGAGCCGCTGCGGGACCGGTTGTTGGTTGCCGGCCGCCCGCAAGCCGCCGCCGAGGTGGAGGCCATGCTCGCCGAGGCGTACCTCCAGCTCGGCGACCTGGACCGCGCGGGAGAGGCCATCGCCCACGCGCTCGAGCACGTCGATCCGGCGTGGCGTCCGGCGATCCTGGCCGTCGCGACCTGGTGGAACTACTACCGCAACGACTGGGACGGGGTGTCGAACTGCGTCGAGGAGGCCGTGGAGCTGGCGCTGCGCTCCGGCGAACCCATGCAGCTCAAGGCGGTCGGGCCCACGCTGTCACCGACGCTGCTGTTCGTGGATCGCGGGCCGGCCTGGGTCGCCGACGCGGCGGACCGGCTCGGAGCCGGGCTGAGCGCGGACGATCAGGCCACGCTCACCGCCCTGCGGCCGGCGCGGGCCGGTGCGGCGCTGCTGCGGCTGGAGGTCGCCCGAGCCGCCGACGAGCTGCGCCGATGCCTGACGGAGTCGATGGGCTACGGCCGGATGGCGTGGAAGCACCAGGAGGCGGAGTGCCTGCTCATGGCCGTCTGCCTCGGCTCCGGGGATCTGGCCACCGTCCAACACCTCCTCGACGACACGCTGCCACGGCTCGACGACCCGGTGTACCGCCAGTTCCGCCACGTCTACGTGCACGCCGCCCTGCGCACGCACTGGCTGCGTGGCGAGCACCGACAACTCGTCGCCACCCACGACCGGCTCATGACCGGACAGCCTCGCAGCGGGCTCGCGGAGGTGACCGTGGTCCGCACGATCGCCGAGAGCATGGTGGCGCGCATCGAGGGGCGCACGGACGACGCCTTGGAGCTGCTGCGCGAGGGTGAGCAGGCCCAGAGCATCGGGCGCTGCTGGCTGTGGTCGGGCATGCCGGGGTTGGAGCGGGCCGGCCTCCTGCTGGAGCAGGGCCGGGCCGTCGCAGCGATCGAGGCGGCCATGCCGACCCTGGACGTCGCTGCCCGCATCGGGCCGGGGATCCTCTTCCCCGACGTGCAGGCGCACCGTGCGGTGCTGGAGCGCTGCGCCCAGGTGGGCCTGCACACCGACCTGCTCCGAGGGGTGCTCGCGATCGGCCAGTCCTCCGCCGCCCGTACGGCGACGGCGATCCCCGGCACCGACGAGGTGCTCTCACCACGTGAGCTCGAGGTTCTCGAACAGGTCGCCACGGGCGCCTCCAACCGGGACATCGCGGCCGCGCTGTTCATCAGCGAGCCGACGGTCAAGTCGCACCTGACCCGCATCCTGCGCAAGCTGCAGGCGTCCTCCAGGACCCAGGCCTTCGCTCGGGCCAGGGAACTCCGGCTGCTGTGACGCCGCCTCCGACCACGGGCGTTGCGACCTCGTCGGCCGCCGTTCAGACCTTCGGTTGATGGCGGCTGCACGTCTGCCCCGTAGAACCGTTCCCAGGACGGATCCGGGTCAGGAGGAACAGCATGCAGATCGCGGCCGCGCTCACCCGGCTGGGGGCCGCGGAGCTGGCACACAGCATCGCGGCGGGCGACGTCTCGACCACTGAGGTCGTCGACGCCCACATCGCTCGCCTCGAGGAGGTCGACGAGCAGCTCAACGCGCTCGCGTGGCCACGGTTCGAGGACGCACGCCGTGAGGCGGAGGAGGCCGACGCCGCCCGCCGCCGCGGCGACGTCCTCGGCCCGCTGCACGGCGTGCCGGTGACGATCAAGGACCAGTTCGACGTCGCGGGCCTGCCGACCACCTTCGGGATGGCCAGGCTGGCTGACCGACGCGTCGAGCAGGATGGTCCCTTGGTCGCCGCACTGCGGGAGGCCGGCGCGATCGTCCTCGGCAAGACCAACGTGCCCCCGGCGCTCGGCGCGATCGAGACCGACAACGCGATGTTCGGCCGGACCAACAACCCGTGGGATGTGGACCGGACGCCCGGTGGCAGCAGCGGTGGTGACGCGGCCCTGGTGGCGGCCGCGGGGATCCCCCTGAGCCTCGGCGCGGACTTCGGAGGCAGCCTGCGCGTCCCGGCCGCCTGGTGCGGCGTGTGCTCCCTGGTCCCCACCATCCCGCGTCTGCCGATCGACCGAGCGCCGGTCCGCACCGCCGCTGGCCTGGTCGACGCGCAGGCGGGGCCCTTCGCCCGCACCACCGCCGACGTGACGCTCGCGCTGCGCGTGATGGTGGACGGCATCGTCGCACGACCGAGCCACCGCACCCCGCCGGTGCCGTGGCGGGACGTCCCCGAAGCCGGTGTGGCCGGGCTCCGCGTCGCCCTGCTCCCGGACATCGATGGCTTCACCCCGTCGCCGGCGATCCGCCGCGCGCTCGATGCAGCCGCTGACGCCCTGCGCGCGGCGGGCGCGGTCGTCGAGGTGTGGGACGCACCCCCCGACACCGGTGAGGGGATCGCGATCGCGATGCGGATGTGGACCGCCGATGGCGGCTCCTGGCTGCGCCAGGTGCTCGGCGACGAGAAGCCGCACCCGCTCATCAAGCAGGACGCCCAGGTGACGGCCCTGCCCAACGCCGTGGTGCGCGCGCTCGCGGCAGCCCTCGGCGCCAGCGGACAGCAGCGGGCCGCCAAGATCGTCCGCCACGTCCGGAAGGGGTCCGCCGGCGACCTGATGGACATCCTCGGCGACCGCATGACCTACGCGGCCTCCTTCACCGCGGCGCTCGACGCCGGTCGCTACGACCTGCTGCTGGCCCCCGCGACGCCGCTGCCCGCGGTGCCCCACGGGCTGTCCGCGAAACTGCCGGACCTGTCGATGCCGAGCATCCTGTTCACCGCGCTCGGCCTGCCCGCCGGGGTGGTACCCGTGACGCGGGTCCGGCCCGGCGAGGAGTCGGATCGGCCCGACAGCAAGGACGGGGCGCTACAGGCCGCGCGCACGGCCGAGCGGGGCAGCACCGGCCTGCCGGTCGGGGTCCAGATCGCCGGCCGCCACTGGCGCGAGGACCTCGTGCTCGCCGGCATGGCGGCGATCGAGTCACAGGTGTCGAGCCATCCCGACCACCCGGGCCTGCCGCCGCTGTGACCGCCTGACGCACGGAAGGTTCCCCGAAGGGTGAGTGGGAGAGTGGTGGACCCCGCACCCCCGAGCGGGGGCCAGCCCCCTGGCGGGAGCAGCGTCACCGGCCGATGATCGGTCACCTCGCCCCCTGCCGACGGCCGACGGACCTGGACGACCACGTGACACCGGGCCCGCCTCACCACGACCTGCACCTCGCACGAGCCAAGGAGCGATGATGACCGAGACGACCACCCCACCGATCCCACGCTGGCGGCTGATCACCTTCTGGGTGTTGCTGGTGGTGCTGCTGTTCCTGCACCTCGGGGAGCGGCCGCAGCAGCTGTCCTTCATCGTCACCGCGTTCGGGGGCTTCCCCGCAGGCGAAGGCGCCACCCACGAGATGCACTGGTTCGCCCAGGGGGTGTTCGCGTGGAGCATGGTCGCGGCCGTCGCGGCCCAGCTGCGGCGCCCGGCTGCCCAGGTGGGTGCCGCCTGGGTGTACGGCGCCGGCACGGTGCTGGCGTTCGTGATGGTCCTGGCGCTCGCGGACCTTCCGGCGGAGGGGATCCCGATCATCGCGGCCGCGATCGTGATCGCCGCGCTCGCGTTCGTCGCCCACCCCTCGTCGTGGCGGGCGAAGTTCACCTCGGTCACCACGCCGAGCCGGACGCTGTTCGCCCTGGCCGCCGTCGCGGCCGTGCCATCCGTCGTCTACGCGGTCGGTCAGCTCGACATCCACCTCGGCAGCGGCCCGCACGACGAGCACTACGCGTTCGGCCACTGGGTCGTGATGGCCGTCTACGCGTTGCTGGTGCCGCTCTTCGGTGCGGTCGCCGCCTGGAAGGTGTCGGGCTGGCGTTTCCCGTTGTGGGTCGCCGGGATCATGGCTGCAGCGCTCGGGGTCGGTTCGCTCGGCATCACCGCGGTGTCACAGCTGACCACCACCTGGTCGCTGCTCGCGATCGCGTGGGGAGCCGCGTTCATCGCCGTCGGTGAACTCGAGGCGCGACAGCCAGGCCCGCACAACCAGCCGGCACCGACCGATCGACGCCCCGTCTCGCCCTGACCGCCGGATCGCCGCTCGCGTCGGACCGGCTGGGTCACTTCACGGATACGAGGACGTCCTGGGGGGGCACACCGTGCCAACGAGCGACGCGCCACGGCTGGTCAAGGTATCCCGGCCCCGACGAGCGGCATCCGTGCCGGCGCCACCGCGACCCGCCGAGATCCTCGGTACTCCTGCGATCCCGCCGGCCGCCATGACCCGGCTCGTGGTCCTGGGGCGCAGCCTGCTCGCGCGCCTGCACCGGGCATCGGCACCGCCCCCGAGCCGGATCATGGAGGCCGCCCTGGCCGGGCTGTCACCGGCGGTGCTCGCCACGCTCTGCCACCTCGACGTCCCCGATCGGGTCACGGCACCGGTGCGCGTCGCCGACCTGGCGGGCGTCCTCGACGTCGATCCCGACCGCCTGGAGCGGCTGCTGCGGTTCGCGCACGTGCACGGGTGGCTCCGGCTCGATCGCGAAGGGCAGGTCCGCCCGACCAGGGTCACCGCCTTCCTCCGCCGCGACCATCCCGGCGGATGGCGCGCCTGGGCGGTCTTCGCCGCCCAACCGGAGGTGACCAGAGCACTGGGAGCGCTGACCGCGGCCCTGCCAGAGGACGGTGACGCGTTCCACGCCGCCAATCGGCAGCCGTTCTTCCCCTGGATGGCGTCGCATCCCGATGCAGGGGCCCGGTTCGACGAGGCGATGGCAGCCGGCGCCCGACTGCACGGGCTGCTCCTCGCGCGGGCGCTGGACTGGTCCGACCGACGCCGGATCTGTGACGTGGGTGGCGGGGACGGGACGCTGCTCGCCACGCTCGTCGCGCATCACCCACATCTCGACGCGACCGTCCTCGAGCTTCCCGAGGTCGTCGCACGCACACCCGACCGTCCGGGGATCGCCGCGATCGCCGGGGATGCCTTCGACGCCATCCCCACCGGCTTCGACACCTACCTGCTGGTCAACGTCGTCCACGACTGGGACGACCGAGACGTGCAGCGCTTGCTGGAGCGGGTGGCCGCGGCTGCGCGGGCCTCGGCTGCGACGACCGCTGCGGTCCGGGTCGTGGTGGTCGAGAGCCGGGCACACCCCCGACCCGTGGAGGAGATCGCGCTCTCGGCGGACACCCTGATGCTCGCGTTGACCCCCGGCGGACGCGAGCGCACCGTCGACGAGGTCGCCGCGATCGGCCGGGCGGCCGGACTGTCCTGCCGTCGGTGGCTCACGCTGGCCTCCGGCGACGTGGCGATGGTGCTCGAGCCGGCCGCTGGTGCCCGCTCCGACGGACCGAGGAGGAACTGATGCACGAAGCGCGGTACCTGGAGGCCGAGCGACGCCTGTGGGCCTCCACGGGTGTCAGCCCCCACCAGAGGCGCGTCCGGCTCGAGCGCCTGGGGGTCACGGTGCGGGTCCAGGAGGTGGGTGAAGGACACCCGGTGGTGTTCGTCCACGGGGGCTCGAACGCTGGCAGCAGCTGGGCGCGGCTGGCAGCGCGGCTGTCGGCGCGGCTGCCCGGCTTCCGCTGCCTGCTGCTGGACCGGCCGGGGGGTGGGCTGTCCGAGCCGCTCACCGGACGGTTGGACGCCGAGGGCCAGTGGGAGGTGGCGCGCACCCAGATCGTCGATCTCCTGGACGCGCTCGAGCTGCCCTCAGCGGACGTGGTCGCCACCTCCTACGGGGGGCTGTCCGCCCTGCTCACCGCCGCGGCACATCCCGAGCGCATCGGCGGGATCGTGGAGCTCGGCTGGCCGGTGGGCGCACCGATCGCCCACGTCCCGATGGTGATGCGGATCAGCGCGATCCGACCGTTGGGCCACCTGATGGCCGCGATCCCTCCCACGGAACGCTCCGTGCGCTCGATGCTCCGACAGGTCGGGCTGCGCCGGGCGATCGACACGGGCCGGTTCAGCCCCGAGGAGCTCGCCTGGTTCCGCGCGCTGCTCCGCGACACCGACACCATGGGTAACGAGCTGCGCTCCAACCGGTACCTGTCGCTGCGGCACGGCCTGTTCGGCGGGCTGACCATCCCGGACGAGCTGCTGTCGTCGATCCGCAACCCGCTGCTGTTCCTGTGGGGTGAGGACGACCCGTTCGGGGGCGCGCCGATCGCCCGGCAACTGGTGGCCCGCATCCCGGGGTCCCAGCTGGAGATGGTCGCTGACGCCGGTCACGCGGTGTGGGTCGACGAACTCGACCACACCGCCGCTGCGATCGCCCGGTTCCTCGGGACCGTCGAAGCGGGCGAACCTTCTGCGCACCAGCCACGCGACGACGCTGCCGCGACCGGGTGAGAGCGGGAGAGCGCGGACGCGATCTCAGCGACCGGGCGGGTCCGACTGGTTGAGCTCCCAGGACCGCGGCCGCTCGAGCGCCCGCCAGTCGTCGAGCGTCATGGAGAACTGCACCAGGTCCGTCCGCCGGCCAGCGTGGGTGCCAGCCCCGCGCAGACGGCCCTCGACGACGAACCCGCACCGTTCGAAGGCCGCGAGCGACCGCTGGTTGTGTTCGTCGGTGAAGCCGAAGATGCGCGGCAGGTCCAGGGACCCGAAGCCGAAGTCCACCGCCGCGTCGATCGCGTCGGTGCCGACACCGCGGCCCGGCGCCGCGATGTAGACGCTGATCTCGGCACCGCGAACCCGGTGGTCGATGTCCCAGACCCAGATCTGACCGAGGAACTCGTCGCTGCCGAGGGGACAGACGGTGAACCAGTAGCCGTCGACGCCGTGGCGTTCCACCACGGTCTTCTCGTACCACCGGCGCGTCTGCGCGAGGCTGGACGCGCCCACGTACCCGGCCCACCAGCCCGGTTCATGCTCGTTGATCGCTGCGCAGTAGTCCTCGAGATCGCCCTCGTCGATCGGGCGCAGCCACACCCTGCGGCCCCGTGCGATCGGCCTGGAAGGGACCGGCCGGTAGGGCTTCTCCTGGCCGTTCATGGTCGCTCCTTCGTGTGGCTGCAGACGGTCCGTGGCGCGGATCTCATGGCAGGGCGACTGCGTCGCCGGCCAGGCCCTGCTCGAGCGCCCAGCGGGTCAGCTTCGTGCGCGAGTCGACACCGAGCTTCTGACGAGCGTGCGACACGTGGCTCTCGACCGTCCGCTCGGAGATGAACAGCTCACCCGCGATCTCCGCGTTCGTCAGCCCGCGCCCCACCAGTCCGACGACCTGCGCTTCACGCGCCGTGAGGGGCCCGTCTCCGGAGACCTCGGGGGAGCGGATCGGGGCAGGGATCGCCGCCCACCGCGCCGACTCCAACGCGCGCGCCACGATGGCCGGATCCGACTCCGCCTCGGTCGCTGCGCGCTCGAGGGAGGAGACGTCCGCCACACCCCAGGCGGCGGTGAGGCCCCGCAACTCGCCGAGGCCGGCGTGGACGTCGCCGGTCCGGCCGAGCCGGTTCCACAGCGAGGTGGCATCCAGCAGACAGTCCCAGGACAGCTGCCGCTCGTCGACGCTGCGGGCCAGGTCGGCGAGGTTGTGCAGGGCCGTGGCCAGACGGCGCGCGTCGCCCATCTCCCGGAAGGCCTGGAGGCACTCGCCGTACAGCTCCATCGCCCGGCGTACCTGTCCGCGCTCGGCGGCGAGGTTGGCGAGGTTGTTGAGCGTCGCGGCCTCCCCGGCTCGATCGCCGACCTCCGCGAACAGCTGCCTCGCCGCCTCGGCGGCCTCCCAGGCTCCGTCGAGGTTGCCGCGTTGCTGGGCGACCAGGCAGAGGCTGTTCAGTGACAACGCCGCCCCCCGGGCGTCGCCGGCCTGCCGTTGCAACTGCAGCGCGCCCTCGTAGAACCGGTGGGCCCGCGCCGGCTGGCCGAGATCGGCAGCCAGGTTGCCGAGGGTGTCCAGCACGCTCGCGGCCTCACGGCCCAGCCCGAGCCGGCGGAACCCCTGGAGCGCCTCGAGGAGGTGCGACTCGGCGGCCACGGCGTGACGCGCGTGCTTCTCGATCATGCCGAGGCTCGTCTGGGCGAACGCGCTCCCTCCGGCGTTGTCCTGATCCTGGAAGCGTGTGAGGGCTTCCTCGGCCAGGGCACGTGCGGCGGCGGTGTCACCCTCGAAGAGGCGCACCATGGCGAAGCCGTTGAGGGCCGTGGCGAGCTCGTCCTCGTTGCCGAGCTCCCGGAACTCCTCCAGCCCCTGGGTGTACTGCTCCCCTGCCGTGGCGAGATCGCCCGCGAGGAAGGCCAGGTGCGCAGCGGCGATCCGGACCCGGGCGCGGTGGAGCCTGGCGTCGGTTGCCAACCCGAGGACCTCCGAGAGGACGTGGCGCCCCTCCGCGTGTCGTCCCGACTGCTCCCAGGCACGCCAGGTCGCGCTGGCGAGCTCGAGCGCGAGCTCGGTGTGGCGGCCCGCCACCGCCCAGGCGACGGTCGCAGCGACATCGTCGAGCTCCGGCGCGGTCGTGGCCGCGGTCGCCCGGGTAGCGGGCTCACAGGCGCGCCGCTGGGCGCAGGTGATGAGCCAGCGGGCCTGCTCCCGACGTGCGGTCTCCAGCTCCCCTGCGCCCTCGAGGTGGTGGTGTGCGTAGGCTCGCACCGTGTCCAGCAGGCGGTAGTGGCTCACCCCGTCTCGCGTCGCGACCACGAGCAGGCTCTTCTCGCACAGCCCGGCCAGCAACTCGTGGGTGTCGAGCTCTGAAAGGCCGCAGACCGCGGCGACGTCGGCCGCGGTCGTGGCGCCGAGGAAGAGCGAGAGTCGGCGCAGGACGCGTTGCTCCTCCGACGTGAGCAGCCGGTAGCTCCAATCGAGGGTCGCCGTCAGGGTGCGGTGCCGTTCCGAGGCGGTGGGGTCCCGCGAGGCCAGAGAGCCGGGATGGTGCAGCAAGCGGTCACGGATCTCGGCGGTCGAGAGGTGGCCCGCGCGCGCCGCAGCGAGCTCGATCGCGAGGGGGATGCCGTCGACGAGCTGACAGATCGCGGCGACATGGCCGAGGTTGTCCTCCGACAGTTCGAAGCCGCGGTGGCTCGTGGCGGCGCGGGCGACGAACAGACGGATGGCAGGCGCCGGATGTCGTAGCGACGACGGGGCCACCGGTAAAGGGTCGACCGCGACCACGGCCTCCCCGGAGATGCGCAAGGGTTCGCGGCTGGTTGCGAGCACGGTCAGCTGCGGGCACCCCCCGAGCAGACGGTCCGTCAGTGCTGCGGCGTCGGGCAGGACCTGCTCGCAGTTGTCCAGGGTGAGCAACAGCTGGCGCGGACGCAGCAGGGCGACGAGTCGCGCGGCCGCCGCCTCGTCAGCGGCCGGACCGGCTGGGCTACCCGGGGGATCGAGCGTGGCGAGGATGGCGGCGACGATCCCCGTGGCCGAGGTCACCGAATCCAGTTCAGCGATCCGCGCCCCGTCGCGGTAGGCGGGCGCGAGGCGGCACGCGACCTCGACGGCCAAACGGGTCTTCCCCGCCCCGCCCAAGCCGGCCAAGGTGACCAGGCGCGAGGAGGAGAGCGCGTCGGAGACCGCCTGCACATCGGCCTCGCGGCCGATCAGGCTCGTCCGGGTCGCCGGTGTGCCGGCCTCGTGGCCCTCCACAGCTGCCGATCTATCAGTTGGTGGGGGTCAGGTCCAGTGCTTCCGTGACGCGGGTGTAGGGGATCTCCGCGTCGTCGTTCAGATCGGCGACCACGTCCGCGTCCGGCGCCTCGAACAGGCACATGCAGTGGGCTTCGCCCGGGACGAAGGTGCTGCGGATGTAGCGGACGTTCCGCCCGTCCGCCTGGTAGCGCTGCGACCAGTCGATCGCGCGCCGCTGCGCGTCGGCCAGTTGCTCCATCGAGATGCCGGGAAGGTCTCGGTCGACCATGTAGGTGGCCATGTCCTGCTCCTGGTGCTCGGGTGGCCGAACCGAGCTGCCCGGCCACGGTTGAGCAGTATGCGGAAGCGGCGACCCGTGCGCCTCCGTGCCAGCGCGGATTCCTCCGGATGTCCGGGCTCCCACGACGTGGCGAGGTGAACGGCTCGTGACACGCCCCGTCATCCTGACGATCCGGACGTGGCGGAGGTGGCTACCCCGCTCGGGCCGACCCGTTCCGACACCGCCAGCGAGCTCGTCAGACGCGTTCGGACCAGGGATCGTGGCCGCGGGATCGGTGGATGTCGGACCCGAGGACGGCCATGATGGCCGGCCCCCCTCCTCGGAGGGGTCAGTCGGTCTCGCAGGTGTCGACGGTCGGGTCGCTGGTGAGGCGGTCGGTGAGCCAGGCGACCACGTCGTCATCCGCGGCGTCGTCGACACCGAGGTGGCCGACGCCGGGGACCTCCCGGTACTCCAGCTGCTGGCCCAAGGCGCACAGCCGCTGCACGAAGCGACGCTGGATGTCCGCGCGGATCAGCACGTCGTCGGTGCCCTGCACGATCAGCAGGGGCGCGTCGATCGGGTCGTTCCCGGGGGTGTTCTCCGCGATCCGGCTCGCCCACGGCTCGGTCTCCCAGATGGGGGAAACCAGGAACCCGAGCTGCAGCAGCTCGGCATCGGTGAGCAACGAGACCGCCTCCGGACCGGTCGCGACACAGGCGTCCGCGAGGCGCTCAACGATCGGCAGCACCACCGGATCGACGATGTCGGCGGCGTCGATGTCGTCGAACACCCGGTCCCAGGCCGCGACGGCGTAGGCGCCGAGCAGGTTGCCGAAGGTGGTGCCGTCGTTGGCCTCGATGAACGCTGCGAGTTCCGAGGCCGGGGCCAGCCCGGCCACGGCGACGAGTTCGAGCTCCGGGGCGTACACCCCCGCACGCTGGCCGGTGAACATCGCGGCATGGCCTCCCTGGGAGTGGCCGGCCACGGCGAACCGTGACGAGGCCTGCCCGTCGGCGAGGTCGATCGCTGCCCGGACCGCGTCGAGGGTGGAGACCGCCGCGACGTCGCCGACGAGGTAGGGGTGCACGCCCTCGGCACCCAGGCCGAGGTAGTCCGGGGCGGCGATGATCCACCCGGCATCGACGAAGGCCTCGAGCCCCCACATCTGCTCCACGTAGGCGCCGCCGAGCAGCGACGGTGCGCAGGATCGCGCGACCCCGATGGTGCCGTGGGTGAACGCGAGCACCGGCCGTCCCTCCTCAGGGACGTCGGCATCGTCCGGCACGATGATGATGCCGCTCACCGCCGCAGGTGCACCCGCCAGGTCACGGCTCGTGTAGAGCACCCGGTACGCCGTCGCTCCCTCCACGAACGGGTCGATGACCTCCGAGCGCAGCACCGCGCCGGGCGTGGGGTCGAAAGCCGCCGGTGCGGCGTAGAAGGGGCCCGGCTCCGGTGTCGAGTCCCGTCCGATGAACGCCGCGGCACCGATCGCCAGGATCGCGACCAGCAGCATCCCGAGGCTGCCGGCGAGGCGGGCCCCGGTCGACCACCGACCCGTCGCGACCTCCATCGGATGCCCGTGCCGGAGACGGTCGACACCGAGGACGACGATCCGCGCGCCGAACAGCAGCCCCCACACGCTCAGCGCCACACCGAGGGTGAACGCCGAGATCGACGGCCACAGCAGGACGGCCCCTCCGAGCAGCAGGTGCGTGACCGCGCCAGCCGCGGCCGCGAACCGTAGGTTGGACGCAACGGGCAACCGCGCGAACATCACCAGCTCGACCACCCCACCGGCCAGCAGGGCGCCGCCGAACAGCCACGCCAGCACCGCGCTCGTCGGATCCGGCCACACAGCCATCGCCGTGGCGGCCACCAACCACACCACACCGGCGACCATGCGGGGAGACCGGACCTGCCGCGCGGCCAGCAGCTGGCTCACCGCCGCGAGACCCAACGCCGCGCTCAGCAGCGGGCGGAGCCCCGCCGGCTCCCCCACGTGGCGCACCAGCAGGAGACTCCCGAGAGCGACCAGCAGGGCGCCGACGACCACCAGCGCCCCCGCCAGTAGGGACCGCCCACGATGTCCGGTCAAGAGCCCCCTCCGCGTGAGCACCTGGAGCCGTCGACGGTCCGGTCCGTCCTGACGACCAGTGAGGAAGGAACGGACCACCGAGGCACGACCGGGCCTTGGGGCTCCCCGACAGTGCAGGATACGTGGGATTCACCCCGACTGGGTGATAGTGCTGGTACTCGGGGGTGACGAGGCTCTGGTCCCCTCGTGACGGCAGGGTGGCCACGAGCGGTGGAGGTTGGAGCATGAGCGGACGCTGGTGGGTCGCTGCCGGGGGGTTGGCGGCTGCCGGCCTCCTGGTGCTGACCGTGGTGGTGGCAGGGCCACTGCGCGCAGGCGGGGATCAGCCGCCGCCGGAGCCGCCTCCGAGCGACCAAGAGCCCCCGCAACCGGAGACGCTGGAGAGCTTCCGCCTGGGCGCACCGGCGGACTGCGGCACCAACCCGTTCTGCCTCGACGGGTTGGGCCGCACCTACGGCATCGACGTGACGGAACTGCTCGTGCCAATGGAGCCGGGCGAGCCGATCGTGACCGCCCTCCGCGAGGGCACGGTCGAGGTCGGGGTGCTGTTCACGACCGATCCGTTGCTGGCCGAGGAGGATCTCGTCGTCCTCGACGACGACCTCGGGATGCTGGCGGCGGAGAACGTGGTGCCCTACTCCCGGGCCGAGCTGATCGAGCAACGCGGGGACGGGCTGCGGGACGCGCTTGATCGTGTCAGCGAGGTGCTGACGACCGAGGCCGTGTCCCGCATGGTTGCCGAGCTACGCGCGGGCACACCCGCCGACCTGGCCGCGTCGCAGCTGATCGAGACCCTCGACCTCGACACGGTCGAGGTCGAGGTCGAGAGAGGCGACCCGATCCGCATCGGCGCGGAGCGCTTCGACGAGGACGTCGTGATCGCGCACGCGTACGTGGCCGGCCTGCTCACCCAGGGGGTCGACGCGGCGGTCGTCGAGCTCGACGGTTTCCGGGCCCTGGAGGTCGCGTCGCTGCTGGACCGCGAGATCGACGTGGCGATCGACTACGCCGGCTCGCTGCTGGAGTTCCTCGACGGCTTCGCCTCGCTCGCCAGCCCCGACCCGAAGGAGACCGTCGCGGCGCTCGGTGAGCTCCTCGCGGTCGCCGACTACGAGCTGTTCGCCCCGTCGCCAGCCACCTCGGCGAACACGTTCGTGGTCACGGCCGCCACCGCCGAACGCTACGGCCTGTCGGCGCTGTCCGACCTCGTCGATGCGGCACCGGCCGCCGAGGCCACCCCGCCACCCGGTGTCCGCCCCGAGGTGACCGAGCCGCTGGTGCTGCTCGGTGACGCCGCGCTGCGGGTCGGCGACACCGGGCCGGCCGTCCTGCAGTTGCAGGAGCTGCTCCAGGCGGCCGGTTACCCACCGGGCCCGCTCAACGGCATCTTCGAGGAACCGACCCGCCGTGCCGTCGCCGCCTTCCAGACCGACGCGGGCCTCCCGCCGACCGGGGTCGCCGGCCCACAGACGCTCGCCGCCCTCGAGGCCGCCGTGGCCGCCGCAGAGGAGACCGAGAGCGAGACCGACGGATCCGGCGGCACACCACCACCCGACCCGGAGCCAGCGCCGGACCGTCCGGCGCCGGACGGCGCGGTCGTGCACCTCACCTTCGACGACGGGCCCAACGCGACCTACACCCCTCAGGTCCTCGACCTGCTGGCTCGCTACGACGCGCAAGCCGTGTTCTTCGCGATCGGGCAGCAGGTGAGCGGTGGCAGCGCGCTGGTGCAGCGGGCGACCGCCGACGGGCACCGACTCGGCAACCACTCCTGGAGCCACCCGTCCCTGGCCGAGCTGTCACGGCCCGCGTTCGACCAGGAGATCGGAAGGACCCAGGACGCCGTCCAGGCAGCCACCGGCAGGCGGCCCACCTGCCTGCGCCCCCCGTACGGGGCGATGGGGAGCCAGACCCGCAGCTGGGCTGCCGAGGCCGGACTGGAGGTCGTGCTCTGGGACATCGATCCGCAGGACTGGGCCCGACCGGGGGTGGACTCGATCGTGCGCAGCGTGATCGACCACGTCCGCCCGGGCGACGTGGTGCTGTTCCACGACGGCGGCGGCAACCGTGAGCAGACCGTGGCCGCGCTCGAGCGGATCCTCGACCAGCTCTCGGACCGCGGGTTCTCCTTCACGATCGCTCCCGGCTGCTGAGCCCGGGCGGCTCGTCACCCCCGCACCGATCGACCAGGCCGCGAGGGTCGTCGCTGGCAGCCATCGCCAGCGCCGCGCTCCGCACACCCGCAGCCCACCCTTGCGTGCGTTCCTGCAGGGTGTGGACGCCGGCGCTGGAAAGGTGCAGGCCCTGCGTCGCGAGGTAGGTCGCGGTCTCCTCGGCGGTGAAGGCCAGGTCCTCGCTGTGGAGCTCGCGGACCCTGCCCTCCACACGCAGCCGTGGAAGGCCGATCGGAGGATCGCTGCGACTGATGAGCACGAGGTGCAGGCGTTCGGACGCCGCCCGAGCCAACCGTGCCAGCGAGCCGACCGCCTCCGGGTTCGTGACGACGTGGACGTCGTCGAGGACCAACGAGAGCGGGGTTGCGAGGGACGCCACCGCCTCGGCGACACGCTTCACGAACACCTCGGTCACCTCGTGCGGCGTGGCGACCAGGTCGTGCAGGGCGGAGCGCTCTGGGAACGCCTCCGTCGCACGCAAGGCTGCGAGGATGCCCTCCCACCACCGGGCCGGGTCATCGTCGAACCGGTCGAAGCCATACCAGGCGACCAGACCGCCGTCCGCCATCCTGGTGGTCGCCCAGTCAGCGACCAGCGTCGTCTTGCCGGCTCCCGCGTGGGCGCTCACGAACGTGACGGCGCCTGGCTGCTGCTCCAGCCGACGAAGCAGGCGGTCGCGTCGGAGCACGGACGATGGCGACACCGGCGGACGCAACCGGACCGAGGTTGCAGGCCCCGGATCGTGGCTCGCCGCCGTGGCTTCAGGACCTCCACCCCAGTTGCGCACGACCACCCCGCGGGGCGCCGTCGAGGCCTGCACCACCCGGGCACCGATCGGCACGGCGTGACGAACGAGCCACCCGCCCGAACCCATCGCGCCCGCCTCCAGAGGGGACCGGCCAACCTTGGAGTCACCCGGGACGGGTGAAGCGGGCACGGCTCGGATGCGGAAGGCTCGCGGAGGTGACCCACCTGCTCCCAACGACGTCGCTCGAGGACCGTCCATCGTGACCTTGCCGAAGGGCGGACGCTACGAGTTCCACGTCACGCAGCGGCTGACGAGGGAGGCGGTCGAAGCCTTCCCGGGCTTCTCGGTTGCGAGCGCCCCCTCCGGCACCGTGCTGCTCGGGCACGTGCGGGACGATGACGAGCTCCGCGACATCCTCTCACGCATGCAGCGGTTGCGGCTGAGCATCCTGGACGTACACCGCCTGCCGGACCGACCCGGTGGTGACCAGCCAGGCGACGCGGATGCCCGACACCGGAGTCCGCCGTCACCGGTCAGGTAGGTGCCGGGCGGCACCGGGAGCGGCGGAAGCGAACTGGTGCGAACAACGGCGAACTGAGCGGATCGCGCGTCGTCGGGGATGCCCACGGTGGCAAGGATCGGGCAGAACCTGGCTGCGGTGACGCTCATGACAGGGCCTTTCGAGGAAGCGAACTGCTCACGCGAAGCTCCACCCATAGGGAGCATCGGATACGCGCGCGGGGTCTTGCGACGCGAGTGCGGTCGTCCAGCAACGCGGACCGTGGGCCGGGCTCGGACGCTCGACTGAGCTCAGCCGCGACGTCCCCGGTCCGGTGGGGCGCGCTCCCTATCGGCGCCCGCCGGGTCGCTCGAGGGGCGTCCCCCACGCGATCAGCGCGATGTGCAGCGACAGGCAGGTCTCAGGGTCGTCGAGGTCGGCGTCGAGTACCCGAGCGACGGTTGCGAGCCGGGCGTAGAACGCCGGGCGCGACAGATGGAGCGCCGCAGCGGCGCGGGTCTTGTTCCGTCCCGCATCCAGGTAGGCCCGCAACGTCGCGAGGAGGTCGCTCCCTCGCTCGGCGTCGTGGACCAGCAGCGACCCGAGCTCACGGTGCACGAAGTCCTGCAGCCGCGGGTCCTCGCGCAACACGTGCAGCAACCCCCGGACCCGGATGTCGAGCAGTTCCAGGTAGTCCTTGCGCCGGTCGATCGACGGCGAGGACGCCGCCACGTAGGCGGCCTCCCGCAGGGAACGCGCGACCTCGTCGACCGCCTGGACCACCGAACCGACGCCGACGGTCGGCGCCTCGTTGCCGACGTCGCCGCGGAGGCTCCTGGCGAAGGGCTGCAGCACCTGGGCGCGATCGGTGTGCGCATCGAAGCTGGCGACCAGCCGGACCTGCCCGGGCGTGGACGCGTCGACCAGGGCGTCGAACCGGCCCGTCGCCGCGGCCACGACCCGCTCGACCTCGTCGCGACGCAGCCACTCGGGCTCGCGCCCTGCCCACGGCGGGGCCACGACGACGATGCCGACCAGGCTGCGACCCCGCAGCGGAACACCCAGCGCCGCGGCCCGGGCTTCGAGGACGTGGTTGGCGGGACGATCGCGGTCATCCGTCGTGGTGAGCGCTGCGAGCACCTCCTGGTGTGCCCGCAGCCGCAGAGCGAGCTCATCACGCTCCGACAGCCGGTTCACGGCCAGGGCCGCCGCCGCCCGCTCCAGCACCGATGCGGCGTCGCCGGGGGCGACGGCGTCGAGTGCGACGAGCCGTCCCCAGGCGACCCCGCGTGCGACCACGGGCACCACGGTCCACCCGTCCTGCGCACCGCGGGTCGCGCCACGCGACCGTCGCTCCCAGTCCGCCAGGAGCGGACCCATCTGCCTGCCGCCGTCCGCGACCGCGATCACCTGGTGCGCCCGGTTCTCGAGCACCACCGGCCCGCCCGCGAGCTCCGCAGCGGCCGCGACGATGGCGGTCACATCGGCGCCATCGACGGTCAAGGCGGTGAAGCGACGATGCAGCCGATCTGACCAGCGCAACTGCGCCACCTGGGCATCGACGATACGGGTGTGCACCGCCTCGGTGACCTCCACGAACCGGACCTCTCGGTGCAGCACGATCAACGGCAGCCCCGCTCGGCGTGCGGCCATCGCCAGCGACTCGGGGACCGTGGTGAAGCGTCTGCCGAGCTCCACCAGCAGGGCGCCGACGTCAGCGGCAACCAGCCCGTCGACGTAGCGCTGTGACCCCAGGGGATCGTCGGGCAGCCCGATGCCGGTCGTCAGCACCAGCTCACCGCCGCGGAGCAACGGACCGATGTCGATGAGCTCCGACACATGGGCCCACCGGATGGATCGGTCCAGCTCATCCTGCCCGGTCACCAGTTCCGGCGCACCCGCACGGACCGCCGGCAGCGCCAGCACCTCTCCCAATGCCAGCCCGACGGAGGGCGCAGGTGTGACAGATCGTCGTGTCTCCACGGCAAAGAGCTTACAAGTCGTCCATTGCGTGCGCACGACCGGCCCGTCATCCTGCTGCCACGGCAGCACCGCAGGCAACGCCGGACCCGGGAGCAGACGATGACCACCCGAATCACCCACTGGATCGGTGGTGCCCCCACCACCGCCTCCGCCGCACGTGCGGGCGACGTGTTCGACCCCGCGACCGGCGCCGTGACCGGCCGCGTCGACCTCGCCGACGCTGCCACGGTCGGTGCGGCGGTCGCCGTGGCAGAGGAGGCCGCGCAGGAGTGGCGTCAGGCCTCGCTCAGCCGACGGGCACAGGTCATGTTCGCGTTCCGCGAGCTGCTGAACGCGCGCAAGGAGGAGCTGGCCGAGATCATCACCGCCGAGCACGGCAAGGTGCTCTCCGATGCGCTCGGGGAGGTGACGCGCGGGCAGGAGGTCGTGGAGTTCGCCTGCGGGATCCCGAACCTGATGAAGGGGTCGTTCTCCGAAGGGGTGTCGGCGGGCGTGGACGTGACCTCCGTGCGCCAGCCACTCGGTGTGGTCGCCATCATCAGCCCCTTCAACTTCCCCGCGATGGTCCCGATGTGGTTCTTCCCGCTCGCGATCGCGGCGGGCAACGCCGTGATCCTCAAGCCCAGCGAGAAGGACCCGTCGGCGGCGATGTGGATGGCCGCGCGCTTCAAGGAGGCCGGACTTCCCGACGGCGTGTTCAACGTGGTCCACGGTGACAAGGAGGCGGTCGACGCGATCCTCGAGCACCCCGGCATCGCGGCGGTGTCCTTCGTCGGCTCGACCCCGATCGCCCGCTACGTCTACGAGCAGGGCACACGGGCCGGCAAGCGGGTCCAGGCGCTCGGTGGCGCGAAGAACCACATGCTCGTGCTGCCCGACGCCGACCTCGACCTCGCCGCGGACGCCGCCGTCAACGCCGGGTTCGGGTCTGCCGGTGAGCGCTGCATGGCGATCTCCGCGCTCGTCGCGGTCGACCCGATCGGTGACGAGCTCGTCCAGCGCATCGTCGACCGGATGGGCAAGCTGCGCACCGGTGACGGGCGTCGCGGCTGCGACATGGGCCCGCTGGTCACCGCAGCGCACCGCGATCGGGTGGCGAGCTACCTCGACATCGGAGCCGAAGAGGGCGCGACGGTGGCGGTCGACGGCCGTGACGTCGGCGACGTCGACGGGGACGCCGACGGGTTCTGGCTCAAGCCGTCGCTGCTCGACCACGTCACCCCGACGATGCGGGTCTACACCGACGAGATCTTCGGTCCGGTCCTCAGCGTCCTGCGAGCCTCCTCGTACGACGAGGGACTCGGGCTGATCAACGCCAACCCCTACGGCAACGGCACCGCGGTCTTCACCAACGATGGCGGGGCCGCCCGTCGGTTCCGTGAAGAGGTCCAGGTCGGGATGATCGGGATCAACGTGCCCATCCCCGTGCCGATGGCCTACTACTCGTTCGGGGGCTGGAAGGCCTCGCTGTTCGGCGACACCCACGCCCACGGCGCGGACGGGGTGCACTTCTACACCCGCGGCAAGGTCGTGACCTCGCGTTGGCTCGACCCGAGCCACGGCGGGCTGAACCTCGGCTTCCCCCAGCACGACTGACCACCCGTCGACCACGCACACCGGAGCGCCGCCATGGCCAAGGCCCCGATCGCCACCACCGCCACCACGCGCCACGAGGTCCATGCCCTCGACCGCGCCCACGTGTTCCACTCCTGGTCCGCACAGGCGGCGCTGGACCCGCTGGTCATCGCGGGCGCGTCGGGGAGCGAGGTCTGGGACCACGACGGCAACCGGTGGCTGGACTTCTCCTCGCAGCTGGTCAACACCAACATCGGCCACCAGCACCCACGGGTCGTGGCGGCCATCAAGGAGCAGGCCGACCTGTTGTGCACGATCGCCCCACAGCACGCCAACGACCGGCGCGGCGAGGCCGCGCAGCGGATCGCGTCACTGGCACCCGAGGGCCTCGAGAAGGTGTTCTTCACCAACGCTGGGGCGGAGGCGATCGAGCACGCGGTGCGCATGGCGCGGCTGCACACCGGCCGAACCAAGGTGCTGTCGACCTACCGGTCCTACCACGGCGGCACGACCACCGCGGTGAACCTGACGGGCGACCCGAGACGCTGGCCCAACGAGCACGGCGCGACCGGCTTCGTGCACTTCTTCGGCCCGTTCCTGTACCGCTCGCACTTCCACGCCACCACCATCGAGGAGGAACGCGACCGGGCGTTGGCCCACCTCGATGAGACGATCCGGTTCGAGGGGCCGGGCACCATCGCGGCGATCGTGCTGGAGACCATCCCCGGCACCGCCGGCATCATGGTGCCGCCACCCGGCTACCTCGCCGGCGTGCGGGAACTCTGCGACCAGCACGGCATCGTGATGATCCTCGACGAGGTCATGGCCGGGTTCGGACGCACCGGTGCGTGGTTCGCCCTCGACCACTTCGATGTCACACCGGACCTGATCACCTTCGCGAAGGGCGTCACCTCGGGGTACGTGCCCCTCGGCGGGGTGATCATCTCCGAACCGATCGCCCACAGCTTCGACGAGCGGGTGTTCCCCGGCGGGCTGACCTACTCGGGGCACCCGCTGGCCTGTGCCGCAGCCGTGGCCACCATCGACCTGATGCAGGACGAGGGCATCGTCGATCATGCCGCCCGCATCGGGGCCGAGGTGCTGGGCCCGGAGCTGACCGCGATGGCCGACCGGCACCCCTCCATCGGTGAGGTGCGAGGGCTCGGGGTGTTCTGGGCCGTCGAGTTGGTCCGCGACCGTGCCACGCGCGAACCGCTCGCGCCCTACGGGGCGTCGAGCCCGGCGATGGCCGCCACGCTGGCGGCGTGCAAGCAGGGCGGGCTGCTGCCGTTCGCGAACTTCAACCGCATCCACGTCGTGCCACCGTGCACGGTCACCGAGGAGGAGGCCCGGCGTGGCCTCGCCATCCTCGACACCGCGCTCGACATCGCCGACCACCACCTCGACTGAACCGCCGCCCGGCTCGGGGTGTCAGCGCCACCGGACCTGGGACAGCTCGCCGCGATCAGTCGGTGCGGTGGACCCGCGCACCGGCCAGCCAGGTCCCGGCCACCTCGACGTGGTGGAGGTCGTCGGACGCCAGGACGGACAGGTCCCCGTCGAGCAGCGCGAGGTCAGCTCGCTGCCCGACCGCGATCCGCCCGGCGACGGCCTCGTCACCCGCCTGGTAGGCGGAGCCGGCGGTGTAGGCCGACAGGGCCGTGTCGAGGTCGACGGCCTCCTCGGGGAGGAACGCGTCACGCGCGCCCCGACCGGAGACACCCCGCCGGGTGACGGCCACCGCGATGCCGTGCATCGGCACGTGGGAGGAGACGGGCCAGTCGCTGCCGAAGCTGATGTGGGCGCCCGTTCGTCGCACCGAGGCGATCGGGTACTGCCACGCCGCGCGCTCGGGCCCGAGCCGTGGCTCGGTCAGGTCGGTCATGATCTCGTTGCGCTGCGCCCACAACGGCTCGAAGTTCGCGATGGCACCCAACGCGGCGAACCGCGGTCGGTCCGCGGGGTGGACCAGGTGGGAGTGGGCCACGACCGGGCGGCGGTCCCGGGGCCCGTTGTGCTCGGCGACGGCCTCGAAGGTGTCCAGGGCGAGGCGGACCGCGGCGTCCCCGATGGCATGGAGATGGAGCTGGAAGCCGGCCGCGTCCATCGCGGCGGCGGCCGCGAGCAGCTCGTCCCGCTCCCAGTTGGCGATGCCCTGGTCGTGCCCGCCGGTGCCGTCCCCACACCCCGCACCTGCTGGGCCGAAGGGCTCGTACGGCTCGAGCATCGCAGCCGTGCCGCCCTCGATGACGCCGTCGACGAAGAACTTCACCGTGGTCGCCGTCAGCCGCCCTCCGGGCACCCCGTCCTGCCGCCGGCGTGACGCCGCGACCGCGGCGTCCTGCCGCGCCGCCTCGAACGTCGGCAGCTGCTCGGTCCAGCGTTCCACCTCGACCTTGAACGCGAGGTCGAGGTCGGCGGTGAGCTGGCCGGCGTCGGCGACCCGCTGGAAGGCGGGCAGGGTCGCGGGGGTGGTCCAGGCGTCCTGGGCCCACACCAGCCCGGCGGTGGCCATCCGGTCCAGCCCGACCAGCAGCCCGGCGGCCTCCTTGTCGACCCCTCGGGGCGGCAGGTGCGCCTCGAGCAGCAGCTCGGCCTCCTCCAGCAGGGTGCCGACGGGGTGACCAGCCTCGTCGCGCACGATCGTGCCACGGGGTGGGTCGGAGGTCGCCGCGGTGATGCCGGCGACGGTCAGCGCCCGGGTGTTGCACCACACCATGTGATGATCGGAGGACCACAGCGCGACCGGCCGCTCGCCCACCACGCGGTCGAGGGTGCTCGCCTGCCCCACCCCGTGGGCCAGCAGCTCCGGCGGGTAGCCGTAGCCCAGCACCCACGGACGATCGGGGTGCTCGGCCGCGTACGTCCCGAGACGTGCCAGGACCTCGGCGACGTCGGCGGCGTCCACGAGGTCGCAGTCGAGGGTCTCGACGCCGCCGGCCAGCGGGTGCAGGTGGCCGTCGCGGAACCCCGGCACCAGCGTCCGCCCGGTGAGCTCGACCACCTCGGTGGTGCTCCCGCGGCGCTCGAGCGCCTCGTGTCCGAGGGCGACGATCACCCCTTCTTCCACCGCGACCGCGCCCGTGCGGCTGAGCTCGCCGGCACGGTCACGGGTGCCGGTCCACACCGCGCCGCCGGGTCCCCAGCCATCCCCGGCGGTCACCACGTACAGGGTGTTGGCGGCGCCTCCGCCGCTCACGCCGGGACGTCCGCGTCGTCGCCGTCGTGGTAGGGCAGCCACCACTCCTTGGGGGTGGGATCGAGGTCCCAGTGCACGTGCTTGGTCTCCAGGAAGGTCTCGAGTCCTTCGGGGCCGAGCTCACGACCGCCACCGGTCATCTTCATCCCGCCGAACGGCCCGGCGTAGTTGTCGGTGAGGGGGTCGTTGATCCACACGGTGCCGACCTTGACCGCCTCGTAGAACCGCTTGATGACGGCCGGGTCCGATGACCTGAGCGTCGCACCGAGCCCCATCTCGGACGCGTTGACCCGGCTGATGACCTCGTCGAGGTGGTCGTAGGTGGTGATCGGGATGGTCGGGCCGAAGGTCTCCTCGGTCATGATCCGCATCCGGTCCTGGACGTCGACCAACACGGTGGGCTCGTAGAAGTACCCGGCCCGCTCCGGCGCGCGGCCCCCGGTCAGGATGCGCGCGCCGTCGCGCACCGCGTCGGCGACGTGGCCGTCGACCTTGGTCCGGAACCGGTCAGCAGCCAGGGGGCCGAGGTCGGTCCCGGCCTCCAGACCCGGTCCGAGCCGGAGCGCCGCGACGTTGCTGGCCACCGCCTCGGCGAACTCGTCGCGCGCTGCGGCGGGGACGTAGACCCGCTCGGCTGAGGTGCACACCTGGCCGGCGTTGATGAGCGCGGCGTAGGTGACGGCGTCGGCGGCCGCCTCGAGGTCGGCGTCGTGGGCGACGACGAAGGCGTCCTTGCCCCCGAGCTCCAGATGGAGGTGCTTCATCATCGGGGCAGCGACCGATGCGATGTGCTGGCCGGTCGCGACCGACCCGGTCATGGCGATGACCCGCACCGCCGGGTGGCGCACCAGCGCCTCGCCCGCATCGGGTCCGGTGCCGGTGACCACGTTGACGACCCCAGCGGGGAGGTGGCCGAAGCAGCGCTCGACCCACTCCAGGGTCACCAACGAGGTCAGCTCCGAGGGCTTGATCACGACGGTGTTGCCCGCGGCGAGCGCCGGCGCGAGCTTCCAGCTCAGCAGCAGCAGCGGGTAGTTCCACGGGATGATCGCGCCGACCACCCCATAGGGCTCTTTGAGCACGAGGTTGAGCTGGGTACGCGGCTCACCGGACGGGATGACGCGACCGAGCCCGTTGCGGCCCAGCTCGGCGTAGTAGCGCAGCGAGGTGAGCGCCCACTCGACCTCCTCCTCCTGCTCGGGCCGTGCCTTGCCCTGCTCGCGGGTGAGCAGCTCCACCAGTTCGTCGAGGTGCCCCATGCTGCGCGCGACGACCTCGTGCAGCAGCTCGGCACGATCGTTGGCTGCCGTGTAGCGCCACTCCTCCGCCGCGGTCTGTGCCGCAGCGACGGCCCGATCGACGTCGGCCGCCGTGCCGGCGGGCACCCGTCCGAGCACCTCCTCGGTCGCCGGGTCCTCGCTGTCGATCCAGCCGCCCTCGGCGGGTCCGACATGGGCGTTGTCGATCCACATCGCTCGTTCCATGGTCACCTCGGGGTCCTCCTGGGTGCGGGGTCGGACGGTTCAACGGGTCCGGGTCGGGGTCAGGCCACGGCGGCGATGGTCGGCCAACAGGGCCAGCAGCTCGTAGACGACGTGGGCGGCCGCGATGCCGGTGAGCTCGGCGTGGTCGTAGGCGGGTGCCACCTCGACGACGTCGGCGCCGACCAGGTCGAGCCCGGCCAGGCCACGGAGGATGCCGAGCAGTTCCCGTGAGGTGAGCCCACCGGCCTCGGGCGTGCCCGTCCCGGGGGCGTGCGCCGGGTCGAGCACGTCGATGTCGATCGAGACGTAGACCGGCGCGTCACCGAGCCGCGCCCGGACCCGCTCGACGACCCCGGCCACGCCGATGGTCTCCACCTCGTCGGCGGAGACCGCCTGGAACCCGAGCTCGCGGTCCTCGGCGAGGTCCAGCCCGCGGTACAGCGGCCCGCGGATCCCGACGTGGCAGGACGCGGCCCGGTCGAGCAATCCCTCCTCGGACGCGCGGCGGAACGGCGTCCCGTGGGTGACCGGGGCTCCGAAGTAGGTGTCCCAGGTGTCGAGGTGGGCGTCGAAGTGCAGCACCGCAACGGGGCCGTGCCGGGCATGCACCTCGCGCAGGAGCGGCAGGGCGATGGTGTGGTCGCCACCGAGGGTCACCAGCCGCGCGCCGGTGGCCTCCACCACGGCGCGGGCACCGGCCTCGATGGCGGCCACCGCCTCGTCGAGATCGAAGGGGTTGACGCCGAGGTCGCCGGCGTCGGCCACCTGCTGGAGACCGAAGGGCTCCACGTCCAACCCGGGGTGGTAGGGGCGGAGCAGCCGTGAGGAGGCGCGGATGTGGCCGGGTCCGAACCTCGCACCGGGGCGGTAGGACACGCCGGCATCGAAGGGCACGCCGAGCACCGCCACGTCCACGTGGTCGACCTCGTCGACCCGCGGCAGGCGCGCGAAGGTCCCCGGCCCGGCGAACCGGGGGACCTGCGTCGCGTCGACGGGGCCGAGGTTGCCCTCGGGCGACCGGGTTCGGGGTGGGGGCGTTGCCATGGTGTCCGCGTCCGATCGGCACGCCGCCGCGGCGGGACCGCGCGCGGAACGCGAGAACGTGCGGGGCCCGGCCGGCTGCCGGACCCCGCATCGGGCCTAGCTCTTGGCCCGGGTGAACAGGTCCGTGAAGAGGATCTCGGCGTCACCGGTGTCCTCGAGGAAGAACAGGTTGTCCCGGGTTTCCTCGTCGGGGTAGATGGCGGGGTTCTCGAGCACCTCGGGGTCGATGAACGCCGTGGCTGCGGCGTTGGGCGAGGCGTAGAAGGTCCAGTTGGTCAGCTGGGCCCCGTTCTCCGCGTCGAGGATGAAATCGACGAAGGTGTGCGCGGTGCAGGGCGAGGCGGACGTCGCCAGGATCGCCAGGTTGTCGGTCCAGATGACCGCGCCCTCGTCGGGGATCAGATAGGCGTAGTTCTCGTCATCCCCGAAGTTGTCGAGGAAGTTGCCGCTGTACCCGTGAGCGACGACGGTCTCCCCGCCGAGCAGCAGGTCCGAGTACTGGTCGGAGGTGAAGGCCGCCGTCCAATCGCGTGAGGCGGCGATCACGTCCGCGGCCTCCTCCAACTGGTCCTCGTCGGTGCTGTTCGGGTCGTAGCCGAGCCAGAACAGGGCTGCCGCCATCGCCTCACGCGGGTCGTCGAGGATCGACACCCGACCGGTCAGCTCGCCGGCGACGTCCGCGTCGAACAGCAGCGCCCAGCTCGCCTCGGCGTCACCCACGACCCCGAGGTCGACCCCCAGACCGGTGGTGCCCCACTGGTAGGGCACGGAGAACTCGAGGTCAGGGTCGTAGGGGGGGGAGGTGAAGTCGTCATCGAGGTTGACGGCGTTCGGGATCAGGTCGAAGTCCATCGCGAGGAGCAGGTCCTCCTGGATCATGATGTCGACCATGTAGTCGGAGGGGACGATGACGTCGTACTGGGCACCGCCGGCCTCGACCCGGGCGAACAGTTCCTCGTTCGAGGGGTAGAAGTCCTCGGTGACGGTGACCCCGAACTCCTCCTCGAAAGCCTCGATCAGCTCCGGGTCCATGTAGTCCGACCAGTTGTACAAGGCCAGGTCGCCGTCGACGCCACCGACCTCGCAGTCGGCTGCTGCCGCATCACCTGCACCGTCGCCACCATCGCCGCACGCCGCCAACGCGACCGCGAGCACCAACAACCCGGCCAGCACCTTCGTTCGACGCAACCTCATGCTTGTTCCTCCGTCACCGGCACACCGCGCGTGTGCCGCTCTCGTCCCTTCGGCGACCGCGGCGCGACCACCGTTCCCGTCCCCGCCGCTCACGTCGTGTTGCGCTGCCGGGACAACAGCAGCGACGCGAGTACCAGCAACATCGATCCGACCAGCATCAGCACCGACACCGCGTTGATCAGCGGCGTCACTCCTCGGCGCACCAGCCCGAAGACGTAGACCGGCAGGGTCGTGGACCCTGGTCCCGCGACGAAACTGGTGATGACCACCTCGTCCAGCGACAGCGTGAGCGCGAGCAGTGCCCCGCCCGCCACGCCAGGCGCGATCAGCGGGAGCGTCACCCGGCGGAACGCCTGCCACCGGCTGGCGTACAGGTCGGCCGCCGCCTCCTCCAGCGACGGGTCGAGCCCGACGATCCGGGCGCGGACCACCACCGCCACGAACGAGATGTTGAAGGCGATGTGGGACAGGGAGATGGTCCCGATCCCGAACGTCGCCGAGACCCCGAGCATGGCTCCGAGCAGGTCGAAGGCCTGCACGAAGAACAACAGCATCATCACGGCCATCGTGACGTCGGGGATGATGACGGGCAGGTACAGCAGCCCGTCGTAGGTCCGTTGCCCGCGGTAGCGGAACCGTTCCAGGGACAGCCCCGCGGCGGTGCCGAGGATCGTGGACACGACGGTGGAGATGAACGCGACCACGATCGAGTTGCGCAGGGCGCCGAGCACCGCGCTGTCGGTGATCATGGCGCGGTACCAGCGCAGGCTCGGTTCGGTCCACACCCCGACCACCCGGTTGTCGTTGAAGGACAGCACGAACAGCAGCAGGATCGGCAGGTACAGGAAGGCGAAGACCAGCCACGCGTTGCCGGCCAGCAGGCGCTCGACGCCCCGCTTGGGCCGGATCACCGAATCGTCGGCGACGAGCGGACGCGAGGCACCGGAGGTGTCGGTCAGGCTCATCGTCACGCCTCCCGGTCGCGGGTTCGGAAGTAGACGACCGCCGCGACCAGCATCACGGCCAGGATCGCCACCGAGAGTGCGGACCCGAACGGCCAGTCGCGCGCAGACAGGAACTGGCGCACGACGTAACTGCCGATCATCGTCGTGCGGCCGCCGCCGAGGATCTCCGGGGTGACGTAGGCGCCGAACGAGGGGATGAACACCAGGATCGACCCGGCGACCACACCGGGTCGCGACAGCGGCCAGGTGACCCGCCAGAACGCCTGCCAGCCGGTGGCGTGGAGGTCACGGGCCGCCTCGACCAGCGAGAAGTCGAGCCGTTCCAGGGTCGCGTACAGCGGCAGGATCATGAAGGGCAGGTAGCCGTAGACGAGGCCGACCACCACCGCGAAGGGGGTGAACAGCAACTGCCCCTCGGTGCCGAGGATCGGCTCCAGGAACCGCACGAAGGGGCCGTCGCGACCGAGGATGACCCGCCAGGCGTAGGTCCGGATCAGGAAGTTCGACCAGAAGGGGATCATCACGAGGACGAGCAACACGCCGCGCACCCGGGGGGAGCGGGTCGCGAGGTAGTAGGCGAACGGGTAGCCGACGACCAGTGAGATGACGGTGGTGAGCAGGGCGAGCCAGAGCGAACGCAGCCCGATCTCGAGCACCAACGGGTCGAACAACCGGGCGTAGCTGCTGAGGTTCCAGTCGGCCAGGATCGTGCGACCCGTGCGGCTGCGTGTCGCGAACGAGTAGACGACCACGATGACCAGCGGTAGCGCGAACAGCACGACGAGGTAGAGCAGGCTGGGCAACCCGATCAGGAAGCCACGGCGGGACTCGGCCTGTTCGGCGGCGCGCTCGAGGCCCGGCTCGTCCGGCGCGGACGCCGGGGTGGGTGTCTGGGTGCGGGGCGGGTCGACGGTGGCGGCCACGGCGCCTCAGTCCTCCAGGACAGCGACGCTGCCCGGCAGCCACCGCACGCGCACCCGCTCACCGTCGGCGAAGTGCTCGATCCCCGGTGTGTTGCCCTGGCGCACGACCAACTCGACGGGAGCGCGCTCGCCGGCGACCACCTCGTAGTTGATGGCGTTGCCGAGGAAGGTCACGCGCCGGATCGTGCCCGTCAGCGCGTCGAGGCGGAGGTCACGTTCGGCGTCGGCGTGCCACAGCCCGAGCTTCTCGGGTCGGACCGCCAGCGTCACCGTCGACCCGGCTGGCGCCCCGGTGGGCACGCGCACGACGGTGCCGTCGTACAGCCGGGCGGTGTCGGCGTCCAGCACCTCGGCGATCAGCAGGTTGGTGTCCCCGATGAAGTCGGCCACGAAGCGGGTGCGCGGACGGTCGTAGATCTCCTCCGGGTCACCGACCTGGAGCAGCCGCCCGCCGTCCATGACCGCGATGCGGTCCGACATGGTCAGCGCCTCCTCCTGGTCATGGGTGACGTAGACGAAGGTGATGCCGACCTGCTCCTGGATCCGCTTGAGCTCGAGCTGCATCGCCTGGCGGAGCTTGAGGTCGAGGGCGCCGAGCGGCTCGTCGAGCAGCAGGACCTTCGGGTGGTTCACGAGCGCACGCGCGAGGGCGACCCGCTGCTGCTGCCCGCCGGACAGCTGCTTGGGCCGGCGTCCTTCACGGCCCTGGAGCTGGACGAGCTCGATCACCTCCGCGACGCGTCGGTCGATCTCGTCGACGGGCAGCTGCTGCATCTCGAGCCCGAACGCGATGTTCTTCGCCACCGTCATGTGCGGGAACAGCGCGTAGGACTGGAACACGGTGTTCACCGGCCGCTTGTTGGGCGGCTCCAGGCCCACCTCCTGCCCGAAGATCTGCAGGCTGCCGGCGCTCGGATACTCGAAACCGGCGATCATCCGCAGCGTCGTGGTCTTCCCGCACCCCGAGGGACCCAGCAGGGAGAAGAACTCCCCGTCGCGGATGTCGAGGTCCAGGTCGTCGACCGCGACGACCGGATCGTGGTTCCGGCCTCCCGGGAACCGCTTCGTCACCCCTTGGAGGCGCACGGCGGGTAGGGGGGCATCGACCTCGATGCCGGAGACCGCAGCCACCTCGGTGGTGACCGTGTCCAGGACGGGGGTCTTGGCTGCCAAGGGGCCGGCATCGAGTGTGCCGGCGAGCTGGTGATCGTCCATCAGCGTGGGACCTCCTGGACCAGGCTGGATGCTGTCGTGTGCGACGCGGGAACGGTCATGAGTCGAAGCCGATGCCGAAGCGCTCGAGGGCGGTGAGCCACGGACCGCGTCGCCCCTGCCGACGATCGGCGCGCGCGATCGCCCGGCGGGTGGTCTGCACACCGATCCAGCGCACGGGTTCGGGGGGGAACGGGACCGGGCGGGTCGAGGTGAAGCGCAGCTCGAGCAGCGATGAGCCGGGATCGAGCAGACGGTCGGTGAGGACCCGACCCGCGAACCGGCTGGCCGCGACGCCGAGTCCGGTGTAGCCGAGCGCCCAGACCGCCCGTCCCCCCAGCGCGGTGCCGAAGGTCGCGGTGAAACGGGTGGTGGTGGCGATCGCACCGCCCCACCACCGCTCGAACCGGACATCCGCCAGCTGGGGGAAGGTGGCCCGGAAGTGCCGGGCCAGCAGGTCGTAGGTGGTCCGCCGGTGGTCGTGACGGGGCCCCACCCCGTTGCCGTAGTGGTAGATGGCGTCGTAGCCACCCCACAGGATGCGGTCGTCGGGGGTGAGCCGGTAGTAGTGGAACTGGTTGGCGGTGTCGGCCAGGCCCTGCCGTCCCTGCCCCCCGATCCTCGCCCGTTGGTCCGGGCGCAACGGCTCGGTCACCAGCACGTAGTCGTAGACCGGCACGAACCAGTGGCGCAGCGAGGGCAGGACGCGGTGGCTGTAGGCGTTGGTGGCCAGCACCGCCTGGTCGGCGAGCACGCGACCGGCGGGCGTCGTGACCGCGACCCCCGTGCCGTGGGCACGCAGGTCCGTGACCGGAGAACCCTCGTGGATGACCACCCCCCGCTCGCGCGCGACGCGGGCCAGCCCCCGAACCAGCGCCCCGGGATCGACCAGCCCACCGCCGTCGAGCCGCGCGAGTCCAGCGACGTAGGTGGGCGAGTCCACCTCTGCCCGCACCTCGTGGGTATCGAGCAGCTTGACCCGCTCCCCGCCGCGTTCGTACACGTCGATGCTGTGCTCGAGCTCCCGGGCCTGCCAGTCAGCCGTCGCGACGTCGATCGCTCCCACCAGCTCGAGATCGCAGGCGATGTCGTGTGCACGGACGAAGGCGACCAGCTCGTCGAGGTTCTGGCGTCCCAACCGCTGGAGGTCGTCCAGCTCGTCCGGGAAGTGGGCCACCCCGTTGTGGATGCCGTGGGTCAGGGAGGGGTCGATGAACCCTCCGTTGCGGCCCGAGGCACCGGCTCCCACCCGGCTCGCTTCGAGCACGAGCACCCGCAGCGAAGGGTCACGGTCGGTCAGTGCCAGTGCCGTCCACAGCCCGGTGAACCCGCCGCCGACGATCACGACGTCCGCCTGGCCGTGGCCGATGAGCGGCTCGTGGACGGCGTCGGCGTCGTCCAGCCAGGTGGTCAGCCCGCTCACCCATGACCTCCCACGCCCGCCAGCGCCTCGGCGACCACGGGGTGGACCACCGCGTGGTCGCGCACGTTGCACGCCCCGGCGAGCGACGGGTGCTCGTCGTCGGTGCCGGCACGTCCCTGGGCGACGTCGTCAGCCAGGCGCAACAGCCGTGGCAGGACCGCTGCCGACAGCGCTGCCGAGGCGGTACGGGGGAACTGACCGGGCACGTTGGTCACGCAGTAGTGGACGACGCCGCGCTCGAGGTAGGTCGGGTTGCTGAGCGAGGTGGGCCGGGCCGTGGCCACGCACCCCCCCTGGTCGATGGCGAGATCGACGACGACCGAGCCCGGCCGCATCGTCTCGACCTGTTCCGCGGAGACGACCACGGGGGCGCGAGCCCCGGGGACCAGCGCGGCGCCGATGACCAGGTCCGCCAGGCGCAGGTGCTCGCCGAGCAGCGCGGGCTCGGAGCTGAGCGTCGCGTCGACCACGCCGTCGTTGCGCAACTGGTACAGGCGACCGAGGTCGACGTCCACCCCGGTGACGTGGGCACCGAGCCCCCGCAGCCCCCGGGCCGCGCAACTGCCGGCGACCCCGAGCCCGATGACCATGACCTTGGCGGGTGGTACGCCGGCGGCTCCTCCCATCAGCGTGCCCGAGCCACCGGCGGCGGTCGACAGCTGGGCTGCGCCGACGATCGCTGCCGCACGTCCGGCGATCTCCGACATCGGCGCGAGCAGTGGCAGACCACCGCGCCCGGTGAGGGTCTCGTAGGCGTACGCGCTGGTCCCGGCCGCGACGAGCGCAGCCGTGAGCTCAGGCTCGGCAGCCAGGTGCAGGAAGGTGAACAGGGTGAGATCCGGGCGGAAGTACGCGTACTCGGTGGGCTGCGGCTCCTTGACCTTGACCACCAGGTCCGCTGCCCACGCCTGCTCAGCCTGCTCGACCAGCTCCGCGCCGACCTTCTCGTAGACCAGGTCGGGGAAGCCGGCACCCTCGCCGGCACCGCGCTCGATCAGGACCCGGTGGCCGGCATCGATCACCGCCCCGGCCGCCGAGGGTGTCAGCCCGACCCGGCGCTCGCGGTCCTTGGTCTCTGAGGGGACCCCGACCGTCAGCCCCGCCGGGCCCGGTCCCCCGGTCGGGCTCACGCCGCCATCTCGGCGGCCGCCTCGGTGAGCACCTGCTCGAGGATCGCGATGATCTCCCCGAGCTCGACCTGGGTGTCGACGAGTGGGGGCGAGAGCTGGATCACCGGCTCGTCACGGTCGTCGGCGCGGCAGATCAGACCGAGCTCGAGCAACCGGCGCGACAGGAAGCCACGCAACAGGCGCTCGCTCTCCTCGTCGCTGAACCCGATCTTCTGCTCACGGTCCTTGACCAGCTCCAGGGCCCAGAAGTAGCCGGTGCCACGGACGTCACCGACGATCTCGTGGCGGTCGTAGAGCCCTCGCAGCTGCTCACCGAACCACGGGCCGTTGGTCTGCACGTTCTCGAGCACGCCCTCCTTCTCGAACAGCTCGATGTTCGCGAGCGCCACCGCCGCGGCGACCGGGTGGCCGCCCCAGGTGGAACCGTGGAGGAACATCGAGGTGCGGTCCTGCTGGAGCACGTCGGCGACGTGGTGGCGGAACCCGAGCCCGCCCAGCGGCTGGTAGGCCGAGGTCACCCCTTTGGCGAAGGTGATGATGTCGGGCAGGTAGCCGTAGCGCTCGGCGCCGGTCCAGGTCCCCAGCCGACCGAAGGCGCAGATCACCTCGTCGGAGACCATCAGGATCCCGTACTTGTCGCAGATGCGACGGACCTCCTCGAGGTAGCCCGGCGGCGGCGTGAAGCACCCACCGGCGTTCTGGACCGGCTCGATGAAGATCGCGGCGATCTGGTCCGCCCCTTCGGCGATGATCTGCTGCTCGAAGGAGCGGGCGCAGGACAGGTCGCAGGGCGGACAGGCCTGGGAGGTCTGGCAGCGGTACTCGTTGGTGTTGGGCACGTGGAAGTGGCCCGGTCGCAGCGGCTCGAACATCTTCCGCAGCCCCGGTAGGCCGGTCAGGCCGAGCGCCCCGAACGAGGTCCCGTGGTAGGCGTAGTTGCGGGAGATGAACTTCCAGCGGTCCTCGCCGCGGCTGCGGTGGTACTGGATCGCGAGCTTCATCGCCGACTCCACCGCTTCGGAACCGGAGTTGACGAAGAAGAAGTGGTCGATGTCCCCGGGGAACCTCGCCGCCAGGGCCTCGGCGAGATCGATCGCCGGCTGGTGGGCGTAGGACCAGTTGGTCGCGAACGGCAGCTTCGCCATCTGGGTGGCAGCGGCGTCCACGAGCGCCTGCTGGCCGTACCCGACCTGCGCACAGAACAGGGCGGACAAGCCGTCGAGGTAGCGCTTGCCGTGGCTGTCGTACACGTAGCACCCCTCCCCGTGCTGGAGGACGGGGACGGTCGGGTGCTCGGTGATCCAGTCGGAGGAGCGGGTGAAGTGGAGCCAGAGGTTGCCGTCGGACAACTGTGCCTGCGTCATGATCGAACTCCTGGTGGTCCGCTCCACGGCGAACCACGTCCGGTGACCGGCCGCAGCCGGTCATCCCTCGAACGCTACGGGGTCGTGCGTGTCGAACGTGTTTCGTGCGGGGGTCGGGCAACCAACAGAACGAGCACCGGTCACGCCTCGATGTTGCTCATCACGTGCTTGATCCGGGTGTAGTCCTCGAGGCTGTACATCGAGAGGTCCTTGCCATAGCCGGAGTGCTTGAAGCCACCGTGCGGCATCTCGGCCACGACGGGGATGTGGGTGTTGATCCACACCGCACCGAAGTCGAGCGCCTTGGCAGCCCGCATGGCACGCCCGTGGTCCTTCGTCCACACGCTGGAGGCCAGGCCGTACTTGACGCCGTTGGCCCAGCGCAGCGCCTCGTCCTCGTCGCTGAAGGGCTGCACGGTCATGACCGGCCCGAAGATCTCCTGCTGGCTCATCTCGTCGTCCTGGCGCAGCCCAGCGACCACCGTCGGCGCGAAGAAGAAGCCGTCCCGCACCATCGGGCTGCCACCGGCCACGACCTCGGCGTGGGCGGGTCGACGCTCGAGGAACCCCGACACACGCGCGTGCTGGTCGGTGTTGTTGAGCGGCCCGAAGTCCGGCTCGTCGGCGACGGGGCGGCCCTCGTGGTCGAAGGGCGCGCCCGTCGAGGTGGCGGCGGCCTGGGCAGCCAGCGCGTTGACCAGGTCGTCGTAGATACGCGGTCCGGCCAGGACCCGCGAGGCGGCGGTGCAGTCCTGCCCAGCGTTGAAGTACCCGGCACCCGCCAGCCCCTCCGCGGCAGCCTCGACGTCGGCATCGTCGAAGACGATGCAGGGGGCCTTCCCACCGAGCTCGAGGTGGACCCGCTTGAGGTCGTGCGCCACCGACTCCGCGACCTGCATGCCGGCCCGGACCGAGCCGGTGACCGACACCATCTGCGGGATCTCGTGGGTGACCAGCGACCGCCCGGTGTCACGGTCACCGCAGATGACGTTGACGACCCCGTCGGGCAGGAACTCGCTCATGATCTCGGCCATCAGCACCGTGGACATCGGGGTGGTGTCGGACGGCTTGAGGACCACGGCGTTGCCCGCCGCGATCGCCGGTGCCCACTTCCACACCGCCATCATCATCGGGTAGTTCCAGGGCGTCACCTGCCCGCACACCCCGACGGGCTCGCGGCGGATCATGGACGTGTGGCCCGCCATGTACTCACCGGCCGAGCGCCCCTCCAGCACCCGCGCCGCACCGGCGAAGAAGCGGATCTGGTCGACCATCGGCGGCAGCTCCTCGGCCATGGTCAGGCCGAAGGGCTTCCCGGTGTTCTCGCACTCGACCCGCACGAGCTCCTCGCCCCTGGCCTCGATCGCATCGGCGATCCGCAGCAGCGCGAGGCTTCGATCGGCCGGCGTGGCCTCCCGCCAGGTCTCGAACGCGGTGGCCGCAGCGCGGCAGGCGGCGTCGACGTCGCCCGGGCCGGACAACGGGGCCGTGGCGTAGACTTTGCCGGTGGCGGGATCGACGAGCTCGGTCGTGCGTCCATCCGCGGCGTCCTGCAGGGTGCCAGCCACGAGGTTCTTCGCTTCACGCATGGGCGGTCCCATCCTCCCGCGGCCGCGATCGGCAGCCGCACTCGCTGCTGTCCAAGGGCTCCCGAACCGCCCTCCCGGTGGCCGTCTCGCACGAGCTCGTGCGGGACGCGTCCCCCCCTCCGGTCCGAGGATGCTGGGACGATAGGGGCATGACTCCCCCGTGTCGCTGGTCGAATGGCGAAACGCGGGTGCGGAGGATTGGACATCTGGCTATTGTCGGCCGCTGTGGGTGGCCCTTCGCTGCGGCAGCCTCGCCAGCTGTCCGAGGCTCCTGCCAAGCGACCAGCGCCACCGGGAGGCCGCCGATGCCGGTGTGGTTGTCCGAGCTGCTCGGCGAGCCCGAGCTGGGTGCTCAGATCGTCGCGGGACGGGCGGGGGTGGACCGACGCGGCCCCATCCGCTGGGCGCACATCTCGGAGCTGGCCGACCCGAGTCCATGGCTCGAGGGCGGCGAGCTGCTGCTGACCACCTGCCTGAGCCTGCGGCACGACCCTGCCACGCAGGTTCGCTTCGTCGACCGGCTCACCGAGCACGGTGCGGTCGCCATCGGCGTCTCCCTGGGGGTGAGCGTCGATGCGGTCCCGACCGCGATGCTCACTCGGTGTGACGAGCGCGAGCTACCGCTGTTCACCGTGCCGTACGAGGTGCCGTTCATCGCCATCAGCCGCCAGGTGGCCCACCACGTGTTCGCGGAGCGCTACGCCAACCTCAGTCGGACCATCGACCTGCACCGCAAGGTCCTCGCCTCGGTCGTGGCCGGCGCCGGGATCGCCGAGGTCCTGAGCACGGTGGCCCGGTCGATGCCAGGGGGGGCACTGCTCGCGCAGGACTTCAGCGGCACCGAACTCGTCCGGCTGGACCCGAGCGGCACCGCGGTCGACCTGACGGTCGACGTGCTCGCACCGGAACCGGTGCCGCTGCGGCCGGGAGGTCCCGTCCGCGCCCGAAGCGAGCTGCGGGGTCGGTCGGTCCTGCGGGCACCGGTCCTGCTGGGCGAGCACCTCGAGGCCTACGTCGTCGCGGTGAGCAGCGAGCCGCTGGTCGATCACGAGGAACTGCTGTTCGAGCAGGCCGTGGCGGGGGTGAGCCTGGAACTCGCGCGCCACCGGTCGGTGCGAGATGCCCGGCGTAGCCGGATCGACGAACTGCTCGAGGAGATCATCAGCGGACGGTCCACCACCCGGCGGATCAGGCAGGTACTGGAGCGGATGGCGGCACCGCTGCCCCAGCCGTACCAGGCACTGGCGCTGGCGCCACCGACGCGACCGAGCGTCGCCGTGGCGAGCGTGTGCGCGCTGGTCGAGGACGTGCTGCTCACCCACGGTGCGCCCCTCGTCGGCCACCTCGACGACACGGTGTACGCCTGCGCCCCGGCTGACACCGAGGTCGCCGAACAGGTGCTGGCGGCGACGCAGCGACGCGGGTGGCGGGGGGTGACGATCGGCCGCAGCCGGACCAAGCAGGGGATGGACGACCTCACGACCGCGCTGCGCGAGGCCGGGGCCGCCCTACTGGCAGGGGCGGAGGAGCAGGTGCACGACATCACGGGACTCGGGGTGGCCGGCCTGCTGGCAGGACTCCGCGACACCGGAGGGGCAGACGACTTCGTGGAGGAGCTGCTCGGCCCGGTCCTCGCGCAAGACCACGTGGCCGCGGGCCAGCTGGTGCACACCCTCCGCGCCTACCTCGCGCACGGGTGCCGGCCTGGCCCCGCGGCGCAGGAGCTCGGTGTGCACCGCCACACCCTGACGTACCGTCTGGACCGCATCCGCGACCTGACGGACCGCGATCCCCGCTCCGGCGACCACCTGATCGCCTACGGCCTCGCGCTGGAGATCCTGGAGAATCGACACCCATGACGGTCAGCTACTGGCTGAAGGACGCGGAGGACGGGCTCAGTCCTCGGGAACCCCTGGACGGTTCCACCACCGTGGACGTCGCCGTGGTCGGTGCGGGGTTCAGCGGACTGTGGACCGCGCGGGAGATCCTGCGACGCGACCCGGGCCGCTCGGTGGCGGTCGTCGAAGCCGAGGTCGCCGGCTTCGGCGCATCCGGCCGCAACGGGGCCTGGGCGACCGCCACGCTCGGCACCAGCGCAGCCGAGCTCGCCCGTCGCTACTCCCCCGCCACCGCGCGGGCCACCATCCAGGCGATGCGGGCCACGATCGACGAGCTCATCAGCGCCTGCGAGCAGGACGGCATCGATGCTGGCCTGCAGCGCACGTCCGTCCTGCGCATCGCCCGGGGCAGGCAGGAGGAGCCCGGCCCCGCTCGGGCGCTGGCCAGCTACCGCGACCTCGGCTTGGACGACGGCATCGAGGTGCTGGACGCCGCGGGACTCGCCGCGCGCGTCCGGGTCGCCGACGCCCGGGGGGCGTTGGCCGATCACCACGCGGCGGTGGTCCACCCCGGACGGCTGGTCCGCGGCCTGGCGCGCGCCGTCGAGGCGGCAGGTGCCACGGTGTACGAGGGCACACCAGCACTGGAGGTGCGGCCCGCCCACGACGGCCGACGCCCGCAGGTCGTCACCGCTCGCGGCACCGTGACCGCGGACGCGGTGGTCCTGGCAACCGAGGCGTGGCTCTCGCAGCTGCCCGGCTACCGGCGCCAGGTCCTGCCCGTCTACTCGCTGATCGTGCTCACCGAGCCCGTCGATGACGACCGCTGGGCCGAGATCGGCTGGCAGGGCCGGGAACTGCTCAGCTCCCACCGCTACACGGTGGACTACCTGTCACGCACCGAGGACGGTCGGGTGCTGTTCGGCGGGCGGGGCGCCCCCTACCACTTCGGCTCGCGGATCGCACCGGAGCAGGACACCCACGACGCGACCCACGCCGAGCTGCGCGAGCAGCTCCGACGCTGGTTCCCGCCGCTCGCGGGGGTCGCGTTCTCCCACGCGTGGGGAGGACCGCTCGGGCTGCCGCGCGACTGGCTCCCGAGCTTCTCCTTCGACCCGACGACCGGCGTGGGCGCCGCCTACGGCTACACCGGGCAGGGCGTGGCGACCACCAACCTCGCGGGGCGGATCATGGCCGACCTGATCGTCACCGGTGACACACCGTTCCGGGACCTTCCGATGGTCGGGCACCGGCCGCGCCGCTGGGAGCCGGAGCCGCTGCGCTACCTCGGTGCCCGCTACCTGCAACGCTCGCTCGGCCGGCTCGACGCACGTAGTGCACGCCGTGGTGTGCCGCCGTCCGGGCGCAGCCTCGCGGAGCGGCTCGTCCAGCACTGAGGCGACCGGTCAGCCGCTGATCACCGCGGTCCGCACCTCGGTCATCTCGTGCATGGCGTAGACGGGACCCTCACGCGTGTTGCCCGAGTCGCGGAGCCCGCCGTAGGGCATCTGATCGGCACGCCAGGTCGGGACGTCGTTGACGATGACCCCGCCGAAGTCGAGCACCTCGATGGCTCGCTTGGCGACACCGAGGTCGGCGGTGAAGATCCCGGCCTGCAGCCCGTAGCGGGTGTCGTTCGCCAGCGCGAAGGCCTCCTCGACGTCGTCGTAGACCTGGACACCCATGACCGGGCCGAACACCTCGGTGCTGCAGATCCGCATGTCCGGCGCGACGTCGGTCAGGACCGTCGGGCCGAGGACACCGTCGTTGCCGACCGCGCCACCGGTGACGACACTGGCCCCGGCGGCGCCCGCCTCCTCGATCCAGTCGACGACGCGGTCACGGTTGTCCTCGTCGATCAGCGCCGAGACCTGGGTGGCATCGTCCAGGGGATCACCGACCACGAGCGCCTCGACCGCGGCGGTGAGCGCAGCGAGGAACGGCTCGGCGATGTCGCGGTGGACGAGGACGCGCTGCACGGAGATGCAGGACTGCCCCGCATGGGCCGTTGCGGCGACGGCGATGCGCTGGGCAGCGACCTCCCATGCACCGTCCGGCTGGATCAGCACGGGTGCGTTGTTGCCAAGCTCGAGCGACACCTTCTTCCGGGCGGCCTGCGACCGGATGGACCAGCCGACCTCGGGTGAGCCGGTGAAGGTGATCATCGCCACCTCGTCATGGGCGACCAGCGCCGCCCCGACCTCGCGGCCCTCGCCGGTGATCACGTGCAGCCAGCCAGCGGGCAGCCCGCAGCGGTCCAGCAGGAGCTCGGCGAGCTTGATGCCGGTCAGCGGGGTCTGGTGCGCGGGCTTGAGCACCACCGGGCACCCTGCGGCGATGGCGGGCGCGAGCTTGTGTGCGACGAGGTTGAGGGGGAAGTTGAACGGCGTGATGGCTCCGACGACCCCGACCGGGACCCGCAACGTGAAACCGAGCCGACCCTCCCCCGCCTGCGCCGCGTCGAGGGGGAGGACCTCACCGGCGACCGTCCGACAGGCCGCGGCGGCGAAGCGGAAGGTCGAGATGCAGCGGAGCACCTCCGCCCGGGCGGTGGTGATGGGCTTGGCCGCCTCCAGCGCGATGGTGCGCGCGAGGTCCTCGAACACCGACTCCTCGGCGACGAGCTCCGCCGCGCGGTCGAGGATCTCCGCCCGACGCCAGGCCGGGAGCGGGTCGTCTCGCAGCGCACGCCGGGCGGCGGCCACGGCGGCGTCGACGTGGGACGCGTCGCACCTCGGGACCACACCGACAACTCGCCCGTCGAAGGGAGCCCGCACCTCCATCGAGTTCGCCGTGGTCACGGCCTCCCCGTCGATCCGGACGGCATGCTGCTGCTCCATGCGTGTCAACTCCTCCTCGCCGGGGTGGACGCCCTGGCTCTGGTCGCACGGCAGCGTAGACCGGTAGGGCCGAGCGCAGACCGACGGTACGTCGAGCACATCGTCCAGCCACAGCACCGCCCGTATGCTCCGACCGACCTTCATCGCTCTCCCGCGGCACCAGCGCGACCAGACCACGGAGGAACACCGGTGGACAGCACAGGTTCGGACCGGACCCGGGTTCGACGCATCGCGGAACTCCAACGCTTCGACCGAGCAGCGCTCGACGAGGTGCTCGACGCCGGGAAGCTGGCGCATGTGGCCGTGGTGGACGACGGACAGCCGTACGCGTTGCCCATGGCCTACGTGCGGGACGAGGACCGCATCCTGCTCCACGGCTCCACCGGGAGCCGTCTGATGCGCCTGCTCCACGACGGAGCGCCCACCTGCGTGACGGTGACGCTGCTCGACGGCCTGGTGTTCGCGCGTTCGGCGTTCGAGTCGTCGATGCACTACCGCTGCGCGATGATCCTCGGCGTCTGCAGCCCCGCGCCGGATCCCCTTGACGCGCTACGGATCATGACGGACTCATTGCTCGCGGGGCGCTGGAACGAGGTGCGGCCCACGACGAGCAAGGAACTCGCCGGCACCCACATCCTCCAACTCCAACTCGACGAGTGGTCGGTCAAGATCAGCGACGGCGACCCCGAGGATCCTCCGGAGGATCAGGAACTCGACATCTGGGCGGGGGTGGTGCCGACCGTGACCACGTACGGCGATCCTCGTCCCTCCGGCGATCTGCGGCCCGGGATCGCGACCCCGCCGTCGGTGCGACGACTGGCCGATCGGTCGACTCCGAACGCCCCGGCTCTGCCATCACACGGACCACCTTGATCCGGCCCCGGGCGTCCTCTGTCGGGATGGGTGCGGTCCAGCGGACGACATGGACCATCAGACCGGCCTCTTGGCTGCCCGAGGGAACTGGTGGACGTTGAGCGAGACACCTCGCAGGGTGGGGCGAACCCTGGATGGCTGCGCCCGCGCCGCGCGATCTGGGCACACATCTCGCCTGCCACCCTGTGGACCGCGCATCGGCGCGATCCGCCGAAGACTCGAGGCCGGCCTGCTACGGGTACGTAGCGGGCCGTCTGCGCGCGGGGAGGGATTCGGGCCCCGGATCCGACCACGTCCGACGGGGATCGTCACGATGATCAGTACCGGTGGTCGAGCCGGTCGAGGTCAACGATCTCGACGTCATCGCGGTCTGCCCCCTCGACGACCAGCCCCTGATCGAAGCTCGAGCCGACCAGGAGCAGCCGTGCCTCGACCGCACGGGTGCCGAGCTGGTGCCGCGCCTCGACGAGACGATCGAGATGACGTCGGACGATCCGCTCGCCTGCCTTGGCTTCGCCGATCACGGTGATGCGTCGGGTTGCCGGTTCGCGATCTGTCACGATTCGGGTGTACGCCCATGTGGGCAGCCAGTCGGGTCAGAACCCGAGAACGTGGAATTCGGCCCCCAGATGGGCTTGGAAGACCGAACTCGGTCTGCGCGCTGGGAGGGACTCGAACCCCCGGCCGCCTGATCCGTCGTCGCACGGCTCGACGCGAACCGAGCGGATCTCGGCGAACTGAGCGAGTAGAGCGTCGTTGAGGGTGTGGATGGTGGGCACGCGTGGATTCGACCTGGTCTCGGGATCAGGGGTTCTGGGTGGCGATCAGGACCGTGCTGACGCTTCGCCCCAGGGGCCTGCCGAGGTCACTCGAGCCGTTCGGCCATCCAGGCGGTGAACTCGTCCTCACCGATCGCTCCGGCAGCGACACCTTCGATCATGGCGACGGTCTCGTCACCCTCCGGGTCATCGGGTGGGTGGGTCCACGTCCCGCCGCTGCGAACAACGAACTCGAGCGCGCACAGCTCCCCCACCCGCTTGTTCCCGTCCGGCAGCGGATGGTTGCCGATCAGCCGCGACGCCAGCACGGCGGTCTTGCGGGCAAGGTCGGGAGAGAACTCGACACCACCGAACCCGGCCCGTCGAGATAGTGCCACGCCATCTACTGCGCGAGCCGGTCGAGGATCTTCTGGTTCTCCTCGATCGACCGGCGCAGGCGGGCACGGAACTCTGCGTCCTGACGGCGCTCCTCGATCCGTGCCGTGATCGCCCGACGGATCTCCTCCGCGACCGGCACCCCGGCTGCCTTGGCAACCGCTTCCAACTCGGCGGCCTGCCCGTCATCGAGCCGTACGGTGAAACCCTTCGCCATGACCAACCTCCTCAAGGCTTGCATCGTGCATCACGATGCAAGATGCGTCAAGGGGAGACCACCCCGGAGCGTTGCCCACACCTGGGTGCCGTCATCACGATCGCGACGGGCAGCGAAACCGTCCCATGGGGCACCCGCACAGCAGTGCATGCGTGCGTCGCTTCGCAAGGCCAGGAGCGACAGCGCCGGACCGCACGGCCGTGCACGCGCAACCCAGTTGGCCGCGGGCGAACTCACAGAACCGTGACTGCCATGCTGCAGTCGGATCGAGATCCGGCGCTCGTACCTCCTTCGCCGGTGGAGTCCCGTGCGGCGTCGGTCCACCCTGCATACACCTCGCAGTGTACGATAGTGTCTGATTGAGGAGCGCACCATGTCGAGGACGCGTACGAACATCGAGCTCGACGACGACATCGTCGAGGCAGCGATGCGGCTGTATGGGACGCGGAGCAAGAAGGAAACGGTCGATCTCGCGTTGCGTCGGCTCGTCGGAACACGGCTCACCGTCGATGAGGCGATCGCCCTGGAAGGTTCCGGTTGGGAAGGTGACCTCGACCGGATGCGGGAGGACGCACCTCCGGACATCGCATGATCGTCCTGGTCGACACGTCTGCCTGGATCGAGTATCTGCGCGGCACGGACAGCTCGTACACCACCTACGTCCGCGAAGCCATCCTCGCCGACAGACCGCTCGCATGGACCGAGCCCATCCTCTACGAGCTCACCGCTGGCGCCCGCAGCCCACGACGGGCCGAGGAACTCCGCGCCCTGCTGCTGCGCGGGCCGATCCTCGCCGTTGATGGCCTGCAGGACTGGGAGGTCGCCGCGCAGCTCTACCGCTCAGCACGATCGAGTGGACTCACCGTGCGTTCCAGCATCGACTGCCTGATCGCCGCCGTCGCGCTTCGCACAGGCAGCCCGGTACTCGCGCACGACCGTGACTTCGCGGCGCTCGCACACGTTTCCGACCTCGTTGTCGAGCACCCGCCGTGATCGCGGGCGCAGGTACGGGGACGTGGAGCTGCTCACAGCGAGCCCTCTGTTGATCCGCAGTGACGGCGAAGACCCGCACAGGACGGGTGGAGAGTTGCCTCGACCGACTCAGCGCACGGTCGTCGCATCCCCGCCGTCGGCGAGGTGCTCGACCTCGGCCAGCGACGCTGAGAAGGCGTCGCCCGGCGTGGTCATGACCAACGCCCCGTGGGCGACCCCCAGCGCCAGTGCGCGCTCCAGCGGCGCTCCCGTCAGCAGGCCGTGCACCACCCCGGCCGCGAAGCCGTCGCCACCTCCGACCCGGTCGAGGATCGCGATCCGGTCGAGCGCGACCTCGACGACACCAGTGCTCACCGACCACGCGAGCCCGCCCCAGTCATGGCTCGAGGCCGAGTGCACGAGGCGATGCGGGGTCGCCACGACCTGGATCGCCGGGTGGTTCTCGACGAGCCGTGTGACCTCTTCCTCGAACCCCTCGGCCCGGACGCCGAACAGGACGTCGACCTCGTCGAGCAGCTGATCGGTCATCCGTGCTGCCGCCACCGGGCCGCCGGCCGCCGCCCATAGGCTCGGTCGGTAGTTGATGTCGTAGGACACCACGGTCCCGTGCCGGCGCGCGGCGGCGGTTGCGGCGCGCGCGGTCGCGAGGGTCTCCTCGGACAGTCCGGCCAGGATGCCGCCGGTGTGGAACCAGCGAGCGCCGACGGCGCCGAAGAGGTGGTCCCAGTCGACCTCGTCGGGCCGCAGGGCTGCAGTCGCCGAGTGCGCGCGGTCGTAGGTGCCCCTGGCGGCCCGGACCCCGAACCCACGCTCAAGGAAGTAGAGAGGGGTGCGGTTGGCTCGGCCGACCCCGTCGGCGGCACGCCACACGACGTGCGCGAGGTCGACGCCCCCCTGGAGCAGCAGGTCCTCGAGGAGTCTGCCAACGTCGTTGTCCGCCATCGCCGTGACCAGGGCGGCTCGGTGGCCGAACACCCGCCCCAGGGCCCGCGCCACGTTGTACTCGCCACCGCCTTCGCTGACGGTGAAGCTGCGAGCGGAGCGGACCCGCGTCTCCCGCGGGTCGAAGCGCAGCATCACCTCGCCCAGCGAGACGACGTCATAGGTGGTGTCGGACCCGGGCCGCAACTCGAGACCCACGGTCATGACGCCACGCCCAGGGCTGCCGCGACGGCGGCAGCCGACCTCACCTGTTCCCAGTCGCGCGCGGCGACCATCGCACGGTCCAACATCCAGGAACCACCGACCGCCAGGACCTGGGGGTGCGCGAGGTAGTCGGCCGCGGTCGTTGCGTCGACCCCGCCGGTCGGCACGAAGCCGACCCCGGGGAACGCCGCAGCGAGCGCAGCCACGGCGGCGGCGCCACCGAGGAACGCGGCCGGGAACAGCTTGACGATGTCGAACCCTGCGGCGCGCGCCCGCATGAGCTCGGTCGCGGTGGCGACACCCGGCAGCACCGGAACGTCGTTCGCCCGGCCGACCTCGACCACGCCGTCGTCGTAGCCGGGCGAGACGAGAAACCGTGCACCGGCGTCGATCGCCGCCGTCGCGGCGAGGGCATCGGTCACCGTGCCCGCCCCGACCAGCGCAGTCGGGACCTTGCTGACCGCGGCTGCCAGACCGTCCAGCGCACCGGTCGTCCGCAGCGTGATCTCGACCACCGGCAGGCCGCCAGCGGCCAACGCGGCCGTCAGCGGGGCCCCCTCCGCGGCGTCGGACAGCACGACCACGGGCAGGACGCGGGTCGCGGCGAGCGCCGCCCCGAGGGTCCCCTCGATCATGGCCGCACCGGCGAGCCGTCGGGCAGCCGGGCCTGCGTCCACCCGACCACGTCGTCACGGACGGGATGCTGGGCCGCGAGCGTCTCGTCGATATCGATACCCAGACCCGGACCACCGCTCGGGTGGAGGTAGCCATCGCGCACCTCTGGTAACCCCGGGAACATGGCGTGATCGAGCTCGGAGGGTCCGTACCATTCCTGCACGCCGAAGGCGGGCGACCAGAGGTCGAGCTGAAGGTTCGCGGCGTGACCGACCGGCGAGGTGTCCGGCGGGCCGTGCCACGCGGTGCGCAGGCCGTACGTGTGTGCGAGGTCGGCCGCCTTGCGGGCCGGCGTGATCCCACCCATCTGGCTGACGTGCATCCGCAGGAAGTCGACCCAACGACGCTCTGCGACGGTGCGCCACTCCGACGGGTGGTTGAACAGCTCACCCAGTGCCAGTGGCGTCGTGCTGACGGCCCGGACGCGCTCGAGCCACTCGAGGTCCTCGGGCGCGAGCAGGTCCTCGAGGAAGTACAGCCCGACCGGTTCGAGGTCGCGGGCGAACTGCACCGCGTCCGATGGGGCGAGCCGCTCGTGCACGTCGTGGAGCAGGTGCAGGTCGGGGCCGACCTCGGCGCGGACGTGCTCGAGAAGTGCGAGCGTCTCACGGCGGTAGGCGTCGGGGTCGTAGTAGGCGCCCGGCATCGCGCCGGGCGGTGCCGGGGGCAACGATGACGAGCCGCCGTAGAGCCGCTGCTGGACACGCACGAACCGGATGCCCTGCGCAGCGTGGGCGAGGACCTTCTCGGTCACTTCGGCGGGCGTCGCGCCGTCAGCGTGGCGGTACACCTGTGCCGCTTCCCTGCACCGACCACCGAGCAGGTCGTGGACCGGCATCCCGGCTTGCTTGCCCTTGATGTCCCACAGGGCCTGGTCGACCCCGGAGATCGCGTTGTTCAACACCGGCCCGTTGCGCCAGTAGCCGTTGACCATCGCCTGCTGCCAGGTGTCCTCGATGCGGGCGACGTCACGGCCGAGCACGAGGGGCCCGACGTGTCGTTCCACGGCCGCGGCAACCGCGTGCAGGCGCTGGGTGAACGTCGCGCAGCCGAGCCCGTACAGACCGGGCTCGGACGTCTCGACCTTCACGATGGCGAGCCCGGCCGAGCCCGGCTGGGTGAGGATGACGCGGACGTTGGCGATGGTGGTCGTCACGTGGCGGCCCCTCTGTCGTCGAGACGGTCGGCGTAGTGGGAGCTTGCCGGCCGCCAGCCAGTGGCGCGTGTCAGGGCGGTGACGTCGACAAGGTCGAGCGCGTCCGGCGGCACCTGCGGGTAGTGGCGGGCAAGCAGTTCGGGCATCGACAGCTGGCGGTGACGGTGGCTCGTGGCCGGCACGTACGCGTGGTACCCGGTCAGGTCCGCACGGAGCACGGCGAGCACGGCGGCCGCGGCATCGTCGACGTGCAGACCCGTGAACCCCTCGGCAACGTCGACCTGCGTCTCCTCCCCCGTGACGACCAGCACGTCGTCCTGGCCACGGTGGAGCAGCGGGAAGCGCAGTGCGACGGCGCCGATGCCACACCGCTCGGCGTAGTAGCGCAGCATCACCTCGCTGACGGTCTTGCTCAGTGCGTAGACGTTGGCGGGTGCCGGCGCGGTGTCCCCATCCAGCGGGAAGCGCGGGGCGGCTGGTGGTGACACAACGGTCCTCGTGTCGGGATGTGACCCGATCAGTTGGAGCGTGCTCGCGAACACGATCCGGCCGACGCCCTGCTCGGCCGCCCCCTGGAACACGTTCTCGTTGATCGAGACGTTGTCGTTGAACACGACCTGCGGCGGCCTCCTACCGATACCGGGGCGGTTCCCGAGGTGCACAACGGCATCGACCCCGGCGAGCACCTCCAGCGCCGCTCGGTGGTCACGGAGGTCCGCCCGCACGAACGGCACCGCGGACTCGACCGGTGGTGGCACGAGGTCCGTCGCCACGACGTCACAGCCCTCACGAGCGAGCAGTGCGAGCATGGCGCTGCCGAGCCGCCCGGCCGCGCCGGTGACGAGCACGCGCCCGACGTCACCGCGGGCGGTCACAACGCGATCCCCATGTGCACGAGACCGGCCGGCGCCGGCAGCTCGTGCTCGTCGACCACCGCGGACGGGACACCGTCCTCGTCGAGCGCGAGCACGGTGACCCGGTCGTCGTCCTGGTTCGCCACGACCAGGTGACGACCCGACGGGTGCAGCAGCAGGTCGCGGGGTGTCCTCCCACCTGACGGGACGACCGCGCGGAGCGTCGGCGTGCTGCTGGCCGTCAGATCGAGCACAGCCACCGTGTCGGACCCGCGGTTGCTCACGTACGCGAGGTCGCCACGTGGCGGTATCACCACGGCGGCAGCGGTCGAGGACGCCGCGTCGACGGTGGCAGGAAGCGTCGGGCCGTGCCCCAGCGCTCGCAGAGGATCGCCGAGCCGGTCCACGACGACGGTAAGCGAGGAGTCGAGCTCGCCGACGACGAGCACGAGTTCAGGACGGCCGGGGTGCGACACGGCGTGTCGCGGTCCCGTGCCGGGCGGCATCTGAAGTACGTCGTCAACGACGAGCGGCCCACTGCCGTCGCCACCGTCATGGTGATAGCGGAGGAGCTGATCGGTGCCGAGGTCCGTGACGAGCACGGCGCCACTCGGGCGAGGCAGGACCCCGTGGGTGTGCGGCCCCTCCTGCCGCTCGGCTCGGGGGCCGCTGCCCGCGTGCTCGTGGCGTGACAGGAGGGCGTCGAAGCCACCGTCGGGACGGAGGGCGTACGCGACCATCGTGCCGTCGATGTAGTTGGCGACGTAGAGATGACGGCCGTCCGCTGTGACCGCCACGTGGCACGGGGCTGCGCCGTGGCTGGGGACGCGATCGAACTCCGCGAGGGACCCGTCCCCGCCGTCGATGCGCAGGGCGACCACCTCGCCGCTGCGGGGGGCCGTCTGCTCGCTCACCGCATACAGCACGTCGCCGTTGGTGCCGGCCGCGAGGTACGAAGCGTCCTCCACCCCGCCGTGTTCGCTGAGTGGCTGGAGGGTCCCGTCCGGTGTCGACGCGTCGAAGGCGTGGATCCCAGGCCCCCCATCGGGCGTGTAGCAGCCGACATAGAGCACTCGTCGGCCCCCGCCGGTCGCGTGAAGTTCCATCATCGCCCGGGTGAGTCGAAACACGATCCGTTCACGACCGGCCGACGCACATGCCGGATGGGGCCTGCCGGGATCGACGCGATGACGGTCACTGGAAGCTCCTGCGATGTGCGGGCCCCCGCGACGCTGGAGGTCTCTCGTCTGAGACCGCACTCGGGTCACCAGATCTCTGTCCGGTGTGCGTTGGTATGTGCCGGCGAACCCGTGGGCCGGGGTGCGACCGCGCGGTGGCCCACCACTCTACAGATGGGGTATCGAACTCGTCGGCGTCGAGAAGGGGTTGTCGCGCAGCAGACCGTGAAGGCGCCCATGTGCATCCCGACGACGATGGCGTCCTGATCGTCCGACGGCGGGCAGGGATGCCGGACTGGGCTACAGGGTTCCGCGTGGGACGACCCAGTCGTGTGCCTGGCCGGTGACCTCGGCGATGCGGTCGAAGTCGGCGTCGTAGTGCAACATCGTCAGCCCGGCCGACTCGGCGGCGGCGGCGATGACCAGATCAGGGATCGGCAGCCGGTGCTGCCCGCGGTCTGCCAACAGGCCCTGTACCTCGAACGCCCGGTCGAGCACGTCGTCATCGATCCTCGCCCGGGGCAGCGACCGCCGTTCGCGGCGAACGTCGCGATGGACCGCGGCAGTCTGCGCCGAGAACCCGATCTCCAGATCGATGATCCCGCAGGTGGCCAACAGCCCGTCGACCAGCAGCGGTTCGAGCCGGGCACGTACTGCGGCGTTCGGCATACGAGCCAGCGCACTCTTGTCGGCCAGGTAGGCAGGCCTCAACGCCACGCGCCAGCCATGATCTGGTCGTCGTCCAGGTCGAGGCCATCCATCCGGACAAGGCGGTCGACGTGGGTGCGGCGCTCGGCCAGCAGCACGACCTCGGTCAGCGCACGGTTGACCGTCTCCTTCATGGTGGCAGCACCAAGGATCTCGGTAGCCTGCGCCAAGGTGTCCTCGTCGATGTCGATCAACTTCTTGGTCATCGCCAACTCCCGTTCTGTATATCCAAACCTGGTCAGCAGTATATATCGAAGCGTCTAGGTCGATCCGGCGCCCTGCGAAGCTGGCACCGGACTCCGAGCGATGAGGCGCCGATCCACCACATGAGCGAACAGGTCCCTCAGGGTCGCTCGGATCTGATCCGCAACGTCCGCACGCCAAGTGGTGCTGACCTGGTCGAGCAGGGCGGCAACTCCGCCGACGTGACCTCGACCAGTGGACGCGCCCCCAGAGCCGGCACGACGTGCCCGGCCACGGGTCACCGCCAACCACTCGTGGGCCTCGGTCTCGGTCGAAAGTCCCGAAAACACCGAATTCGGCCTCCCAGGAGGCCTTAGAAGGCCGAATCTGTGAAGCGTGCTGGGAGGGATCCGAGCCCCCGGCCGCCTGATCCGTCGTCGCCTGTCTGTACCGAAATCGAGCGAATGACGGCGAACTGAGCACATTGCGCGTCGCTGAGGGTGTCCAGGGTGGGCACGATTGGGTTCGAGCTGGGTTCGCGATCCGGATTCCTGAACTCAACACGAGCGGCGCTGAGCACGGCGAACGAGCGTCGCCAACGTCCTCGCCGCACGCACCGGGCTTGACCGACACGTCTACAGAACTGTGACTGGTAAGGCGCCAACCTGGCGCTCCCAGCTTCTACATTCGTGTTATCCAGAGTGCTACATTCATGTGGTTGCCAGGGGCCACCCAGGAGGTCATGGCGTGCGGTATCGGGCACGGGTCGTCGACGCGGAACTGCAGCAGCGGCTCGCCGCTTCCGGAGCGGTCGTGATCGAAGGTGCCAAGGCCTGTGGCAAGACGGCAACGGCAACCGCAACCCGTGTCGCGGCCTCGCACGTGATGCTCGATGTCGATGCTCGCGCCCGCCAGGCGCTGGCTGTCGACCCGTCCCTGGTGCTGGATGGCGAGCGTCCGCGGCTACTCGATGAGTGGCAGGTCGAGCCGAGCCTGTGGAACCACGTCCGTCGGGCAGTCGACGCAGCCGGTACCCCTGGCCAGTTCGTGCTCACCGGGTCCGCGGTCCCGCCCGACGACGCCGATCGTCACTCAGGCGCCGGGCGGTTCTCGTTTCTGCGCATGCGGCCGATGACGCTGTTCGAGTCGGGCGTCTCCACCTCGGCCGTGTCACTCGCCGGCATGTTCGATGGCGATCCTGTCCGTGCCGCTGAACCGGGACTCGACCTTCGGGCTCTCATCGAACACATCGTGATCGGCGGCTGGCCCGCCCAACAGGACCAACCGGTCGCCGATGCGGCCCGCGCAGCCCGGGACTACCTCGAACAGGTCCGTCAGGTCGACATCAGCCGGGTCGGAGGGATCCGCCGCGACCCTGCCCGAGTCGGCTCGCTGTTGGCCTCGCTGGCCCGCAACGTTGCGACCGAGGTGAAGAACTCCGTGCTAGCCGCCAACGCCGGCGGTACCGACGGCGCCCTCGACCAACACACGGTCGCGGGCTACCTCGATGCCCTGCAGCAGCTCATGGTCATCGAGGACCAGCGAGCCTGGGCACCGCACCTACGCTCCAAGGCCGTGCTGCGCAAAGCACCCAAGCGGCACTTCGTGGATCCATCCCTCGCCGTCGCTGCACTGGCCGCAGGACCGGACCGGCTCCTCGCCGATCTGAACCTGCTCGGCCTGTTGTTCGAGTCGCTCGTCGTACGCGACCTGCGGGTGTACTCCCAGCCCCTCGACGGCCAGGTCCTGCACTACCGGGACAACTACAGCACCGAGGTCGACGCAGTGGTGCAGTTGGCCGACGGCCGCTGGGGCGCCTTCGAGATCAAACTTGGCGCCGGCATGGTCGACCAGGGCGCGAAGAGCCTCTTGCGCTTCGTCGAACAGATCGACCTCGACCGCGCGGGACAGCCAACGGTACTCGCCGTGATCTGCGCCACGGGTTACGGCTACGTCCGCGACGATGGCGTGGCCGTGATACCGATCGGAGCACTCTGCCCATGAGCGGCGGCACCGGTGCTCCCAAGACGATCGCCGAGCTCGTGCCGCTGCCCGTGCGGTCCATCACCATTCCTCCCCGACACCCATCGTGCGCGGATGGAGGTCGCCGCCGAGCCTCGTGTCGTCAACGAAGCGACGGGACCCGCGTGGTCACCGGCCACGACATCGCGATTGCGACAGTCGACGGACCGTTGACGAACGAAAGGCTTCGTCAGAGCATCGAGCGCATGCCCAGATCCACGGCGATACCCACCATTCAGGTGTCCTCACGCGAACTGATCGAATCGCCGCGAATGCGGGCGAACTGAGCGCAAAGAGCGTCTTTGAGGATGTCCAGGGTGGGCACGTTTGGGTTCGACCTGGGTTCGGGATCCGGATCACGGTGGAGCCTTGATCGAGATCCGTGTCGGTATGAGAGGCACGGACTTCAGTCTCCGTGGTACAGCCTTTCAAGGTCGATGAGTTCGACGTCGTCACGATGCCGCGTTTCGGCGTGCAGCGCCGGATCGAACGTCGAGCCGATAAGGAGGAGGCGTGCGCCCTCCGCCCGGGACCCGAGTCGGTGTCGGGCTTCGGTGAGCCGATCCAGGTGGCGGCGACCGATCACTTCGCCGGCCTTGGCTTCGCCGATCGCGGTGATGCGGCGGGAGGCCGGATCGGGATCGTCGTCGGCGACAACGATGTCCAGTTGCCATTCGCCACCGCCAGCAACGACCCGCGATGGCCCGACGTAAGCCCGTTCTCCGGGGACCGTGGTGTCGGACGCGAACCCTTCGACGAAGGTGCGACCCTGTTGCTCGAAGACGGGACCGCGGACCTGGCTGTCGAACACCTCGACCAGCCGCTGCCGCCATAGCTCCTGGGGGTCGCGGGTGCGCAGCCGTGAGCGGTGCGGTTCGAGGACGGAGTAGTGGAACTGCAGGTAGGGATCCGCGAGCGCGTAGGTCGGGCGCTGCTTGCGGATCGGGTCCTCATGTCGGGTCACGAACCCACCATCGACCAGCCTGCCAAGTGCCGGGGCGAGGTTGGACACCTGCCGACCCAGCCGGGAGGCGATCTTGCCTGCGGTGACCGATCCGGTCGCGATCATCCCCAGGATGCTGTGATGGAGCGCCGGGTCAGCCCCGGCCAGCGCCGGGTCCTCTGCGAGGAGCGTGGTCGCCTCGTGGTGCAGGGTCGCCGCGGGTGAGAGCACCCGCTGGGCGATCCACCGATCCACATCACCCGCACCTTCCGGCAGGTCGAAGTCGACCATGTCGGTCGCGTAGCCAACGACGCCACCGATGACCGCGAACACCCGTACCGCGAGCTCCAGGTCGGAGGGGTCAGGTAGCCGGGTCGCGGCCACGCGGTAGTCGTCGGGGAGCATGACCAGCTCCAGGCCGGCCCGACCGCGAAGCGCCGCCTCGCCTGCGGTCAGCGACCGCATCATCGCGATCGCCGAACCACACAACACCATGCGCACCCGACCGGACGAGGCGCCCCCACCTGGCCCGAAGGCCGACGCGATGACCGAGGGCAGCGACGGATCGGCCTCCAAGAGGTACCCGAACTCGTCCAACACCACCGGGACCGCCTGCTCACCACCCAACCGAAGCAGCTGGGTCAACGCCTCCTCCCAGGAACGCAACTCGATCCGCCCGACCCCGAGGTCCTCACCCAGTGCCCCGCCGAGCCGCTCGAGGTGGACCGGGGTCTCCACCCGCGTGGCCTCGAAGTAGAACCCGCCACGCCGCCCAACCTCCTCGACGAGCAGGGTGGACTTCCCGATGCGGCGCCGCCCATACAACAACCCGAGGGTCGGCCGCCTCGCACGCCCGTCGAGGAACGCACGCAACGCAGCGACATCCCGACCCTGCGGCACGACACGAACCCCTGATACTGTTAACCGCGATAGTATCATGAACCGTAGTATAGGCGTTAGGGGTGCGGCGTCGAGGCGGTTCTGATCGGCTCCGACTCACTGGACGCCGTGCGCCGCACCCACGCCAACATCTTCGACGGCATCGGGTCAGGATGGGCCGAGAGTCGTCCCGAGTCCGTCGCGTCCAGTAGCTGGCCAGGAGCCGTTCCAACCTCGATGAACTCGAAGTCACGTCCGGGGCAACGCAGCGCCTCATCAGTGCCTGCCCCGGTCACGATCCAAGGCGGTCGGGCATTGGGCGCTTCGGTGGGCAGTCGGCCACC
>PWWI01000054.1 GCA_003561535.1 Nitriliruptoraceae bacterium
CCCCCGTCGAGGAGCAGGTGGACGGGTGGTCGCTGCCCGACTCGCCGTACGACACCTCCGGGGTCACACCCCGAAGGCTGCTGGCCCACACCTCCGGGTTGCCGTTCGCGATCGGGGCGACACCCCTCGCGCCCGCGCGTTTCCGCTCGGGCGAGGTGGACCAGGAGGCGTTCACCCTCGTACAGGAGCCGGGATCGGGGTTCATCTACTCCAACCCCGGCTACGCCCTGCTGGCGTTGGTGGTCGAGGACGCGTCGGGCGATGACTTCGCGAGCGTGCTGGCTGAGCGGGTGCTCCAGCCGCTCGGGATGGAGGATTCGACGTTCGCGCTGGAGGCGAGCGACGTGGCGCGCTCGGCGACGGGCTACACCGCCGAAGGGGAGCCGGTCGCACCGACCTGGTCGAGCCCGCTGGGTGCGAGCGGGCTGCACACCACCGCCGTCGACCTCGCCCGGTTCGTCGCCGCATCGCACGGCGGTGACCGTGTAGCCGGGCGTGGTGTCCTCTCTCCGACCGAGGTGGAGCAACTGCACCGGCCACGGGTGGTGACCGCCGGGCTGCCACACCGGCTGATGACGGACGAGGTGGCCTACGGCCACTTCGTGGAACGCATCCAGGACACCCAGCTGATCATGAACGCGGGGGAGGAGGAGGGATGGATCAGCGGGTTCGCCACCGTGCCGGCCACGGGGCAGGGCATGGTGGTCCTCACCAACAGCCGCAACGGCTACCCGCTCATCATCGAGGAACTGCAGGCCTGGAGCCGGGCCAACCAGCTCGGCCGTCCCACGCTCGTGGGCGTCTACACCGGTCTGCGCACCGGAGCGTGGGTCGCGATCGCGCTGATGCTCGCGGTCTCGGCCACCCTCGCCGTCACCATCGCGCGCCGCCTGCGTGCGGGGAGCAGGCCGGTGTCGTCCCGTCGCGTCTCGCGCTGGGTGCCTCGGCTCGGGGCCCTGGGCGCGGGGGTGCTCCTGCTCGCGTTGTGGTGGCTGGTGTTGGCGGAGGTGCTCGGGGTGTTCCTGCCCGCCATGACCCCGTGGCTCGGTCTGGCGGTGACGGTCACGGGCCTGCTCCTGCTCCTGCGTGCCGTCGCACCGAGCCTGTCCGCGCGCGCGGCGACCGGGTCCGAGGCGCTGGAGGGTGCCAGGGAGTGACCGTCGCGGCGCGCTCACTCAGGCCGGGATGGCCTCGAGCAGCATGCCGGCCGCCTTCTCGGCGCGCTCGCAGGCCTCGGCGCATCCCCGGCAGTGATCGTGCTGCGCCGCATGCTCGCGGCACTCATCCGCGCACGCGCGGGAGGCATGGAGACAGGCCTCCAGCTGCTTCTGCAGGGCCGTCCACGAACCCTTGTGGAGCCTGGCGGCCACGGTGGCGGTCGCCTCGCAGATCGCGGCGCAGACATCGTTGGTGGCGATGCAGTCCTTCAGTCGGGCGACATCGTCCTCCGCGAGGCAGGCGGACGAGCACGCGGTGCACGCCGCTGCACAGGCGAGGAAGGCATCGATGGACCGCGCGAGCGTCTCGCCGTCGACGGCCAGTTGGACGTCGGCGTCGGCGATGATCCTCGGCAGCGTCATCATGGGCTCCTTCATCGAGAGCGTCGTGCTGTCAACATGGACGAACCGCTGCGCCCCGACGGCGTCAGTGACCGTCCGTACGACCGGTGACCGCGCCCCGGCACGCTGACAGCGTGAGGTCCGGGCTCGGGCCGTTGCGCCCCGTGGTTCGGGCGCCCGGCACGCTGCCTGGTGCGCGACGCGCACCCGTGTCCGGTCCGCTTCGGTCGCCGCGACGCCAGCCAGCGACCGGCGAGCAACGCCGCCTCCGGGGCCCGTGGAGGTCCTGCGAGGGCGTTGCTGCTGACAGCCCTCGGCCGGTTCGGACCGGATCAGGGTCGGGTGGCCATTGACAGCCGCCGCGCCGCTTGCCGACGGTGGTGGCTTCCGACACGCGCCGGAGATGAAGGCGACGACGCGCGGGGTCCATGCGGACGGGCTCCCTGGACCGAGGTGTAGGAGGCGGCATGACGACGGCAGAGACGACGGCAGAGACGACGGCAGAGACGACGCCCGAGGCAACGCCCGAGGTGAGACCAGCGACCACGCGGGTCGGTGTGCCACGCATCGGCAGGTACAGCCCTCTGCTCAAGCGGTCCTTCGAGGAAGCCCTCGCCGAGGAGGGCATCGACGGTCTCCGTCTCGAGCTGGCACCCCCGATCACTCGCAGGACCGTCGACCGCGGCGCCGGATGCATGGACGAGAACATCTGCCTGCCGGCGAAGATCACGCTCGGCAACATCCTCGACATGCACGACGAGGGCATCGACACCGTCCTGGAGTGGGACCAGTGCGGTGACTGCCGGCAGAAGGCGTACTGGATCATGCATTCCAGCACCTTACGGCAGCTGGATATCGAGATGAAGATCCCCCCCCTCCAGCCGATGAACGTCACCGGCTGGCTCGACGAGGTGCTCGGCGGGTTCTCCGGAGCACCCCGCCGCCGGGTGGTCCGTTCGGTCCTGCGCAAGCTGTGGGCCAGCGACCTCGCGTTCATGGAGGCGCAAGCGCGCAAGCTCGAGCAGGCCGACGCCGACGGGCGCCCCAAGGTCGGCGTCTGCGGTGAGATCTACACCGTCCTCGAGCCCGCCGCGAACCTCGGGCTGGTGAAGAAGCTCGAGGACGCCGGCGCCTACGTCCACAACGCGCTACCGCTCGTGCAGTTCCTGTTCAACCAGCTCCTCGATGCCGGAGCAGGCCCCAGCGCACGTGAAGCGGCGAAGAAGGCCAAGTGGGCGGCCGGGTTCTCCTACCTCGGCATGTGGCCCGAGGTGCGGGACTGGTGCGTCGGTCGCATGCAGCGGCCGGACGTCGACGCTGAGCTCTACCACCGGGCGAAGCGCGAGGCGGACCACTACCTGCCCAAGGAGCGGGTGGGCGGGCACGGCAAGGAGAGCATCACCTGGACCATCTACTACGCCCTGGCCGGCTTCGACGCCGTCGTGCACCTCATGCCGTTCCCGTGCATGCCCGAGGCGACCGTGTCGGTACTGATCGACGAGGTCGCGAGCGACTACGGGATCAGCGTGAACCACTTCGTGTTCGACCAACAGTTCGGCGAGCAGAACGTCATCACGCGCGCCGAGGCGTTGGTCAACATGGCGCGCTTCCGTCAGCAAGGGGCCGGCTCGTTCCTCCGCACGACCCGGCCGGGATCCTGGCTCGGTCTCGACGTGGGTAGCACGTCCACCAAGGCCGTCCTGCTCGACGGCGAGACCCTCGAGATCGTCGACGAGCAGTACGAACTGAACCAGCGTGACCCCATGAACGCGATCAGGACCGTGCTCACCGAGGTCACGGGGCGCAACCCGGACCGCCCGATCGTCGGTGGCGCGACGACGGGCTCGGGGCGCCGGCTCGCTCAGGCGCTACTCGACGCCCCGCTGGCGATCGACGAGATCAGCTGTCAGGCCGTCGGCTGCATGCTGTGCGACCCCGACGTCCGCTCGATCATCGAGATCGGCGGTCAGGACAGCAAGTTCATCTCGCTCGACGCCAACGGTGTCCCCGACTGGTTCGGGATGAACAGCATCTGCTCGGCGGGCACGGGCTCGTTCCTCACCTCGGCGGCCCGGGAGTTCGGTCTCGCCGTGGAGGAGCTCGGCTCCTGCGCCCGCTCCGCGCCCTGCGCGGTCAACATCACGGGACGCTGCGGGGTGTTCGCCGAGTCGGACATCGTCTCCAAGCAGCAGGCGGGCTACCCCGCGAGCGGGATCGTGAAGGGCATGAGCAGTGCGCTGGCCCAGAACTTCCTCAGCAACGTCTGTCGGTCGCGCAAGCTGCAGGCGCCCATCATGTTCACCGGCGCCGTGGCGCTGAACGAGGGTGTGGCCGACTCCTTCGAGGAGATCACCGGCCAGGACGTGCGCATCCACGACGACCCGCGGACCTCCGGTGCGCTCGGTGCGGCCTTCCTCGCCCTGAGCCGGGACGCCCGCGGAGGGTTCACCGGCTTCCAGCCCGGAACCGAGTTCGCGTCCCACACCTTCCAGTGCAGCGGGTGCAGCAACGACTGCGAGGTGTCGCTGATCCACCGGGATGGTCGGATCGTCTGCGCGCTGGGCAGCCGGTGCGGTGTCCACGACGCTCACCACGGCAAGGACATCGCCACCGTGGCTGCCGACCCCGAGCTCGGTCAGCGGCGACGCCGGCGATCCGAGGCCGGTGCCGGGCAGAGCTAGGGCCCACCGACGCTGACGCGGGCTCGCCCTAGATGCAGGCGGTCTGGTCGTCGGAGACGCCCCGCATGCAGTGCTGGCGCTGCTCCGCGCCGCCGGGCTCCCACCGCTGGTCGTCGGTCCGGGTCAGGGTGATGCGGATGTCCCGTCCGACGACCGAGTCGTCGAGGAACCCCCACCCGAGCAACGCGCCATAGGCGAGATCCGGATCGTCCGCGTCGGTGAGGACCCGGATCGTCACCTCCCACTGGTCGCGGCCGAGCAGGGGCGCATCGACGACGGCGGCGAGCTCGGCCATCACCTCGCCAGGGGTGTCGTAGACGCCGAGGACCGCGTCGGGGACCTCGAAGGGCGCCCAGGCGGTCATGCCCGGCTCCCAGCCCTCCGGCATCTCGGCCTCGGGGTCACGCAGGTGGACGCGGAGCTGGTCGATGAGGCCTTCCGCGGTCCACACGTCGGCGACCTCGTCGGGCCACTCGATCGGCGCTGCGGCGTCGTCGTTCACGTCGTCGTCGGGGACGGCCTCGCGGAGCGCGGTGACCTCGTCCTCGAGCGCCTCGTTCTCCTGCTCGAGCTCGTCCACCCGGTCCCGCAGCTGGTCCAGCTCCGCCTCGAGCTCCTCGATCCGCTGTTGGTCCTGCGGGTCGGGACCGTCGTCCGGGTCCGCGTCGCCGCAGGCGGCGATGAGCAGCAGCACGAGCAGGATCGCGGGGAAGGTGTGCCGGCGCAGGGTCAACTCCTCGTTACGGGGGGAAGCACCGTAGCCCGCGTGCGCTACGTGACGTATCACAGGCACTCGCGGGGTGCGCCCGTCGGCGCGGGCACGCCTCGGTCGTCGATCTCGGCGGGGAGCAGGCAGGCCGTCACCGTGCCGTCCGGGTCGATGATCCACTCCGCCACCGCCGTCGTCGCCCCGGCTTGGGACAGCCGCGGCCACACGAAGTTGCCGAGGTTCCAGAACACCGGTGCACCGTCGACCTCCTCCAGCGGTTGCAGTCGGTGGGCGTGGTGACCGAACACGACATCGGCCCCCGCCGCGATCATCGCCTCGGCTTTGACGATGTCCTCCGGCCGCGGTTCGAGCGCACCTTCCGCCCCCCAGTGCACCGTGGCGATCACGAGGTCCGCCTCGTCGCGGGCGAGCGCGCCCGCCTCCGCCATCCGGACGGGGTCGTAGCCGGTCGCCTGGCCGGGTAGGTCCCCCCGGGCGGTCCATGACGGCTCGGGCACGACCCCTCCGAACCCGAGGATCGCGATGCGCCACCCGGCCACCTCGACGACCCGTGGCGCGTAGGCCTCGGCCTCGTCCGCCCCGACACCGACCGCGACGATGCCGGCGGCCTCGACGTTGCCGACCCCCTCGACCATCGCAGGGACCCCGTGGTCGCCGCTGTGGTTGTTGGCGAGGCTCACGACATCGACGCCGGCCTCGCGCATCGCCGGCAGAGCATCGAGTTCGCAGCGGAACACGAACTGCTTGGGCTGCGGGACACCACCGCGGGTCGGCGCGCACTCGAGGTTGGCGAGGACCAGATCCGCCTCCGCGAACGTGTCGCGGATGCCGTCCCAGACCGCGTCGTAGCCGAGCGTGCCCAAGGTCGGGTGGTAGTCGGGGTCGAGGCTGACGTCCCCGACGTGGTGCACGACCAGCCGGCCGCGCTGCGGTTCGGCCGCTCGGCCCTCGTCCTCGGCATCTTCGGCGATCGGGGGCGCGGGGTCCGGCGCCTCCTCGAGCGGGTCGGGGTCGGGGACGTCCGTGACGTCCGCCTCGGGAGCGCGTCCAGGCTCGGTCTCAGGCAGCGGATCGGGCGCCGCTACCTCGACGTCTCCGGCGAGTGAGGTGGCGAGCCCCACAGCTCCCACGGCAACGAGCGCACAGGTGATGGCGACGAGGGCCATCGCACGGGAGCGTCGGGCGCGGCGTCGCGGCACGGGGGACACTCCCGGGAGCAGGCGGGACACAGGCCTGGCGAGGACTGGCCTGGCCGGGACGGTACCGGTGGTCCGCAGGTCAGGCCGTGGGCAGCGCCACAGCCGGCAGGTGCACGACCCAGGTCAGCGTTGGACGCTCGACAGCCGGCGCAGGACCGCCAGTAGCGTCCGCTCGACGACGGGAGCCGGGTCCTGGGGCTCGACGACGAGGTAGCTGGGAACCTGTCCCCGGTCGGCGAGGCGCCGGGTCGCGTCATCCGCGTTCCTGCACAACGACACCAGAGCGTCGCTCTGCGCGGTCTCGAACCGCTCGAGGAGGTGGAGCAGTTCCAGACGCTGAGCCTGTGAGCTGTCCTTCGGGGGGGTCGCCGTCACTGTCCGCATCTGAGCGCCGATCGGTCGGAGGCTGTGGGCATCAGTATCCAGAACGACGCTCAGTCCTCCAGAAGGTTCGTACGACGTTCGGTTTCCGTCCCGATCGGCGAACCTTGGACATGTCCGGTTCGGGAACAGTGCCTGGCTGGCGCACGAACGAGCACTCCGCCTCGAGCGTCCGCTCTCCGACGGTGGGCGTCGCGACGATCTGCCCCTGAAGCTCACCTCGCCATGTTCGGGTCAAGCCCGCGGCGCTACCGTGGCGAAGACCCTACGGGCCTGCTGGCCGAACGATGTTCGGTCAGCCCGGGAGTGAGGCGACCGATGGACACGATCGACCAGGCGCTGGTCCGCGAACTGCAAGCCGACGCCAGCATCACCAACCGCGAGCTCGCGCGGCGTGTCGGGGTCTCCCCCTCCACCGCCCTGGAACGGGTCCGCGCCCTCCACCGCCGTGGGGTCCTGACCGGCTACCACGCCGAGGTGTCCCTGCGGGCCCTGGGGCGTGAGGTCCAGGCCCTGGTCTCGGTCCGGATCCGGCCGCCGACCCGTGACCGCATCGACGCGTTCCTGGCCTACGCCGACGGCCTTCCCGAGATACTGGACGCCTACCTCGTCACCGGCCACGAGGACATCATCCTCCACGCGGCCGTCACCGAGACCGACGCTCTCTACGGCCTGGTCATCGACCACCTCACCGCCCGCCCCGAGGTCATCGACGTCCGCACCTCCATCGTCTACGCGCACCGGCGCCAGTACGTCGTCGGGCCCCTGCCCCCGCGGGCGAGCACGCACGAGACGGGCTGAGCCGCACCGCCCCCGCGCCCCCCGGAGACGGCGGAGGTGCTGCCGGAGCGACGACGGCTCCGGCTAGTGGCGGTGCGAGTGGGTGTGCGGGAGGGACCCGCGGCGGTGGTTCGGGTGGCTCGACCACCGTCTCGACCACCGTGTGGGACGTCAGGGCGCGTCCGAGCCGGTGCCGACGCTCTCAATGGCCCTCCGGCTCGTCCTCGAGCTCGAGGGCGGTCTCGTAGCCGGCGAGCAGCAGGATGTTGACGGCGAACAGCCACAGACCGAGCAACCCCACGACGGCGATGACCCCGCCCCCGAAGCGGTCCTCGGTGTCACCGAGTTGGAGGTAGACGACGAACCCGAGGGAGAACACGGCAGTCACCGCGGCGGTGACCGCCGCGCCCGTGAAGCTCTCGCGGAAGCCGAGGGACTCGGGCGAGAACGTGTGGTAGAGCGCTGTCACCAGCGCGGTCGCAACCAGCGTCACCGCCACGAGCGCGAGCGTCCACCCCAGCGCTCTCCCGGCGAGTCCGTCGCCGGCCAGCGTGGTGAGCAGGAACATCAGCGGGAGACCGCCGAGGACGACCACCGGCAGCACGAGCACCATGCTGAGGCCCAGCAGGCGCCCCCTGAGGCCCGCCGCGGACTCGGCACCCCCGGAGTGCCGCGAGAGGGCGCGACGCAGGCCACCGCCGTACGCCGTCGCCGGCCAGATGGAGAACAGCAGGGTCACCAACCCGAACGAGCCGCCGCTCTCCACCAGCTGGTCGAGGAACTGACCCGACCCCTCGGGGCCCTGCTCGGCCACCCGGTCCGCGAAGCTGCGCAGCGCCTCCTCACCGGCGACGGCCTCGACGACAGCGAACGTGATGAGGAGCAACGGCATGGCCGACACCAACCCGTAGAACGCGAGGCTGCTCGCCACCAGCACCAGCTCACGGTCGGCGAAACGGCGCGCCAGTCGACTCAGCCGATCCGGGAGCCAACCGTCGACCGTCCGCACGACCCCGAGAGCCCGGTCCTTGACCGCGTCCCAGCTTCCCGAGTCGAGCACCAGCCAACCCCGCTCGTCCGTGAGACCACGCTAGCTCCTGTCGGTGCCGGCGACGAGCTGTGGCAGCGCCCGCATCGACCCCGGCTGGCGACGGTCCTGGCGAAGCGCCGTGGTCGCCGTCAGCGCCGCCGAGGCCCGGTGTCCGGTGCTCGCCGCCTGGTGACGAGAACTCCCGGACGTGGTTCCGAACGTGTGGCGCGGTGCAGGATGGCGGAGGCCCGGTGCACCCTGTCCGCTGGGATGGAAGGATCGTCGTGCAGTTGAGCCAGAGTTCCCGCGTGGGGCTTGCAGGCATGCTGGCGTTGGTGGCGACCTATGCCCTGGGCCGGCAGGCGTTCGGGCTGTTCGTGCCGAGGTTCCGGGAGGAGTTCGGTCTGTCCCTGGACGTGCTGGGCTTCTACGCCAGCGCAGCGCAGGCGGGGTACCTGGTGGCCACCGTGGCCACCGGGGTCCTCACGGCCCGTTTCGGTCCTCGCGTGCCCGTGGTCTCCGGGTGTCTGTTGTTGGCGGTCGGCGCGGCCGCGATCGCCTCTGCACCTGGTCCGTTCCTGCTGGCGGTGGGGGTGGTCGCCGCGGGCACGAGCGCCGGTGGGGCGTGGGCGCCGTTCTCGGATGCGGTCGCCTACAAGGTTCCCACGGAGCAGACACGGCGTGCGCTCGCGCTGGTCAACGCCGGCTCGCCGGTCGGGCTGGTGGTCGCCAGCGGGCTCGTGCTGGTGGCCGGGGACCGCTGGCGGAGCGTGTGGTGGGCGTTCGCGGCGATCGGGCTGGTCGCCGCCGTCGCGTCCTTCAGGGTGCTGTCACCGGAGGGTGTGGACCGGGTCTCCGGGCACCGACGACCCCGGCTGGGGTGGTTCCTCAATCCCCGGTCGATCCGGATGTTGGTCGTCGCGCACGGGATATCGATCTCCTGCGGTGCCTACTTCGCCTACGCCCCGGTCACCGCCCAGGACGCCGGCCTGGCGAGCTGGATCGGGCCGGCGATGTGGGCGGCCCTGGGGACCGCCGGAGCCGCGGTGGGCGCCTTCGGGGGCAGCATCGCCAACCGCTATGGCGTGCGCAGACCGTTGGCAGTGATGCTGGTCCTGATCAGCGGATCGTTCCTCGTGCTGCTGATCGCACCCGGCTCGACGGTCGCGGCCCTCGGGTCGGCGGGCCTGTTCGGGGTGGGCTTCACGACCGGCTTCGCCCTGCTGGTGATGTGGAGCCAGCACGTCTATCGAGATCGCCCCACCACCGGCTTCACCCTGGCCATCGTGGCCATCGCGGCGGGGTTCATCGTCGGGCCGAGCCTGTTCGGTGTCCTGGCCACCCGCGTCGGCGGCAACGTGGCACTGCTGGTCACGGCCACTCCCGCGCTGCTGGTCGCGCTGATACCCCCGAAGCCTGAGAACCGCCTCAAGCCGCTCTCCCCTCGGTAGCCGCGACGGTGTCGCGTCCGTGCGAGCCGCCTGACCTGGCTCGTTCGGCTCGCGAGCGGGATGAGCGCTGGGTGCGTCGCGCCTGGTGGCGTCAGGATCGTCGCGGTCAGGTGGACCTGGACCCGTCCGGATCCGGCCGGCGGTGCCGGGTGGTGAGCCAGACGAGGGAGCCGACCGCGAGGAGCACGAGCCCGCCGATGACGGCCACGCCAGGAAGCGTGAGCGCCAGCACGGCACACAGTACGACCCCGAGTCCGGCCAGCCCCCGGGGCCAGCGCCGCTCGTCGGCCGTCAGCTGCCACGCCGACGCATTGGCCAGGCCGTAGTAGGTCAGCACCGCGAAGGACGAGAACCCGATCGCTTCCCGGAGGTCGGCGACCAGCAGGATGGCGCAGACGATCACCGCGACGGCGGCCTCGGCGCGGTGCGGGGTCCGGTGGGTGGGGTGCACCGCATCGAGCACGCCGGGCAGCTCGCGCCGCCGGGCCATGGAGAGCGTGGTGCGGCTGATCCCGGCCAGCAGCGACAGCAGCACCCCGCCGGCGGCGATCGCGGCGCCGATGCGGACGGCCGGGGTCAGCGCGGCCCAACGTCCTGCCGCGACCGCGTCGGCCAGCGGGGCGGGCGACGCCGCGACCTGCGCCGGCCCCAGCGCCAGCAGGACGGCCCCGAGCACCACCGCGTAGACCGCGACCACGATCCCGAGCGCGATCGGGATCGCCCGCGGGATGGTGGTGGTGGGATCGACGACCTCCTCGCCGAGCGTCGCCAGCCGTGCGTACCCCGCGAAGGCGAAGAACAACAGCCCGGCCGCCTGCACGACCCCGAACGGTCCGGCCGGCAGCGCGGCATCGAGGTTGGCGGTGCTCGCCGTCCCGCCGAGCAGCGCACCGGCCACCACCACAACCAGGGCGGCGAGCACGAGTGCCACGATGACGCGGGTGAGCCGGGCGGTCTTCTCCACCCCGCGGTAGTTCACCGCGGCCATCGCGACGACCGCGCCGATGGCGACGGGTCGTGCCAGGTCCTCGGACAGGTACGCCCCGAAGGTCAGCGCCATAGCCACCAGGCTCGCGGTCTTCCCGACGACGAAGCTCCAGCCGGCGAGGAAGCCCCAGTACGGCCCCAGGCGCTTGCGGGCGTAGACGTAGGTGCCGCCGGCCTCGGGGTAGAGCGCGGCGAGCTGGGCGGAGGAGGTCGCGTTGGCGTAGGCCACCAGCGCCGCCAGCGCGAGGCTCGCCAGCAGCCAGCTGCCCGCCGCGGCCGCGGCCGGACCCGGTGCGGCGAACACCCCCGCCCCGATCATCGCCCCCAGCCCGATCACGACCGCGTCGGTGAGGGTCAGCCGGCGGGCCAGCTCGCCGCTGGGGTCGGTCATGGTCCGTCGCCGGCGACGACGCCGCTGGCGACGACGCCTCCGGCGTGCCGCCACTCGGGCAGACCGTCCTCGAGCCGGGCGGCACGGCGTCCCTGCTGTTGCAGGCGTCGCACCGCGTCGTCGGCGTAGACGCAGTAGGGGCCGCGACAGTAGGCGACGATGTCGCGGTCGTCGGGCAGGTCGTCGAGCAGTTCGAGCCGGTCGGGTGGGATCGAGATCGCCCCGGGGAGGTGGCCGGCGGCGTACTCGGCGGCGGGCCGGACGTCGA
>PWWI01000227.1 GCA_003561535.1 Nitriliruptoraceae bacterium
CAGCGTTGAGGACCTGGCGCTCGCGACCATCGTGCTCTATCTGATGGTGGCGACGGTGCTCGTCTTCATCATGCACGCAGGTTTCGCGATGCTCGAGGCGGGCTTCACCCGCTCGAAGAACACCGCGAACATCATCGGCAAGAACCTGATGACGATCTCGCTGGGGATCCTCGTCTACTACGCGATCGGCTGGGGGTTGATGTACGGCGAGCAGGTCGCGGGCCTGTTCGGCACGGACAACTTCTTCCTCCTCGGGGACACCTACGATCCCGACGCCACGCTCGAGATCGACTTCGCTTTCCAGGCGATGTTCGCGGCCACCGCGGCCACGATCGTCTCCGGCGCCGTGGCGGAACGCATGAAGTTCGGCGCCTACGTCACGGTCGCGGTCGTGATGACCGGGCTGATCTACCCGATCGTCGGCGCCTGGACCTGGGGCGGCGGCTGGATCGACGGACTCGGCTTCGCCGACTTCGCCGGCTCCACGATCGTCCACATGACCGGTGGTATGGCCGCGCTGGTCGGTGCCGCCTTCCTCGGACCCCGCATCGGCAAGTTCGACCCCAAGACCGGCAAGGCCCGCGGTATCCCCGGTCACTCCATCGCGCTGGGGGCGCTCGGCACCCTGCTGCTGTTCTTCGGCTGGTTCGGCTTCAACGGCGGCTCGGTGCTGGAGCTCGACGGCGAGCTGATCGGCTTCGTGATCGTCAACACCGCCCTGGCCGGCGGCGCCGGCGGCACGGCCGCGGGCCTCTACACCCGCTTGACCAACGGCAAGTGGGACGTGGCCATGACCGCCAACGGCATCCTGGCCGGCCTGGTCGGCATCACGGCCGGCGCGGATGCGGTGTCGTTCAACATGGCGGTCCTGGTCGGGCTGCTCGCCGGTGTCCTGGTCGCCCTGTCGGTCAAGATGTTCGACTCCCTGAAGATCGACGACCCGGTCGGCGCGATCAGCGTCCACGGCACCTGCGGCATCCTCGGCACCCTGTGGGTCGGCCTCGCCGCCATGGACGGTGGGCTGTTCTTCGGTGGTGGCGCGGAGCTGCTGATCTCGCAGGTCATCGGCATCGTCGGTGTCGCCGCCTGGGTCGGTGTCGCCTCGGCGATCCTGTTCGGGACGCTCAAGGCCATCGGCCAGCTGCGTGTCTCCGAGGAGGAGGAGATCGACGGGCTCGACGTCCACGAGCACGGTGTCGCCGGGTACCCGGAACTCGCTCGTAGCTGACCGCTGCGGCGGCTGAGATGAGGGTGGGGGTCGCAGGTCCGTCGAGGACCGCGACCCCCAGCCTCGTCGCGGTCGCAGCGCCCCGTGCGCTGCGGCCGCTTCAGCGCTGCCGTCCGGTCACCTGGCCCGTGGCTGCCCGGTCACGGACCGCCCAGTACCGGCGGACCAGGGGTGGCCGCGTGTCAGCGATGGGGTCGGCGGTGAGCGCGGCGTGCCAGCGCGCCCGCAACGCCGTCACCGCCGCAACGGCCTCCGGACCGTCCATCGCACCTTCCAGCACCGCCCGCTCCACGGGTGCCCGATCGGCGGCCAGGCGGGGCAACCAGCGCCCGGGGTCGCGGATGGCGCGCCGATGCACCGCCTCGTGGCTCCACCACCAGCTCGCGTCGTCCGTGACGGCGGGGGGCTCAGGTCCCAGGAGGAGTGGGTGGTCGACCGTGACGGGCAGGAACACCGCGGTGCAGGGCGCCGCCGTGGCGGTGGCCAGGTGACGGTCACCGGCCTCGGTCAGCTCGCTGGCCCACGAGGCGGTCGTCTGCGTCGAGGCGAGCAGTCCTCCGGGGTGGGCGCAGGGCGCGGCAAGCGCACCGTTGTGCAGGCGGTAGCGCGGCGTGTTGCGTCCGGCGCCGTGGTCGCGGAGCGTGGCGAGCAGGGCGCCAGTGCCCTGCTCGCCGGCTGCGACCCGGGCGGATCGTGCGCGGCGGACCTCGCAGGCGGCCACCCGCCCGCGCAGCCGGTCCGCGTGCGCATCGGCGAAGCCGGGGATCGTCAGCCCGTTGGAGATGCTGCGCACGCCCGCGTGCACCACCTCGACGGCCCAGTGGCTCCCGGCGGTCTCCAGCACGTACGCATGGGTGCGGTCGGCGACCAGGAAGCTGGAGTCGTAGCTGAAGGTGGGGGCCTCCCAGCCGCACCGCCCACCCTGCCCGTGGCGCTCGAGCAGGCTGACGATCGTGTCCACGGCCGCCTCTGCGTCACGCGCTCGCTCCAGGGCCAGGCGCAGCAGATCCATGCCCGTCAGGCCGGTGCCGGGACGCGGCGCGGTGGTGAACACCGCCTCGTTGCCGATGGTCACCCCATGCTCGTTCGTCCCCATCTCGGCGCCCCACATCCAGAAGGGCCGCGACAGCAGCACCGCGTGCGTGCGCGCGGCCTGGGGCACCGCGAGGTGGGTACAGCGCACCTGGCTCCCGGGCGCGTGCGTCGCTGCCGGCCGCCACTCGAGGAGCTGGGCTTCGTTGGCGTCGCGGTCGGAGTTCTTCGCGAACCGCACGGCGGCACGGTCCACCACCACGACGGTGTCGCACACGCCCCTGCTCCTCACCCGACCGGCACCGGACCCTACCTGCGCGGTGTCGGGCACTACGCTGCCGGCACCGCCACCTCGGTGCCGGCAACGGACACGTACTTCGACCGTCGCCGACCGGGGGTTGTTCGAGGATGAGACTCATGGACAAGCAGCAGGAGTACGTGCTCCGCACCGTCGAGGAGCGGGACGTCCGCTTCATCCGGCTGTGGTTCACCGACGTCTTGGGGTTCCTCAAGAGCGTGGCGATCACCGCCGCGGAGCTCGAGAACGCCTTCAGCGAGGGCATGGGCTTCGACGGCTCGGCGATCGACGGCTTCGCGCGGGTCCAGGAAGCCGACATGGTCCTGGTGCCGGACGCCTCCACCTTCCAGATCCTGCCCTGGCGTCCCGAGTCCCAGGGGGTGGCGCGCATGTTCTGCGACATCCTCACCCCCGACGGCCAGGCCTTCAACGCCGATCCGAGGATGGTGCTCAAGCGGCAGCTCGAACGGGCGGCCGAGATGGGCTTCACCTTCTACATCCACCCGGAGATGGAGTTCTTCCTCTTCGCCGGCCCCGATGACCCGACCCCGCTGGACAACGGGTCCTACTTCGACATGACCCCCTTGGACGTGCAGCAGGACTTCCGGCGCCAGACGATCAACACCCTGGAGCGGATGGGGATCAGTGTCGAGTTCTCCCACCACGAGGTCGCGCCCTCCCAGCACGAGATCGACCTGCGCTACGCCGACGCGCTGACCATGGCCGACAACGTCATGACCTTCCGGCTCGTGGTCAAGGAGACCGCGCTGCAGCGCGGGATCTACGCCTCCTTCATGCCCAAGCCCATGGAGGGTCACTGGGGCAGCGCCATGCACCTGCACCTGTCGCTGTTCGAGGGCGACACCAACGCCTTCCACGACCCCAGCGACCCCTACCTGCTGTCGCCGATCGCCCGCTCCTTCACCGCAGGCCTGCTCCGGCACGCGCGGGAGATCACGGCGGTGACCAACCAGTGGGTGAACTCCTACAAGCGCCTCGCCGCCAGGCTCCACGGTCCCCTGCCCTCGGGCGAGGCACCCGTGTTCGCCACCTGGGGTCACTCCAACCGCAGCGCCCTGATCCGCATACCGCTCCACAAGCCACGCAAGGGTGCCTCCAGCCGCATCGAGTACCGCGCCCCCGACCCGGCCTGCAACCCCTACCTCACCTTCGCGCTGCTGCTCGCGGCTGGTCTGAAGGGCATCGAGGAGGAGTACGTCCTGCCCGAGGAGAGCGAGGACAACGCCTTCGAGCTCACCGACGCGGAGCGGGCCGCGGAGGGCATCGAGCGGCTCCCGGCCAGCCTCGGTGAGGCACTCCGGCTGATGGAGTCCTCGGAGCTGGTGGCCGACACCCTCGGGGAGCATCTGTTCGACCACTTCCTGGTCAACAAGCGCCAGGAGTGGGACGAGTACTCCGCGCACGTCACGGCGTTCGAGCTCGAGCGTTACCTCCCGCTGCTGTAGGCGTCGAGGTGGCGGCTGACGATCAACGAGTCCTTCGGGGCCAGCTCGCCCGCGCCGGGCTGGAGCCCGACCAGACGATCCCGCTCCTCGCCGACTCCGGGCTACTGGAGGACGGCCGCCCCGACCAGGGGCTGCTGGACGCGCTGTCCGAGGCGGCCGCACCCCACGACGCTCTGTCATCGGTGTCGGCGCTGGCCCGCCTCGACCGGGGGCTGTACGAGCGCGTGCGTGCCGATGCCGGCTGGTTCCGCCGGGTCGTCGCCGTCGCCGGGGCCTCCCGCCCGCTCGGCGACCTACTGGGCCGGTTCGGTGACGCCGTGGACGCGCTGCGCACCCTCGACCAGGTCGAGGTCGGTTTCACGGCGGATGCCGTCGCCGGGGCGGTCACCGCCAGCGACGACCTGGACGAGCAGGCGGCGGGGATCGCGGCCATCCGCCGGCGCGCCACGGCCGATTTGGCCGGCCGCGACCTCACCGGGGAGGCCACCCTGGACGACGTCGGCGCTGAGTTGGCCCGCCTGGCGGAAGGTGTCCTGACCGGCACGCTCCGGGCCGTCCACCAGCGGGTGGCCGGGGACACGCCGACGGCACGGATCGCGGTCATCGGGATGGGCAAGCTCGGTGGGCTCGAGCTCAACTACGTCTCGGACGTGGACGTGGTGTTCGTGCACGAACCTGCCGACGACGCCGATGAGGAGGCGGCCGCCCGTGAGACCAAGCAGGTCCTGACCACGCTGCTGGAGCTGCTCAACGCCTCGACCACCATGGGGCGCGCCTACGACGTGGACCCCACGCTCCGGCCCGAGGGGCGGGCCGGGCCCCTGTCCCGCCGGGTCGCCTCCTTCGAGGCCTACTGGGAGCGCTGGGCCAAGACCTGGGAGTTCCAGGCGCTGCTCAAGGCCCGTCCCGTCGCGGGTGACCTCGAGCTCGGTGACGAGCTGCTGCGGGCCGCCGATCCCTACGTCTGGCCCGAGCACCTCGATCCCGAGGTGATCGCGGAGATCCGGCGCATGAAGGGCCGTATCGAGGCCAAGCCGGAGGTCCGTCGTCACGGGGAGCGGCAACTGAAGCTGGGGCCCGGCGGGATCCGCGACATCGAGTTCACCGTCCAGCTGCTCCAGCTGGTCCACGGTCGGGGCGATCGCTCGTTGCGGCTGACGGGCACCCTGCCGACCCTGGCGGCGCTCGCTGCCAACGGCTACGTCGACGAGGAAGACGCCAGCGCCTTCGCCGACGCCTACCGGACGCTGCGCACCGTCGAGCACCGGCTCCAGCTCGCCCACGAGCGCCGCACCCACACGATCCCCGACCGCCCCGAGCGACAGGAGTGGCTGGCCCGGACCCTCGGCTACCGGGCCGAGGGGGACGCCGCCGCCCGTGAGCCCTTCCTGGCCGAGCTGTCTCGGGTCCAGCACGAGGTCTCGGTGTTGCACGCGCGGCTGTTCTACCGGCCCCTGCTGGAGATCCACGCCAGCGTTCCCGCCCGTGCCGCGGGGGTGAGCGTGCCGGGAGAGATCAGCGCGATGGGGGAGGAGGCGGCGATCGAGCGCCTGCGCGCGATCGGCTTCCGGCAGGCGGCCACCGCGCTGCGCGACATCGGCTCGATGACCGGTGGGGTCTCGCGGCGCGCCAGGACCGTGCGGGCGGTCCTGCCAGCGGTGCTCCAGGTGCTCCAGGACACCCCCGACCCCGACGCGGGGCTGACCGCCTTCCGGCGGCTCGTGGAGAGCCTGGGGGACTCCAGCCAGCTGCTGGCCTACCTGCGCGACCACCCTGACTCGGCCGACCTGGTCGGGCGGGTGCTCGGGACCAGCCCGGTGGCCGGGGAGCTGCTGGTCAGCCAACCCCAGGGGGTGGACTGGCTGCGTGACGCCCGGGTGCGCGAGCAGCCGCGGACCCGCGACGAGCTCGTGAAGCTCGCGGTCGGTCGGCTGCACTGGCAGGACACCACCGCGGCGCTGCGGCGGTTCAAGCGTCACGAGCTGCTGCGGATCGTGCTCAGGGACCTGTCCGGGGGCACGACCGTCGGTGGCGTGGGCGAGGAGCTCACGGCGCTGGGGGAGGCCTGCCTGACCGGTGCGTTACGTGACGAGCTCCGCCGACAGGCCCGGGCCAGGGACCTGTCCGGCCCCGACGAGCTTCCCGTCGGTATCGCGATCATCGGGATGGGCAAGCTCGGCGGGCGGGAGTTGCACTACGTCTCCGACCTCGACGTGTTGTTCGTGCACGAGGTGGCCGACGGCGCCGACCCGCAGGAGGCGACGAAGCTGGCGCTGGAGATCGCCGGCAACGTGATGCGGTCGCTGTCGGCGATCACCTCCGAGGGCACCGCCTTCGAGGTCGATGCGGACCTGCGTCCCGAGGGTCGCAGCGGGCCGTTGTCGCGGTCCTTCGACTCCTACCTGTCCTACTGGGAACGATGGGCGGATCCCTGGGAGCACCAGTCGCTGCTCAGGGCCCGCCCCGTCGCCGGCGATCGTGACCTCGGACGGCGTCTGGCCGCCGTGGCCGAGCGGCACGCCTACCCCGCGGACCCGAGCCAGGTCGCGGTGCCGATGCGGCGGATGAAGGCGCGGCTGGAGAAGGAGCGGATCCCGCGTCGGACCGCCCCCGAGCGCCACCTCAAGCTCGGCCCCGGAGGCCTGTCCGACGTCGAGTGGACCGCGCAGCTCAAGCTCCAGCAGCACGGGGGCGCCGATCCCGGCCTGAGGACCACCGCCACCATGGGGGCGATCGACCGGCTGCAGGATGCCGGTCTCCTCGAGCACCGCGACGCCGACTGGCTGCGGAGTGGGTACCGGTTCCTGTCCGAGCTGCGCAACCGGATGTACCTGCGTCGACACCGTGACGTCGACGTCCTGCCGTCCTCGCAGCTCCAGCTCGAGACCCTGGCGCGGGCGATGGGCTACGGGCGAGGTGGCTGGCAGGAGCTCGAGGAGGACCGTCGCCGCCACGCCCGCCACGTTCGGGCGGTCTGCGAGCGGGAGTTCTACGGCCTGTAGGTGGCCAACGTGCCGGTCGGTGCAAGCCCGCGGTGGTCCAGGTCATAGGCTGTGGCCGCCAGGAGGTGTTGCCGGTGTGGCGTGAGGGCTACGTACGGGGAGGCGATACCCGGTTCTACGTCCGCGCGTTCGGATCCCCCCAGTGGCGCGAGCCCGTCGGTAGGGGCGGGGAGGTCGTGGGCGGCGATCCGGAGGAACCTGGGGACGACCTCGCCCTGCTGCTCCACGGCTGGCCTCAGGACGGGTCCAGCTGGGCCGCGGTGGCGCCGCGACTGGCGGCGGCCGGCTACCGCGTCGTCTGTCCCGACCTGAAGGGCTTCGGTCGGTCCGACACCCCCCGCACCGGCTACGACCCCGCCACCCTTGCTGACGAGATCGCGCAACTGATCCCCAACCTCCACGCGCGCAAGGCGGTGCTGGTCGGCCACGACTGGGGTGGCGCCATCTCGCTGGCGACCGCCTTCCGGCATCCCGGCCGGGTGCAGGCTCTGGTCGTCGCGTCCTCCCCCTTCCGCCAGCTCGATCTGACCGTCTCGTGGCACGTCCCCCTGTTCAACCTGCCACTGGCACCCCAGCTGGCGTTCAAGCTCGCCGGGCGTCCGTTGACCAGGGCGGCGATCCGCTACTCGGCCGTGGTCCAGACCCCCTTCGACGAGGCCGCGATGGATCGCTACGCCGACGCGGTGACCGTGGACCCCGCCGCCTGGCTGGCCTACTACCGCACGTTGTCACGCAAGGCGCTGGTGGACTGGGGCATCAGGAAGGTGCGCCGGCGGGTCCGCTTCCTCACCTCACCGCGAGAGCCGAACCGGCTGCGGGTCCCGGCCGCGGTCATCTGGGGCGAGGAGGACCGGGTCACCCCCTTCCACCTCGCCGGCCGGGTCGCCCACGACCTCGATGCCCGGCTCGTCGCCATCCCCGGGGTGGGCCACCTCGTCCACGAGGAGGCACCGCAGGTCGTCAGTGACGTGGTGCTCGACCTGGCCGGCCCCGGGCCGCTGGACCCGGGCGCCGACCGGCTCGGTTCGACGGACGCCGGGTGACGGTCGCGGTCCCGGGTGAGGCGGTCGTGTTCGACTGTGACGGCACCCTGGCCGACACCGAGCCGATCTCGGATCGGGCATGGGCTGACGTCCTGGGCGTGCTCGGGTACGAGCCGACCTCCGAGGACCGGCTCGCGACGGTCGGCCGGCCCTACGCGGCGACCTTCGCCCACTTCGCCACCCGAGTGGACCTGGGGGATCCTGCGGCCTTCCGGCAGCGGGTGCGGGCCAGGTTCCAGGAGCGCTTCGCCTCGGAGTTGCGGCTGTTCGACGACGCCGTCGAGGTGCTGCGAGCCGTCGCGGCGGGAGGGCTCCCCGTGGCGGTGGCCTCCTCCTCCACCCGGGCCCACGTGCACCGGGTGCTGGAGCGTGCGGACCTCACCGACCTGGTGACGGCGATCGTCGGCGCCGAGGACGTGCAGCAGCACAAGCCGCATCCCGAGCCGTACCTGCTGGCAGCCGCGAAGATGTCGGTGACGGCACGTCACTGCCGCGCCGTCGAGGACACCGAGGTCGGCGTGGCGAGCGCGCGAGCCGCCGGCATGCACACCATCGCCGTGCTGCGGGGCCACGTGCCCGCCGCTGCGCTCGGGCACGCCGACCGGATCGTCGAGTCCCTCACCATCGCCGACCTGGAGCCACTGACATGGACGTCCTGACCGGCCCCGACGTCGACGCCGGGTTGCTCCTCCTCCGCGTGCTGGTCGGGGTGACCTTCGCCCTCCACGGCTTCCAGAAGCTCCTCGGGTGGTTCGGCGGCGGGGGGCTGGACGGCACCGCGGGCTGGTTCGCGTCCCTCGGCTTCGGCAACGGCCGCAGCGCCGCCCTGATGGCGGGCGCTGGGGAGGTCGCGGGTGGGCTCGGCCTGGCGGCCGGTCTGCTCACGCCGCTGGCCGCGGCGGCGATGGCCGGCACGATGACCACCGCCGCGCTGGTGAACAACGCGGAAGCCGGGTTCTGGTCGGTGAACAAGGGCTGGGAACTGAACGGCTACCTGATCGTCGTCGCGGCCGCCGTCGCGGTGACCGGCCCCGGCGCCTACTCGCTGGACCACCTCCTCGGCCTGCAGCAGCTGGCCGGTCCCGTCGTGGGCATCGGAGCCGTGCTGGTCGGTGTCGCGGGCGGCTGGCTGCGCTGGGCCACCCGGGACCGCGCCGCCGAGGGCGGCTGACACGGCCCGGACCGACTCATGGCCGCAGGTGGGTGGCGGCGAAGGCGAGCTCCTGGCGCACCCGGTGGGACCCGCCGCCGTCGTGTCCATCGAAGGGGTAGGCCAGGACGGTCACGTCCCCACCGTGATGGTTGGCGACGGCGTAGACCGTCGACGGTGGGCAGATCGCGTCGGCCAGCCCGGCCGTGATCAGGGTCGGAGCGCGCAGTCGGCGGGCATGGTTGACGACGTCGTGGTAGGCCAGCGTCGCGAACACCTCGGGGACCTGGTCGGGGTGGGTCGTGCAGTAGCTGATCAGCTCCGCGTAGGGCTCCTCGTCGGTCAGGTCGACGGCCCGGCGGATGTGGGCCAGGAAGGGGACCGCGGCCATGACCGCCGACACCGGTGCCGCCAGGTGGGCCGCGGCCAGCGCGAGGCCGCCTCCCTGGCTGACCCCGGCGACCCCGATGCGCTCCGGATCGACCACCTCCAGCCCGCGGGCGACCTCGACGGCCCTGGCGGCGTCCACGAACAGTCGCGTGAGGTAGGCGGTCGCCGGGTCGAGGATGCCCCGGGTGAGGTAGCCCGGAGCCGAGGGGTAGCCGAGGTCCTGCGGGTCGGCCGTCACGCCCTCGTTCGAGCTCGAGCCCTGGCCCCGGCTGTCCATGATCAGGTGGGCGTAGCCGGCGGCGGACCACACCAGCCGGTCGTGGGGCAGCCCCCGACCGCCGCCGTAGCTCGCGAACTCGACGATGGCCGGCAGGGGGCCCTCCCGGTGGGCGGGCAGCAGCAGCCACGCAGCGACGGGCGTCCCGCCGTAGCCGGGGAAGCGGAGGTCGTGCACCTCCACGGTCCGCAGCGGGGTGCTGACCTGGGCGGTCTGAACGTCGAGGTGGTAGGTGCGCGCCTGGGTGAGCTGGTCGGCCCAGAAGGCGGCGAAGTCAGCGGGTTCCTCGACGTGGGGTCGGTACCGCTCGAGCTCGGCGAGGGGCAGATCGGTCAGCACGGTCTCGCTCCTGTCCGTCAGCCTGGGGGGGTGGTGGTCGGGTGCGCAGGGAGCAGCGGGCGGTCAGCGGGTCACGCTTGGCGGACCCGGTCCTTGCCGAGCTGCTCCGCGCGGTGGAGGTGGTGACCGGCGCGGACCTTGCGGTCGGCGCGGAGGCGTCATCGATCCCAGAGTGGGCGTCGGGACCTCACAGCCTCCACGCAGCCAGCCAGCGTGCCTAGGCACCGGCCCGGGTCACCTCCATGGGCGGGAACCGTAGCGTGGGTGGAGGCGTGCCCCGGGCGGTCACGCGGACGGCGGGAACTCGCCGGCCGGCGCCGGGCGATCACGCGGGCGGTGGGAGCTCGCCGGCCGGTTGCTCGCGCACCTCAGCGGGGACAGGTCCTGCCACGGTGCGCGAGCAACGCCGTCCGGCGCCGCGCACGCCGGAGGGCCGGCGCCGCAGATCGCGGTCGCCGGCCCCCAGGGTGGTGCGTGGAGCGTGGCTCAGATGTCGAAGTACAGCTCGAACTCGTGCGGGTGGGGTCGCAGTGCCACCTGGGCGACCTCGTTCTCCAGCTTGTACGTGATCCACGTCTCGATGAGGTCCTCGGTGAAGACATCACCCTCGAGCAGGAACTCGTGGTCATTGGCGAGGCCGTCGAGGGCCTCCTCCAGCGATCGCGGCACGGCCGGGAGGTTCAACAGCTCCTCAGGCGGCAGGTCGTAGATGTCCTTGTCGACCGGGTCCGGGGGCTCGATGCGGTTCTTCACCCCGTCGACCCCGGCCATCATCATCGCCGCGAAGGCGAGGTAGGGGTTGGAGGACGGGTCCGGGACCCGGAACTCGATGCGCTTGGCCTTGGGGGACTCACCCGAGATCGGGATACGCACCGCCGCCGAGCGGTTCCGGGCCGAGTACACCAGGTTGACCGGTGCCTCGTAGCCCGGCACGAGCCGGCGGTAGGAGTTGGTGGTCGGGTTGGTGAACGCGAGGATCGACTTCGCGTGCGCCAGCAGGCCGCCGATGTACCAGCGGGCCGTGTCCGACAGTTGCCCGTAACCCGACTCGTCGAAGAACAGCGGCTCGCCGTCCTTCCACAGCGACTGGTGGGTGTGCATCCCCGAGCCGTTGTCACCGAAGATGGGCTTGGGCATGAAGGTCACGGTCTTGCCGGCCGCGGCCCCGGTGTTCTTGACCACGTACTTGAAGGTCATCAGCTTGTCGGCGATCTTGGCCAGGGTGTCGA
>PWWI01000137.1 GCA_003561535.1 Nitriliruptoraceae bacterium
GTTTTTTTAGCAGGGCTGTTTTCCCTGAAGCATTGATCAAGGCCTCTTTAACCTGCTCACATTTTTCTGTTGCTGCTTTCAGTAAAAGCATGAGTTCATCTTTTGAAAGCGCTTCAACTTTAGATTTAATCTTTTTGTAATTAGTGGTAAGCCTTGGGACTTCAATGTTTTTAGCGCAAAGGTAGGTAAAAAATGATTTTAACGTGGCAAGCTTGTGAGCAATAGTATTTGCTGAGTTACTTTTTGCAGAGTGCAGGTAGTAAACATACTCTTGAATAATCTGGTTAGATAAGACCTCTGCTTCCTGTTCCAATAACCAACCGCAAAACTCGTTAAGACTCAAGCGGTAAGATTTAAGGGTGTTTTGAGCGCAGTTTTGCTCAAGATCCATGAAGCAAAGGAACTCAGCGCTTAACTTTTCCAAGCTAGCAGTCATCTGTTTCACCCCCAAACAGATGACATAAAGGATTACACTGTTTCCAAACTTGGCGCAGCTGGTCTTCTTCAAGTGATACGTAGTATTTAAGGGTTGTTTCAAGAGAATCATGGCCCATCAGCTCCTTTAAAGTTAAAGGATCAATACCCTGACTAACCATCAAACCGGCAAAACCTGCTCTAAAATTGTGAGGCGTATAGCTGTTTTTTAATCCTGCTTGGCAAGCGATTTTAGCAACAACTCTTCGTAAAGCAAGCGCATTTAGGGGCAAACCGTTGGCAGTTAAAAAAAGAGTAGGACCGTAACTGACAGGCCGATAATTCAGATACTCAGCTAAGGCATCAACAGTAGCTTCATCTTCTAAAAAAACAAGCCGCACTTTTTTCGCATATCTGCTATTGCCTTTGCCGTAAACTTTTAAACATCCCCTGGCATAATCGATTAGCTCCACAGTCAACGCAAGCAGTTCGCCGGAGCGGATTCCGGTTGTACACAACAGATAGATGATTGCCCGGTTTCTTAAAGCCCAAAATAGTTTCCTCTGTCCGAACCCCGCCCCTGGCCCTGTTCTTTGCTTACGTTAAGCTGCGCAGATTTAAGCAGGGCCTGCATCTCCAAAGGTGTGGGCACATTTTTTGTGTAAACAAGATCATGTTTTTTAATTCTAAGGGAGCCAAGCGGGTTTTCAGGCAGGAACCCGTAGAGATAAAAAAAGGTAAACATCGCTTTTAGAGCAGTTGCGGCATGATGTAAAGTTGCCTGATTGTTATCTCGCTCATAACGGCGATAGTCTAAAAAACGCATGACCAGTTCTTGGTTTACTTCACTTAAGAGCTGCGCTTGTTGTCCGGCAAACCATTGCAAAGCCGCCTTCAGCTGATGATACCGGCTGTAAAGACCCTGCTCGGTAGCATTTTGCGCGTTAATCAGGTGGTTTAAATAGCAGGCAAACCCTTCTTTAAGCGTTTGCGGGTAAAAGCTTGCAGCTGCTGCCAGATTCTCAGCTTCTCGCTTCCATTTCGGCTTTTGCCTGACAATGACCGGTTGCGATAAGTAGCCTCCTTCTTGCAGATAGCGGATCAAGCAGCGAGGCGCTTTACCGGCAGATGATTTTTCCCAGAATATCCTGATCACACGATGTTCCAAAGCTTCAATCTTTAGCGATAATACATAATCTTGCCGGGGGTAATCTTTGGGGAAATGCTTTAAGTAATCCCCCATGGTTAGGAAATGAAGATTGCCGTGGTAGCCAAAAATGTTCTTAAAAGGTAGAAGCGGGAAAAGATCAAGCGCAAAGCGGTTGCGCATATAGCGCAGGTAAACCTTGCGGCTTAATTCAGAATAACCTTTTTCTGAAAGATAGGTTTCAAATCCGGACAGAGCATCTTTGAGGGTTGTCAAGATAACTCACCTCCGGCCAGGGGACTAAACTTTCGCCAATCATCCTTAACTTCTTGCGGGGTCAGATGCAGATAAAATTTTAATGTTGTCTGAACCTGCCAGTGGCCCATCAGGCGCTGAACGCTGAAGGCGTCAGCGCCCTGCCCGATTAAGAAAGTGCAGAAACTATGCCTTAAAAGGTGCGGGGTAACATTTTTCTTTAAACCGGCAAAAAGACCAAGCTTTTTGATAATGCCATATATACTGGTTTCTTTTAAACGGCCGTCTCTGTTGGTAGTAAAAAGGTAAGCGTCTGGTTGTGCTCCAGAGCAAAGAATCGAAAGTTCGCAAGATAGATTCTTTTCATCAATGAAGGCGATGCGGTTTCTTTTGATATACCAGTTGCTGCCTTTGCCACGGATATGAAGCGTATTTTCCTGTAAGTTTACATCTTTAACTTTTAATGCTGACAATTCACAGGAGCGCATACCGGTGGAAAGCATTAGTTTGAGGATCAGTTTATCCCGGAAGGTGGTCAGTTTTTGTTTAGGTGACGCATGATGATGCTTTTTTTCTGCTCCCTCTAAAAGCATACCCATCTCATTTAGGGTCAGTATATCCCATACTTTATTTGTTAACCGTGGTTTTATCATCAGATGGCTTAGAGGGTTTTCTGCTACAATTTCCTTTTCGACCAGGCAATCAAATAAATAGTTGAGACTTCTTTTCCTGGCTTTGATCGTATATCCGGATAGCTGTTGCTCTTTTAGGGCCATAAAGTGGGTTTTTAGCAGGGCAAGATCAACACCTTGAACATCGCTTACCCCTTTGCTTTTACACCATTTTATGAACGTAGAAAGGTTACCACGAAAACTATTGATGCTAACCGTTCCATAAGCGGCCTGTTCGGCACAAGTCAAAGTGAGCTTCAATGCCTCTTCAAGGGTAAGGCTGGCGCAGGTCTGCAAAAGTTCACTTCCTCTCTGGCAGTAGTTCAAAGTTTAACATGTCAACTGCCAAAATAGGAAATCCTGTATGGGCCGGTGACTGCGCACAACAGATGGATATAATGTTTTACCGCCTCAAAAAAGAAGGGCGTTTCTACCTGGTCTCCATTATGGATGATTACAGCCGCTTCATTGTTGCCCATAAAGTCTGCACCACCCAGACCGGCGACA
>PWWI01000174.1 GCA_003561535.1 Nitriliruptoraceae bacterium
GCCGCTCGAGGGGCGGTACGGCCTCTGGGGTGGGAACGTCGTGCTGGGACTCGTCTGGGCGCTGTGGCACCTCCCGCTGTGGTTCGTGCCCGGTTCGTCGCAGGAACACATGCCGCTCATCGCGTTCACCATGGGGACGATCGGGCTTTCGTTCTTCTTCTCGTGGGTGCTCAAGGCGTCGGGCGGCCGGCCGCTGTCGGGTCTGGTGGCGCACGGCGCGTACAACGCCTACATCGCGCTTTTCCCGACCCTGGTGATGCTTCCGGGTGCCCCGCAGGCGAGGTGGTGGATCCACCAGTCACTCGTCCTCGTCGTCGGCATCCTGTTCATGCTGCGCCTCACGAGGCAGCGCCTCACGAGGCGCCGCCTCACGAGGCGGCGCGACGCGGCCTAGCGCGCGCGGCGCAGCAGCACCAGGAAGAAGGGCGCACCCAAGGCGGCGGTCAGCACCCCGACCGGTAGCTCGACGGGCTGGAACGCCGTGCGCGCCGCGGTGTCTGCGAGGACCATGAGCAGCGCGCCGAGCAGCGCGGCGAGTGGCATGAGGACGCGGTAGTCGTCGCGCACGAGCAGGCGCGCGGCGTGGGGGGCGATGAGGCCGACGAAGCCGACGGTGCCGGCGACCGCGACGGCGCTGCCGGCGAGGAGTGCGGCGGTGAAGATCGCCAGCGCCCGGTAGCGCCCGGCGGCGAGGCCGAGGCTGCGGCCGACCTCCTCGCCGAGCGCGAACAGGTTGAGCGCGGGGGCCAGCACGAGCGCGGTCATGGTGCCGACGAGCGTGTACGGCCACACCAGCGCCAGGTAGCTCCAACCGCGACCGGAGAGCCCGCCGACGAGCCAGGCGTAGGTGATGACGAGGTCGTCGCTGTAGGCGATCATCAGCCCCGAGGTGGCGGCGCTGAAGAAGGCCGACACCGCGACGCCCGCGAGGACGATCTGTACGGTCGCCGCGTGGAAGCCGCCGATGCCGGAGCCGAGCGCGTAGACGAGCGCGGCGGCGACGAGCGCGCCCAGGAACGCTGCTGGAGGCACCCAACTGAACGCCCCGGGGGCGAGCACCATGATGGCGACCGCGAACAGGCCGGCGCCGGCATTGACGCCGATGATGTTGGGTGCAGCCAGCGGGTTGCGCAGCACGCCTTGCAGCAGCGTGCCGGCGAGCGCCATCTGCATCCCGACCACGATCGCCACCAGGACGCGCGGGAGGCGGATGTTGCGGACCACCTGCTCGGCGACGGGGTCGGTGCCCGTGCCAAAGAGGGCCGCCGTCACCTCGGCGGGCGCGAACCGCAGCGTGCCCGACCCGGCGGCCACGACCACGGCGCCGGCCAGGGCGAGGCCGGTGGCGGCCAGGATGGCGCTGCGGACCCCGGCCGTCGTCACGCTGGGGCTACTCGCTCGGAACGGCGCAGACGACGTCGGCGGTGAGCGCGAGCGCGTCGAGGTCGCTGATCATGCCGGGGTTGACGCGGCCGGGGAGGATCGCCAGGCGTCCGGCGCGGATGGCGGGCACGGCCTGCCATTCGGGGGCGGTCGTGTAGTGCTCGAGCAGGGCGCCGGGCGTTTCACCGCTGCCGGCGGCGCGGACGAGCACCAGGTCGGGATCGGCGGCGACGATCGCCTCGATGTCGAAGGCAACCCAGGTGGAGCGACCTGCGCCGGGGAGGCCGGACGGGACGACGTTCTCGAGCCCGAGGCGCGACAGCAGGCCGTGGTACATGCCCGTCGGTTGCGCCGCCAGGACGCTCTCGGCGCCGCCCTGGACGATCGCGACCCGGGCGTGCCCGCAGGCCTCGACCTGGCTGCGGAGCCGCTCGGTGGTCGCTTCGAGCTCGGCGTCGTACGCGGCGAAAGCCGCGTCGCGGCCGACCAGGCTGGCGATGAGCGCGATGCGCGTGCGCAGCGGGTCGTCGTCGGTCTCGCTCGGGTCGATGAAGTACACCGCAGCGCCGCTGAGTTCGAGGGCGTCGAGGATGTCGAGGTGCATGCGTGCGTTCGCCAGGATCAGGTCGGGCTGGGCAGCGTAGACGGCCTCGAGGTCCGGGGCTCGCTCCCGTCCGATGCTGGGCCAGGCGAGCGCCTCCTCGCGATGCTGGTACTCCTCGACGCGGCCCACGCCCGTGACGCCGAGCACCGCGAGGTCCTCGGCGAACGTGCGGTGCAGCGGCAGCACCCGCTGCGGCGCGTCGGGCACGGCGACCTCGCGCCCGACGTGGTCGGTCACGGTGGTGGTCTGCGCCTGGGCGACGATGGCCAGCGACATGGTCAGGGCCAGCGCCAACCCCACCATCCGGGTGGTGCGTGCGCGCGTGCGATGCGTCGAGCGTGCGGTGGCGTGGGCATCGATCATGATCGTGCGTCCCTTTCTGGGCCGAAGCCCTGCCGGAAGTGGCGGCGGCAACTGCGGCAGCCGTCGGGCACGACGAACGCGCTGCGGCCGTCGCGCGAGCGCCAGACGTCGGCGAAGATGCCGAAGACGTCGGCGATGCTGCTGCCGGTGACCACGTCGTTGGGGTGACCGTGGCGGACGACGTGGCCCTCGTGCATGAGATAGGCGGTGTCGGCCACCGCCAGGCCGTGGTTGACGTCGTGGAAGACCGCCACGATCGTCTTGCCGCGGAGCGCCGAGAGGTCGTGGAGGAACTCGAGCAGGCTCCACTGGTGCCGTAGGTCGAGGAAGGTGACGGGCTCGTCGAGGAGCACGATCTGGGGATCCTGCGCGACGACGACCCCCAGCCAGGCGCGTTGGAGCTCCCCGCCAGAGAGCGCCGCGACGTCGCGGTCGGCGAACGGCTCGAGCCCCAGGATCGCGAGCGCCCGATCGACGTGATCGCGGTCCTCGCGCGATTCCACCCAGCCGAAGCGCTGGTGCGGATGGCGCCCGCGCGCCACGAGCTCGCGGACGGTGACGTGCCGCAGCGCGGGTCGCACCTGCGGCAGGAAGCCGACGCGCTGCGCC
>PWWI01000038.1 GCA_003561535.1 Nitriliruptoraceae bacterium
CCCTGGGACCCGCCGTCGAACAGCCGCAGCGCGTAGTCCGGCTCGATGTGCTGGGAGAGCACCACCACCCCGATGTGCGGGTGGGTGGTCGCGAGCTCCTCGGCAGCCCGGATCCCCTCGTCCGTCTCGGTCGGGGGCATCCGGATGTCGGTGAGGACGACGTCGGGCCCGACCGCTTCGACCGCCTCCAGCAGGGCGGGCAGCGAGCCGACGCCCGTGACCAGTTCCAGCTCCGGGTCGCCAGCGAGCAGCGCGGCGAGACCCTCGCGGATCAGGAAGCTGTCCTCAGCCAGGACCAGTCGCAGCGCCATGGCGGGAGCCTACTCGGGGGCCGTCCGATGTCACCGGCCTCGCGAGGGGTCCCGCCGCCCCGGGTCACCTGACGGCCGTGCGGTGCTCCCGCACTGCCTTGGGATCCTGCCGGGGCCCGCCCAGGCACCGGTACAGCGCATCGCGCAGCTCGACCTCCCTCGGGTCGGTCGGGCTGCCGAAGCCCATGCGGTTGGGGGTGTAGGCGAAGCCGACCCCGAGGGCGGGATCCGCCATCCCGATGGAGCCACCTGCGCCGGCCATCGCGTAGCTGCGCTGGTCCGTGCCGAGCGGGAAGCCGGGGAAGGAGCGGGCGTAGCCGAGGGTGAAGGGGATGTCGCTGTGGAGCACGAGGTCGCAGCGCCCTCCCGGGGGCGGCACGGCGGGTGCTTCCAGCGCCGCCAGGGTCGCAGGACGCAGCCCCAGCCGCCGGCCGCCCGTCGCGAACTCACCGAAGGCACGGGCGATCCCCCGGGCGTTGCCGACACCACCGAAGGAGGCGAGTTCGTGGCGAAGGAGGCGACGGTCGTTGATCCGCTCCGGATGCCGCGCGATCGGGATGGCCATGAACGCCCGGAAGGTGAGGCTCCGAGGGTTGCACAACGCCACGAGCAGCTTCCGCGGTGCGGCGCCGACGTGGAGGACCCCCCGGGCGGGGTGCACACCGTGGAACCTCGCGAGCCGGCCGTCATCGACGTGGTCGGGGAGACCGATGTGGAAGTCGATCCCGAGCGGCGCCGCGACGTCCTCCGCGAAGGCGCGGCCGATGCTGCGGCCCTCGGGATCAGCTCGACGGAGCAACTCGCTCTCGTAGAAGCCGAGGGTGACGGCGTGGTACCCCTGGCGCGATCCTGGTTCCCACAGCGGAGCCTGGCGCGCCAACCGGACGGCCAGCGCCTCCGGGTCGGCGAGGAGCTCGGCACCGATCGGCTCGTCGAGCGCGGCGAGGCCGGCCTGGTGTGAGAGCAGCTGCCGGACGGTGACCTGCTCCTTGCCGTGCTGCGCGAACTCGGGCCAGTAGGCGGCGACACGCTCGTCCAGGTCGAGGTGCCCGCGGCTGTGCGCCACCGCGAGCGCCATGGATGCCATGCCCTTGGTGGTCGAGAAGACCGGCACGAGCGTGTCACGCTCCCAGGGCAGGCCCCGGCTCCCGTCGCGCTGGCCGCCCCACAGGTCCACCACGACCTCGCCGTCGCGCTCCACCGCGCAGGCGGCGCCGATCGCCTGTCGCTGCGTGAGCTGTGCGCGGAAGGTGTCGGCGACCGGTCCGAAGCCGGGCGCGACGTCGCCGTGGACCTGCGCTGGCAGCAGCTGGGTGCGACCCGCCACCGCGAACCTCCACCGTCGGGACATCGTGAGCTCATGGGCAGCCTCGGCCACGGGTACCGACGAGGCCAGGGAGCGGGCACCCGTCCGGAGGTGTGGGTGGCTACACCCCCCGTGCACGCTCACGACCGGGTCACTCCCGGGACGTGCCCCGCCTGCCGTCGAGCCGGGCCACGGCGGTCGCCACATCCGTGAGCGTGGTGATGTCGCCGTCATCGGCCAGCAGTACGTGATCCGCGAGGAACCGGAGCTCGTCGAGGTCGTGGGTGACGAACAGCGTCGGAACCCCGGCCCGGTCGACGAGCTCACGGACCAGCCGGCGGAGCAGGAGCCGCACGGGCACGTCGAGCGCGTTGAAGGGTTCGTCGAGCAGCAGCAGCCGCGGCTCGCCGGCCATCGCACGGGCCAGCGCGACCCGCTGGCGCTGCCCACCCGACAGCTGGGCCGGCCGGCGCTGCGCGAAGGGGGTCGCGTCGACCTGCGCGAGCAGCGCCTCGGCGCGGGCCCTGCGCTCCGGCCGGTCACCCTCGCGGACGGCGAGGGCGACGTTGGCGAGCACCGAGCGGTGCGGCAGCAGGTAGGGCTCCTGGAACACCATCCCGATCCGACGTTCGTGCGGTGCGACGTGGACCCTGGCCACCACCTCGTCGAACACCTCGCCGTCCAGGCCGACCCTGCCCGCTTCGGGACGGTCCAGGCCGGCCAGCAGCCGCAGCAGCCGGGTCTTGCCGGAGCCCGACGGTCCGAACAGCACGGTCAGGCCCGGCGGCAGGCGGAAGTCGGCGCGGAGGCCGAACTCCCCGACGCGGGCGCGGACGTCCACCTCGAGGCTCACAGCGCCGACCGTTCCAGCCGCCGAACGGCCAGCAGCACGACGATCGCCACGAAGGACAGCACCGCAGCCAGCATGCCCGCGGTGGCGTAGTCGAAGGCCTGGACCCGGTCGTAGACCGCGATCGGCATGGTCTGGGTCCGTCCCGGGATGTTGCCGGCGACCATGATGGTGGTGCCGAAGTCACCGAGCGCCCGGGCGAAGGCCAGGGAGATGCCCGCGACGATGCCGCGGCCCGCCAGCGGCAGTGTGACCGTGAAGGCCAGGCGGGCACCGTGGAGCCCGGCGACCCGGGCGGCCTCCTCGTAGCCCGCGTCGATCGCGGTGATCGCCGCCCGCGCGGTCCGCAGGCAGTAGGGCAGGCTCGCGACCGCAGCTGCGACCACGGCGGCCTGCCAGGTGAACACCAGTGGCTGGCCGAACACCGCCTCGTAGCCGCGGCCGATGGGGGAGTTCCGCCCGATCGACACCAGCAGGTAGTAGCCGAGCAC
>PWWI01000138.1 GCA_003561535.1 Nitriliruptoraceae bacterium
GCAGGGCGAGCACGATCGCCGTCTTCATCGCCGACGGTGTGATGAGGCCGCTGGCCACCGCCCGGCGTGGCCCGGCGCGGTCCTCGGTGTCCACCCCCCTCACCCCGTCGAAGTAGTCGTTGGCGTAGTTCACCGCGACCTGCAGCGACAGGGCGACGACCAGCGCGAGACCGGCCCGTCCGACGTTCAGCGCCGGCGTCGGTGATGCCGCGGCGAAAGTCCCGACCACGACGGGGGCGACCGCCGCCGGCAGGGTGCGGGGTCGGGCGGCCTCGAGGAAGGGGGGCATCAGTAGTGGTACGGGAACGGCGACCAGTCGGGATCGCGCTTGTCGAGGAAGCTGTCCCGTCCCTCCGCCGCCTCGTCGGTCATGTAGGCCAGCCGGGTGGCCTCCCCCGCGAACACCTGCTGGCCGACCAACCCGTCGTCGGTGGCGTTCAGCGCGAACTTCAGCATCCTCAGCGCTGTCGGGGACTTGGCGGTGATGCGTGCCGCCCACTCCAGCGCCGTCGCCTCGAGCTCGGCGTGGTCGACGACCGCGTTCACCATGCCCATGCGGTGGGCGTCCTCGGCGGTGTAGACGTCGCCGAGGAAGAAGATCTCGCGGGCGAACTTCTGCCCCACCTGCTTGGCCAGGTAGGCCGAGCCGAACCCACCGTCGAAGGAGGCGACGTCGAGGTCGGTCTGCTTGAACCGGGCGTGCTGACGGCTGGCGACGGTCAGGTCGCAGACCACGTGCAGCGAGTGCCCGCCACCCGCCGCCCACCCCGGGACCACGCAGATCACGGCCTTGGGCATCATGCGGATCAGGCGCTGGACCTCGAGGATGTGGAGGCGTCCCGACCGGGCGGGGTCGATGTCGGCGGCGGTCTCCTCCCCCGGGGCACCCGTGTAGCGGTAGCCGTCCCGACCGCGGATGCGCTGGTCGCCGCCGGAACAGAACGCCCAGCCACCGTCGCGGGGCGAGGGGCCGTTGCCGGTCAGCAGGACGCACCCGACGTCCGAGCTCGTGCGGGCGTGCTCGAGGACTCGCAGCAGCTCGTCGACGGTGTGGGGCCGGAAGGCGTTGCGGATCTCCGGGCGGTCGAAGGCGACCCGGACCACGGGCAGATCCGCACCCGAGGAGGGGTCGACGGCCCGGTGGTAGGTCAGGTCGGTCAGGTCGGTCAGGTCGGCGACCTCTCCCACCTCCCGCCAGCGGTCGGGGTCGAACAGCTCGGAGACCACGGTGCGCTCCCGGTCGGTGGGTGGGCAGCGTCGTACGCTACCGCAGGGCACCCCACCACCCTCAGGAGCCGATTCCCGTGGCCGAACTGTACGCGCTCCGGGTCGACCGGGCGGCGACCGGTGACCTGCTGGCGTGGTGCTGGGACCGGGGCGCCGCGGCGCTGGTCCTGCCCGAGGACGCCCCCGCGACGACCGTCCGCCCGCTGCTGGAGCGGCTGGCCCCCGCGGCCCTGGTGGAGGTCGGCGAGGACGGCCACCCGTCGGTGAGGCGCCTGGCCGACCCCGCCCCGGTGGCCGATGAGGTGGCGCTGGTGGTCACGAGCTCGGGGAGCACCGGGGTGCCGAAGGGGGTCGAGCTGACCCACGCCGCGGTGCGGGCCTCGGTGAGCGCCAGCCTGGAGCGGCTCGGGGCCCGGGCGGGCGAGCGCTGGGGCCTCGCGCTGCCCACCCACCACGTGGCGGGCATCAGCGTGCACCTGCGCGCGGCAGCGCTCGGGACGCGGGCGGTGGTGGCCATCGACACCCCGGCGGTCGCCCACCTCGACGTCGAGCACGTGGCACTGGTCCCGACCCAGCTCGACCGCCTCCTGGACCTCGGCGCACCCGTGGAGCGCTTCGCCACGATCCTGCTCGGCGGCGCAGCGGCGCCGGCGGCCCTGCTGGCCCGTGCCGCGGCGGTGGGCGCCCGGGTGGTGCGCTCCTACGGCATGACCGAGACGGTCGGTGGCTGCGTCTACGACGGCGTCCCCCTACGGGACGTCGAGGTGGCGCTGAGCGGACCGCGTGGGCTGATCGAGCTGCGCGGCCCGGTCCTGCTGCACGGCTACCGGGACCGTGATGCCCAGGGGCGGTTGCGATCGGTCCGCCCCCTGGATGAGCACGGGTGGTTCCGCACCAGCGACCGTGGCCGGGTCGTGGACGGTCGGCTGGAGGTGACCGGGCGCGCCGACGAGGTCCTGGTCTCGGGCGGCGAGAACGTGCCGCTCGCGGCGGTGCGCGAGCGGCTGCTGACCCATCCCCGGGTGGCGGACGCCGCCGTCGTCCCGGTCGCCGACGCCCGCTGGGGCGAGGTCCCTGCCGCCGTGGTGGTGCCGGCCGACCCCGGGACGCCGCCCACCCTCACCGACCTGCGGGCCCACGTCCGCCGGGACGCGCCCGCCGCCTACGCGCCGGGTCGGCTGGTGGTGGTGGGCAGCCTGCCCCGAGATGGCATGGGCAAGGTCTCGCGGGAGCGTCTCGACCTCCTGGTCCGGCCCGCCCACGACGGCTGAGCGCTGCGAGGGTCCCGGCGCTCCCGGGCCGGCCACGGACGCCTCGTCAACTCACCCCAGCTGCAGGACCATCATCGGCTCGTCGCTCGGCACCGGCGAGCCGCCCTCGGGCTCGATCGTGATCCCGACCGCCGTGGCCCGCGCCATGTCGCCGGTCATCACGCGCGTGGCGCGGCCACGCTCGTCGGGGTCGAACAGCCCCGCCGGCACGGCGCCGTCGGGCGTGATCAACCACAGCTCGTAGGTGTGCTCGTGGGGAGCCGGGTCCCAGCCCTCGGCGATGAACACGGCCTCGCCCCGCGTCGGGGAGGCGACCACCCTGCCCAGCACGTCGTCGTGGGTGACCGACACGGTGATCGCATCGGGTGCCGCCAGGACGTCGGTCAGCGCCGAGGTGGTCACCAGCGTCGCCTCCGACGCCTGCTGCTCGAGCTCGGCCAGGCGTGCGCTGACGC
>PWWI01000134.1 GCA_003561535.1 Nitriliruptoraceae bacterium
CCACATGGAAGAAACCGACCTTGCACCTGATAAGGCTCCCCCTACTGTAGTCCTCAAAGCTGAAAAACTATTCCGTGTAGGAAAGTGGCAAGAGCATGAGGATGCCTATGAGTGGACAAAAGAAGACCTTGAGGACATGGCGGCTAATTTCTATAAGGTCAAGGATACTTGGTTCCTCCCACCTGCCAAGGTATCTCATAATGAAAGCTGGATTAACGCTCATGATGAGCTTGCCCTTGGCTACATTACCAATGTTTGGGTGGAAGACGATTATCTCTATGGGGATATCGAATTGAATCAAGACTTTGATTACGATTATTACTTCAAATCAAAGAGACTTCGTTACAAAAGCGTAGAAATTTATCGCAATGTGAACAAAGGAGGTAATAGTTATAAGAATCTCCTAAAGGCAGTAGCCTTTTTGGGTATCAGCACTCCTGCTGTAGATGGGTTGGGAGAAGTGAAAACGTTTTCTACAGGTGAGGAACTTAATGGGGGAAAAGGGTCAGTAATGTGTCGTGTGAACTTTGACGAAAAGGAAGGTATTGAAATGGCTAAGGAAGTTACTCAGAACACTGACGAGACGAAAGCTGATGTCACGGTTGAGGCTCCGGCTGCTGATGCTGCGCCTGTGACTGAAGCTCCTGCTGTTGAGCAGAAGAGCGATGAGACTGCCAAGTTTGCTGCTGAGTTCGCAGCGATGAAGGCAGAAATGGCAAGGATGAAGCGAGAGCGTGATGAGTTTGCCCGTAACCTCGCCGCTGCTAATGACAGCATCTTGAAGCTGGCTGATGAGAAGCGCAAGCAGGAAAATGCTCACCTCGTTGAAAACCTCATCAAAGACGGCAACATCGCTCCTATTCATCGCCATATGGTCACCGCTATTCTTGATGGCATTCAGTCCAAATCTCAGACGGTGAAGTTCTCCGTTGATGAGAATACGACTGAAGACCGCCAGACCTTGGATCTCTTTCGCGAGTTCCTTGGCTCGCTGAAGGCTTGGAAGAACACTGACAGCGAAATGGCTGATCTGCACTCTGAGGAATCCCCCCTCCCGAGTGTTGGCGAACTCACTGACGATGGCGAGATCGTTCAGGTTTCCAATAAGCGGTACATCGTTGACAACGCTGAAGAAGCTCGCCGCATCTCCGCTTATCAGGAAGAGCACAAGTGTGACTACATTACCGCACTGAACGCTATCATTGAGGCTACCAAGTAATCTGTTTCATAACCAGAAAGGAAAGTTGAAATGTCTAATTCCGCTTTGAAGACTGTCATCACCCAAATGGCAGGGGAAGCCCTTGCGAAGTATCGATTTGTCGTGCAAGACCCTCACAACGCTCAGAGAGTCGTTTATCCGACTGCTGATGGAATGAAGTGTCTCGGTGTCACCGACGATTCTCAGCGCATCAATTTCCCCGTTGCTATCTGCCTTGGTGGCGGTACGACCTGGATTCAGGCTCATGGTTCGATTTCTCGCGGTGATCTCCTGATTGCCAAGGAAACCACGGGTAAGGCTGATGTTTATGATGGCAGTGCCGGTCAGTATGAAATCTGTGCTGTTGCTCTTGAAGATGGTTCCGCTGACGATTTGGTCAAGGTCATGATCGTTCACGATAGCCGTCACGTTGCTTAATTGTTAGAAACTTTTAGAAAGGAAAAACTCATGTCTTTTGCTACTACTTCCCGAGTTGAGAAAGTGCATTATGATGCAGTTCTCAGCAATTATGCTATGCAGCTTCCGGCTGATCATGGTATGATCGCTGACCTCGTTTGCCCTGTCATTCCCGTTAACAAAGAGTCCGATGTGTATTACATCTTCGGACGAGAAGAGTTGAAGGAACACAAGGTTCTTCGTGCTGATGGTTCGGAAGCCGAAGAGATGGAATTTGACTTCGAGGATGCCACCTTCCGGTGCCGCCAGTACAGCCTGAAGTCGAAGGTCACCTATCGCATGGAGCGAAACGCTGACGCCGTCATTCGCCCCCGTATGCGAGCGACTGAAAAGATCGTCCGTGCTCTTCGTGTTCAGCGTGAGCGTCGCGTCGCCCTTCTCGTTCAGAGTTCCACTAATTGGGGAGCCTCGGCTACCCCCGCTGTCAAGTGGAACAATTCTGGTGCGGCCATTGAAGAAGATTTCAATGCCTATCGCAACACCTTCCGTCTTCGTGCTGGTGTGAACGCCAATGTAGCCGTCATCAATGATCGCGTCCGAGACGTTATCGTTACGTGGCTTCGTGGTAAGGGCACCAACATGCCTACGGCTGTTGGCTCCATCGCTGACTGGCGCAGCCTTGATCCTATCCTTCAGGCAGAGATGCTTGGGGAGATCCCTCAGTTCCGTGGACTGTTCGGCATTCGCCGCTGGCTCTGTGGTGAGGCTCTGTATGACACCGCGAAGATCGGCAAGGATGAGGATCTGGCTCGCGTGTGGGACGATGCTTGTACCCTTCTGTACATCAACCCCGGTGCAAGTCCTTCGCGTGAAGATTTCTCGGCTTGTTACAGCTTCGTGAATCACAACTTCTACGTCAAGACGTTCGACGCTCCTGAGAAGGAATCGACGTTCGTTGAGGCGAGCCACATTCTGGACGAGAAGATCACCGCGACCATCGCCGGTCTTCACATTCACACGGTTCTGGAATAATCGACACTGAAACAGGATCGGCGGGGTTCTATCCCCCGTCGATCCTCTTATGAAACGGTGGAAACATGAAACGTATTCTAATTCCGCTCCTGCTGCTGATCTCGGTCACATTCCTTGCCAGCGTCACTATTGATGGGAATCTCGGGGTTGGTGAAACGAACCCGACGACTCATGTCGGGACTGTAAATCTGGGCACGGTCTCCGCTGAGACGGTGCAGGCGTCCAGCGCACTCATATCCTTGTCAGGCGCATACCTTGAAATCCTCGGGAGAGAATCCGCACCTAATGCGTCAACAAACACC
>PWWI01000171.1 GCA_003561535.1 Nitriliruptoraceae bacterium
CGAGGGGGACCGTCCCCGGTTGCTGGAGACGATCCGGCTCGTGCGCAGCGTGCCCGCCTGGTGGGCCGTGCTGGTGGCGACGACCGTGATCTCGATGTCCACCGACCCGATCAACACCCTCGTCCCCGAGCTGGCGCTCGACACCTTCGGTGGCCGGGAGCTCGACGCGGGGCTGTTCGTCGGTGCCTTCGGGCTGGGCGGGACGCTCACGGCCCTCACCCTGACCGACTGGCTCCGGCGGCGGCGCCGGGCGCTGCCCGGTTCCATGCTCGTCCAGGGTGCCGGGATGCTGCTGGTCGGGCTGGCACCGACGATCGGGGTGGCCTACGTCGGGATGGCGATCTCCGGCGGTGGCTTCATCGCCGGCATCACGCGTTCGTCGGTGCGGCTCCAGACCGAGGTCCCCGACCTGCAGCGTGGCCGGGTGATGGCCCTGTGGAGCGTCGCCTTCGTCGGGACCCGGCCCTTCGCCGCGCTCATCAGCGGGGTGATCGCCGAGATCGCCAACGCCCGTGTCGCCGCGTTGGCGCTCTCCCTGCCGGTGCTGCTCCTGGCCCCCTGGGTCGGTCGTCAGCTGGAGCGGCCCACGCCCCCGGTCAGGTGAGCTCCCAGGTGTGCACCGGCTCGTTGGAGCGCATGTGGAACAGGTAGCGCCGGGTCATCTCGACCAGCGCCCTCTCCCGCTCCATCGAACCGTCGTCGTACAGCTGGTGGAAGGTGTGCACCTGCCAGGTCGAGCCCGTTCGGCGCTTGAGTGCCCGCTGCTCGATGATGCCGAGGTAGTGGTCCCGGTCCCCGCGATCGACACCCCAGCTGTCCAGCCCGCGGTGGGCCAGGGGCAGCAGGGTGCGCAGGATCAGCTCGCTGGCCGGGACCTCCCCGACCCCCGGCCAGTACAGCTGGCTCTCGATCCCGTCGCGAGCGGCGGCGCGGAAGTTCTCGGCGGCGGCGGCGAAGGAGAGCTGCCGGGTGATGGGCTCGTCGAGGTCGGCGACACCCCGGACCAGGCCGTAGTAGAAGGCGGCGTTGGCGACCGTGTCGACCATCGTCGGCCCCGCCGGCAGCACCCGGTTCTCGACCCTGAGGTGGGGCTTGCCCCGGGCGATCGCGTAGATCGGACGGTTCCAGCGGTAGATGGTCCCGTTGTGCAGCACCATCTCGGGCAGCCGGGGGACGTCGCCCTGCGCCAGCACGTCCTCGGGATCCTCATCGTCGACCTGGGGCAGCAGGGCGGGGAAGTAGCGCACGTTCTCGTCGAACAGGTCGACGATGTCGTCGATCCAGCGTTCCCCGAACCAGACCCGGGGGCGGACCCCCTGGGCGGTCAGCTCCTCGGACCGGGTGTCGATCGTCTGCTCGAACAGCGCGATCCGGGTCTCGCGCAGCAGCTCCTTGCCCAGCAGGAAGGGCGAGTTCGCTCCGACGGCCACCTGCGCCGCCGCCACGGCCTGGGCGGCGTTCCACGCCTCCGCGAAACCGTCGGGGCTGACCTGGAGGTGGAGCTGCACCGAGGTGGCGGCGGCTTCCATGATGATGGAGGAGGCCTGCAGCGACAGCCGCTCGACCCCCTCGATCTCCAGGAGGAGGGCCTCGCCGCGCGCCTCGAGGATCTGTTCGTTCAGCAGGTGGTAGCGAGGGTTGGCCGAGAGGTTCTGGATCGTGACGTGAAGGTCCCTGAGGGTGGGGATGATGCCCACCATCGCGACGTGGGCGTTCAGTTCCTCGGCGCGCCGGTCGGCGAAGGCGAAGGAGGTGTGCAGCTCCTCCTCGATCTCGCGGAACACCGTGGCGATGAGCTTGTGCGGGGCGAGGTTGAACTCGATGTTGAACTGCGCGAGCTCGGTCTGGAAGTCCTCCGACTCGATCCGCGACAGCAGCTCGGCGTTGATCATGGTGGGTTCCCCGTCGTCGTCGACGACGTAGAACTCGACCTCGACCCCGATCAGCTTGCGCTCGGTCTCGAACCGCTCATCAGCCAGCAACTGCTTGAACACCGCGAGGTTGCGCTTGACCTTCTCTCGGTAGCGCTGACGGTCCTCGCGGGTGAACCGCGTCGCTTCGATATCTCGCCCCAAGGGGTTCCCCCACCACGGTAGCCGGGATGCTAGGCGGCACGGGCCGGTCCGCGTAGCACGAGCTGCGCCGGGGTTGCCCGCCGCGACGGCTCAGTAGCCTGCGCCGCGTCGGGTACGGCGACCGGCGCACCCCGGCAGACCCCGATGAGGACCCCCGTGGCTCCAACTCCTCCCCAGCACCGCCAGCCCGTTCTGCCGATGGTGGTCCGGCCCTGGCTCGGGGCGGTGCTGATCTCCTTCTCCGGGGTGTGGGTGCGGCTGGCCGACGTCGAGGTGGCCCGCTCCGCCTTCCTGCGCGTGGCCTACGCCCTGCCGCTGCTGGCCGTGCTGGTGGTGGTGCGGGCGGGCACGGGGGATGACGAGCGGCGGTGGTTCCGGCCCGTGGCCTTCGCTGCCGGGCTGCTGTTCGGCGTGAACCTGGTCGCCTGGCACGCCTCGATCCAGATCATCGGTGCCGGGCTCGGGACGGTGCTGCCGAACCTGCAGGTCGTCGTGGTGGGCCTGCTCGGGGTCGTGCTGTTCCGGGAACGCCCGCGGGCCGGGTTCTGGGTCGCGCTGCCGGTGGTGCTGGTCGGGATCTGGCTGCTCTCGGCCCTCGGCCAGCCGGTGATCGCCGACGGCTCCGTCCCGGTGGGGGTGGGGTTCGGGGTGCTGGCGGGCGTCACCTACGGGACGTGGTTGGTGGTGCTGCGGTTCGCCCGGGGACGCGACGGCGGAGGCTCCGCGCCGGAGATGCTGTGGTCGCTGACGCTCGGCGGGTTCGTGGTGACCGGCGCCGTGGCCCTGTGGGAGGGGGTCGCAGGGCCGGCGGGCTGGCCGGCCGACGGGTGGCTGCTGGTCCTGGCCGTCGGCTCCCAGGTGGTGGGGTGGCTGTTGCTGACCTCCTCGATCCACCTCCTGCCGGCGGCGGCCACCTCGGTCGCGCTGCTGCTCCAGCCCGTGCTCGCGCTGGTGTGGGGCGCGGTCCTGCTCTCCGAGCCGGTCCGGGCCCCCCAGGTCGCCGGGGCGGCGATCGTCCTGCTGGGGGTCGCGCTGGCGCACCGGGCCGTGCGGGAGGTCAGGGTCGCGCCGATCGTGGCGGAGAGGGGCGCACCATGACGCGGACGCCGGCATCCTCACGGCTGCGTCCGCTGCGGCCGACCGACCACGCCCACCTCGTCGCCCTCAACGACGCCGACGTGCCCCGGGTCGGGCCGCTCGGTCGCGCCGGCCTGGACGACCTGCTGCCCCACTGCGACCTGGCGCTGGTGGCCGAGCGTGACGGGGAGCTCGCCGGCTTCGTCCTGGCCATCGCGCCGGGTGCGGCCTACGGCAGCCCGAACTACCGGTTCTTCGAGGCGCGCGGGACCGACCACCTCTACGTCGATCGCCTCCTCACCGCACCCCGGCACCGGCGCGCCGGGGTCGCGTCGGCGCTGTCCGACGCCGTGGAGGACCGGGCGCGGGCGACGGGACGCGTCGAGGTGACCTGCGAGGTGAACGTCCGGCCGGCCAACCCCGCCTCGCTGGCCTTCCACACCGCCCGCGGGTTCGTGGAGGTCGGGCGTCAGGACACCGGCGGGGGCGCGGTGACCGTGGCGTTGCTGGCCAGGACGCTCCCCCCGACCGAGCCGAACCCCGGCAGCTGACCACCGCAGGCGAGGAGGCGACGATGGGGCCGCTCGACCATCCCCGCGAGGAGTACCACGCGGGCACGCTCGAGGTCGGCGACCTCGCGGACGGGCCGTTGCAGGCGGTCCGCCGGTGGCTGGACGACGCCGTCGCGGCCGGGCTGCCGGAGCCGACCGCGGTGACCCTGGCCACGGTCGACGCCGACGGGCGACCCGACGCCCGGATCGTGCTGCTCCGTGGGCTCGATGACCGGGGTGCGGTCTGGTACACCAACCGACGCTCCGCCAAGGGCCGCCAGCTCGCGCGCGTCGCCTCGGCCGCCCTGGTCGCCTTCTGGCCCCAGCTCGAACGCCAGGTCCGGCTGCAGGGGCCGGTCGCGCCGCTGTCCGACGCGGAGTCCGACGCCTACTTCGCCGCGCGCCCGCGGGGCAGCCAGCTCGGCGCCTGGGCTTCCGAGCAGTCCGAGCCCGTGGCCGACCGGGCGGCCCTGGAACGCCAGGTCGTCGAGGTGGAGGGCCGCTTCGCGGGGGGCGACGTGCCCCGTCCGCCGTACTGGGGTGGGTACCTGCTCACCCCGGAGGTGATCGAGCTGTGGCAGGGCCGACCGTCGCGGCTCCACGACCGGTTGCGCTGCACCTGGGTGGCCGGTGAGCGTCCCCGCCGTGACCCGTCCGGTTGGCGGGTCGAGCGTCTCCAGCCCTGAGGCCCTGCCCCGGCTACCGTTCCCAGGCCGCGCCCCCGACCCGAGGACCCCCGTGGCGACCAGCAACGGCACCTCCACCGGCGGCACCGGCGGTGCCCGCCTCGAGCAGAAGCTCGGGCTGATCGACGTGTACGCGATCTGCACCGGGGCCATGTTCGCCTCGGGTTTCTTTCTGCTGCCGGGGATCGCGGCGGCGAACGCGGGACCGGCCGTGATCCTGGCCTACGCCATCTCGAGCCTGTTGATGGTGCCCGCGATGTACTCCATCGCGGAGCTGTCCAGCGCGATGCCACGGGCCGCCGGGACCTACTTCTTCATCCACCGCAGCCTCGGTCCCATGGCCGGCACCGTCGGGGGCCTCGGGGCCTGGGTGGTGCTGATCGCCAAGAGCGCCTTCGCGCTGGTGGGGATGGGGGCCTACCTCGGCTTGGTGTTCAACGTCCCCGTCCGGCCCCTGGCGATCGCGCTGACCGTCGCGTTCGCGCTGCTCAACATCTTCGGGGCCAAGGAGACCGCGCGGCTCCAGGTGTGGCTGGTGGTGACCCTGGTCGCGGTGATGGTGTTCTTCATCGCCGTGGGCGCCTTCGAGGTGGTCCGGGGGGACCCGACGGTGGTGCGCGGCGGGTTCGAGCCCTTCCTGCCCTTCGGGGTCGATGGACTGATCGGCACCATCGGGCTGGTGTTCATCTCCTACGCCGGGTTGACGAAGGTGTCCTCGGCGGCCGAGGAGATCCGCGACCTCGACCGCAACCTGCCGCTGGGGATGATCCTGGCGCTCGCCACCGTGGGCGTCATCTACACCGCCGGGGTCGCCATCCTGGTGGCGGTCATCCCCGAGCAGGAGCTGTGGGAGGACCTGACCCCGGTCGCCACCGCCGGGGACGCGGTGTTCGGCTGGCTGCCCGGTCCGATCGGTGTGGGGCTGGTCGTCATCGCGGCGGTCACCGCCTTCGCCTCGACGGGCAACGCCGGCATCCTCACCGCGTCGCGCTACCCCCTGGCGATGGCCCGCGACCGCCTGCTGTGGAGCGGGTTCGACCGGCTGGGCCGGTTCGGCACCCCGGTGCTCGCGGTCGTCGTCACCTCGGCGCTGATGATCGTCGCGATCGTGTTCCTCGACGTCGAGCGTCTCGCCAGCCTCGGCAGCTCCTTCCTGCTGCTGCTGTTCGCGCTGATCAACCTCTCGGTGATCGTGATGCGCGAGAGCCGCACCTCCTCCTACGCCCCCGGGTACCGCTCACCGCTGTACCCGTGGATGCAGATCATCGGGGTGGTGACGACCTTCGGCCTGATCTTCACCCTGGGGACGTTCTACGTGGTGTTCGTCGTCGTGATCGTCGTGCTGGCGGTCCTGTGGTACCGCTTCTACGTCCGAGGCCGCGTCACCCACCGTGCGGCGATGTTCGGGCTGTTCCGCCGGCTCGGTGAGCAGCACGACGACGGCGTGGACGAGGAGCTGTGGGGGATCCTCCAGGAACGCGGGGTCGACACCGACGATCCTTTCGACGAGCTGTTGGCCCGGGCGATCGTGCTGGACATCGAAGGCAAGGTCAGCCAGGACGAGATCCTCCGCCGCGTCGCCATCCGCATCCGGGGCCGCCTCGAGCAGCCGATGCACGACCTCGACGATGGCCTGTCGGCCGCGGCGAGTCGAGCGGTGGTCCCCGATGGCGCGCCCGCGGTGGTGCACGACCTGCTCCGCCACGACCTGTCGCGCCCCCTGATCGTGCTGGTGCGCGCCAGGCGTGGGGTCCGGATCGCCGGCGGCCGCCGCTTCCCCGGGAGCACGACCCCGCAGGACGCCGGCGCCGAAGGGCCACGGACCCAGGCGCTGCTGTTCCTGCTGTCACCGGAGGGCCGGCTCACCGAGCACCTGCGGCGGCTCGCCCAGCTCGTCACCACCGTCGAGCAGGAGACCTTCGAGGACCAGTGGCGGCGGGCGCACGACGAGCAGGCCCTGCTCGAGACGATGCTCCGCGACGAGCGCTACGCCGCGGTCACCGTCGGTGCCGCTGGTGCCCCCGGAGCCTTCGCCGACAAGCGACTCAAGGAACTCGACCTGCCCGGCAACCTGCTGGTCGCCCTGGTGCGCCGCGGTGACCGCACCATCGTCCCCGATGGCAACACCATGCTCCGACCCGGGGACCGGATCACCGTGATCGGCACCCCCGGCGAGGTCAACGAGCTGTGTGGACCTGCGTCGGATGGGGGCTCGTCCTGAGCCGTCGCGCCGCAGGCCGCCGTCAGCATCCCGGCAGCGCGCGCAGCTGGTAGCCCTGCTCGGTCAGGCCGGCCAGCAGCCGCTCCGTGGCCGCCACGGTCTGCCCGCGCTCCCGCCGACCATCGTGGAGCAGGATGACGGCACCGGGCCGCACCCGGGCGAGCACGCGGTCGACGATCGCGTCGGTGCCGGGCCGCCGCCAGTCCTCTGGGTCGACGTCCCACAGGGTCATGCGCAGCCCCAGTTCGGCCACCCGGGCGTTGACGGTCGCGTTGCGGTCGCCGTACGGCGGCCGCAGGCAGGCGGGGGTGGTGCCGGTGGCCCGCTGGATCGCCGACTGGGTGTCGAGCACCTCGCGGTTCAGGACGTCGCCGGACACCCTGGTCAGCTGCGGGGGCGACCAGGTGTGGTTCCCGATCGCGTGACCCTCACGGACGATGCGGGCGGCGATGGCCGGGTACCGCTCCACCTCGGACCCGAGCACGAAGAAGGTCGCCCGGGCGTCGTAGGCCGCCAGGACGTCGAGCAGCGCCGGGGGGTAGGTGGGGTGCGGACCGTCGTCGTAGGTCAGGTACACGACCTGCTCACCGCCCGTGCCGGGTGTCGGCGCGGGGGGTGGCGGCGGCTGGCGGGTGCCGAGCAGCACCACCTCGACGACCGCTTCCTCCACCACCACCTCGACGATGCGCTCACGGGACTCCTCGGCCCCGTCGACGACCACCACCTCGTAGGTATCACGGCGGAGCCCGTCGCGGCCCTCGGTCTCCACCCGTCGTTCGCCCTGGAGCAGCTCGTCGGTGTTCTCCTCGACCCGATCGTGCTCGAGCACGACGTCGACGACCTCCTCGACGAGCTCGACCCGGGCGATGGTGATCACGTCGACGTCTTCGAGGGGGGTGGCCGGCGACGGGGCGACGCGGTCGAGGGGGGCCAGCGCGACGTCGGCGTCGGCGACGGCACCGTCGACGTCGGGCGCGAAGGACGCGAGCGTCACCTCCTCGCCGTCGAAGCGGACCGTGACCGGGACCGCGATCTCGACCTCGAGCACGGCCCCGTCCTCGACCGGCGTGTCGAGCGCCGGCTCGAACCGGGCCTCGGTCTCCAGGGCGCCGCCGGCCGGGCTGGCGACCAGCACGTCGCGCACCGTGTCGAGCACGGCGGTGACCTCGAGCTCCGCGTCGTCGAGCCCGAGCACCTCGGCCCGGTCGTCGACCACCACGGTGGCGGTCACCGCCCGATACACCGTCACCACGAGTCCGTCGACGACCGCGGTGTCGACGGCGGGGTCGACCTCATCGGCGACGTCGAGCGTCACCTCCAGGCGCGCCAGGAGGTCGTCGACGTCCGTGGCCACGGTGCGCAGGGCGACCACCTCACCGTCGGCATGGACCTCCACCGCGGTGGTCGCGCCGAGGTAGAGACCCAGACCGAGACCGGTGGTGACGACCACGGCCAGCAGCGAGCGCAACAGCGTGCGGGTCGTCATCTGCTCCTCCGGGAAGTGCGGCGCGGAAGATACCGCCCGCCGCTCTGCAGGGTGTGAAGCCGGTCCTGCTGCCTCCTTGTACGGTCGCGACTGACGTCGCGGACGGGCCTCACGCGGACCGTGGGCGTGCCAGGCGGACAGACCGACCGACGCAGGGAGACCGATGAACCGCCTCGCGAACTCCACCTCGCCGTCCCTCCAGCAGCACGCCGACAACCCGGTCGACTGGTTCGAGTGGGGTGAGCAGGCCTTCGAGGAGGCCAAGCGGCGCGGGGTGCCGATCTTCCTGTCGGTCGGCTACTCCGCCTGCCACTGGTGCCACGTGATGGCGCATGAGTCCTTCGAGGACCCGGACATCGCTGCAGCGCTGAACGACGCCTTCGTCAACGTCAAGGTGGACCGTGAGGAACGGCCCGACGTCGACGCGGTCTACATGCGCGCGGTCCAGGCCATGACCGGCCGGGGCGGGTGGCCGATGAGCGTGTTCCTCACCCCGGGCGGGGCGCCGTTCTACTCCGGCACCTACTGGCCGAAGGAGCCGATGCACGGCATGCCCGACTTCCCGAAGGTGATCACCGCGGTGCGTGAGGCTTGGGAGCAGCGGCGTGACGAGGTGCTCGGCTCCGCGGAACGGATCACGACCGCGCTGGCCGAGGCGAAGGAGGACGACGCGGCCGCCCAGCTCGACCCGGGGCTCGTCGACGGTGCCGTCCAGCTGGTCGTCGAGCGGGCCTGGGACCGCGAGCTCGGTGGCTTCGGACGGGCACCGAAGTTCCCCCAGGCCATGACCATCGAGTGGTTGCTCGCCCACCACGCCCGCACCGGTGCCCCCGCCGCGCTCGAGGCGGCCGTGCACAGCCTCGATGCCATGGCTCGGGGTGGGATCCACGACCTGCTCGCGGGGGGCTTCGCGCGCTACTCCACCGACGCCCGGTGGTTGGTGCCCCACTTCGAGAAGATGCTCTACGACAACGCGCTCCTGCTGCCGGCCTACGCCCGGGCCGCGGTCGTCGCCGACCGTGAGGACCTCGCGGAGGTCGCGCGGTCGACCGCCCGCTGGCTGCTGGCGGACTGCCGGACCGACGAGGGCACCTTCATCAGCGCCTTCGACGCCGACTCCGAGGGGGAGGAGGGTCGGTTCTACGTCTGGCCCCACGACGAGCTCGTCGCCGTGCTCGCCGAGCTCGAGGTCGACGTGGACCGCTGGACCCGGTTCCTGGGAGCCCGACCGGGCGGCAACTGGGAGGGGGTCAACGTGCTGCACGAGCCGGTCCCCCGGGCCCGCTTCGCCGACCAGGAGGGCCTGGCCCCGGCCACCTTCGAGGCCCAGTGGGACCGGGTCCGTCGCCACCTGCTGGCCCACCGCGCCCGGCGGATCCCGCCAGGGGTCGACCACAAGGCGTTGACCGACTGGAACGCACTCGCGGTCCGCGGACTGGTCCGGGCGGGACTCGACCTCGACGAGCCCGGCTGGATCGAGGAGGCCGTCGCGGTCGCCGACACCCTGCACGACACCCACGTGGTCGACGGCCGGCTCCACCACGTCCGCACGGCCGGGCGGACCGCCATCCCGGCCTTCCTCGACGACCTCGCCCTGCTGGCCCTGGCCGACCTGGAGCTGCTGCAGGCCACCGGCGAGGCCCGTTGGTACGAGCGGGCGGTGCGCTGGGCCACACAGGCCCACGAGCGGTTCCACGACGCCGAGGCCGGCGGCTGGTACCAGACCGCCCACGACGCCGAGGCCCTGGCGTTCAGGCCCAAGGACACCTTCGACAACGCTCAACCCTCGGGGACCGCGGTGATGATCGAGGTGTGCCTCACCCTGGCCGGGCTGTCCGGGGACCTGACCTGGCGCCGCCACGCCGAACAGGCGCTGCGGCTCGTCCAGCCCATGGCGGCCCAGGCCCCGACGGGTGCCGGCTGGGCGTTGCGCCAGTTCGAGGCGCTGGCCGCCGGCCCCCGCGAGGTCGTCGTCGTCGGGCCCGAGGGCCCCGCCCGCCACGAGCTCGTCCGGATCGCCCGGTCCCACCGCACCCCGGGAACCCACACCCTGGTCACCGGCGACGACCACGACGGCACGGTGCCGGTCACCGCTGGTCGCCGCAGCGTGGACGGGGCCCCGGCCGCCTACGTGTGCCGGGAGCTGGTCTGCGAGCGGCCGGTCACCGACCCGGCCGCGCTGGCCGAGCAACTGCACGCCGCCCGCGAGGCGTAGGCTCCGGCGACCGTGGAGAGGTGCACGAGGTGGAACGGGACTGGGGCGAGCGAGACCCCGCGTGGGCGGGGATCCGCAGCGAGATCCTGTGGGTGGCCAACACCCCGGTGCACGTGCTGCGGGCCGACGGTCCGACGGCCGGCCCGACGCAGCTCTTGGTGCACGGGCTCGGTGGCACGTCGATCAACTGGCTGGAGGTCATCCGAGGGCTGAGCGAGCGCGGTCCCGTGCTGGCGCCGGATCTGCCGGGGTTCGGTCGTTCCCAGCCGCCGCGGGCCCGGGCCAGCCGGATCGAGGACAACCTGGGGTTCCTCGAGGCCCTGATCCGCACCGCGGGCCTGACCCGCATCGAGGTGCACGGCAACTCCATGGGCGGGATGCTGTCCACCCTGCTGGCGGCGGAGCTGCCGCAGTTCGTGTCCCGCCTGGTCCTGGTGTCCCCGGCGCTCCCCGGCCCGACCAGCCGCCTGCGTGAGCTCGACCCCGAGACGCTGCGGCGGTTCGCTCCCTTCGTGGTCCCTGGCATCGGCGAGCGGCGCATGATGCGCTGGTACGCGGGCTCGACGCCCGAGGAGCTGTTCGCGGAGACCGAGCAGTACATCCTCGCCGGCCCGTCACTGCTCCGTCCGACGCTGCGGGCGGTCCACGTGGAGAACACCGCCTACGGCAAGCGCCACCCCTGGCGGTTCGAGAGCTACGCGGCCGCGACGAACTCGTTGGTCCGGCTGCTCCTGGATCGTCGACGCCTGGACGGCGCGCTCGACCGCATCACCTCGCCGACCCTGGTCGTGTGGGGGGATCAGGACCGCCTGATAGGTCGGCCGGTGATCGAACGTGCCCTGGCGCGCCGTGCAGACCTGGACCTCGTCGAGCTCGACGGGATCGGCCACGTGCCGATGCTGGAGGCCCCCGACCGCTACCTCGCGGCGGTCAGCGCCTGGCTGGACGGCAGGGTCGCCGAGGTGGCCTGAACCG
>PWWI01000310.1 GCA_003561535.1 Nitriliruptoraceae bacterium
AGGACGTGGTGACCGGCGGCGGCCAGGGCGCGGCAGGTCGCGGCCCCGATGCCACCGCTGCCTCCGCTGACGATCGCGACGGTCGTGGGCATCAGCGCTCCTTCCAGGTCAGCAGGCAGGCACCCCAGGTGGCCCCGGCACCGAAGGCCGCGAGCAGCACCGTGTCGCCGTCGCGCAGCTTGCCCTGCTCCCGAGCGTCCCACAGGGCCAGGGGGATCGAGGCCGCCGAGGTGTTGCCGTGCCGGTCCAGCGAGACCTGGCTCAGCTGCGCCGGGAGCCCGAGGCGGGCGGCGACGGCGTCCAGTATCCGCACGTTGGCCTGGTGTCCCACGAGCAGGTCGACGTCGCCGACGCTCAGCTCCGCCAACTCGAGGACCTCGCGGGCCGACTCGGTCATCCGGACCACCGCGTTGCGGTAGACGTCACCACCCCGCATCGTCAGGTAGTGGCTGCGGTCGGCCAGCACCTCGGCGTCGAAGGGCCGGCGGGTCCCGCCCGAGGCCGTCCACAGCATCGAGGCGCCGCCACCGTCGGCCCCGAGGACGAAGGGACCGAGCCGTGCGTCGGGATCGGGCACGAGCACCACCGCGCCCGCGCCGTCGCCGAACAGCACGGCGACGCTGCGGTCCTCGGGATCGACCACACGGGTCAGCGTCTCCGCGCCGACGACCAGCACCGCACCGTCTCCGGTCGCCACCATGCCCGAGGCCACACGCAGGGCGTAGACGAAGCCGCTGCACGCGGCGTTGAGGTCGAAGGCCGGCACCGCGACCCCCAGCGCCGAAGCCACCAGCGGGGCGGTCGCCGACACCGCGTGATCGGGGCTGGTGGTGGCCACGATGACCGCCGCGAGAGCAGCAGCCTCCAGACCGGCGTCGGCCAGCGCGTCCCGCGCTGCGGCGGCGGCCAGGTCCGAGGTCGCTTCCTCGGGCGCGGCGACGTGACGCTGGCGGATGCCGGTCCGGGTCCGGATCCACTCGTCCGAGGTGTCGAGGACCTCGGCGAGGTCGTCGTTGGTCACCACCCGATCGGGGAGGCGGACCCCGAGTCCAGCGATCGCCACGGGCCAACCACCCGCAGGTGTCGTGGATGCGGTCACAGGTGCTCCTCGGGGTGGCGCGGGGGGTGGCGCGGGCGGGGTGGCGGGGGGGCGCGGGCGGGTGGGCCCGCGCAGGTGGTGCGGGGGTCTAGCCGCCGGAGCGGCGGGAAGCGCCGATCACCGACCGGCGGCGGCGTGCTGTGCGAGCGAGGCGACGACCGCGCCCAGGTCGTCGGGGGTCGCGACGGTGTGCACCGTCAGGTCGGGAACCGTCCGCTTGGCCAGCCCGGCGAGCACACCTCCGGGACCGACCTCGACCAGTTCGGTGACCCCGAGCTCGGCGAGACGCTGCTGGACCTCCCGCCACCGCACCGGCGAGAGGATGCCGGCGATGAGCGCCTCGGCCAGCGGCTGGGCGCGGTCGATCTCCCGGGCGGTGGCCCCGCTCACCAGGGGGATGTCCGGGTCGGTGACGCTCGAGGCGTCGAGGATGGCACGCACCGGGTCGACCGCCGGCGCCATCGCGGGCGAGTGGAACGCCCCCTCGACACCCAGCGGCAGGGCCCGGCCACCCGCCTCGCGCGCTCGCTCACGCACCGCGGCCACGGCATCGGGATCGCCGGCGACGACGATCTGCCCGGGCGCGTTGTCGTTGGCGATGACCAACCCGTCGATGGCGTCGACGAGCACCTCGACCGCGTCCGGGCTCAGCTTGAGGACCGCGGCCATCGTGCCGGGCCGCTGCCGGCAGGCCTCACCCATGGCCCGACCGCGGGCCGCGACGACCCGGGTGCCGGTGGCGACGTCCAGCGCCCCGGCCGCCACGGCCGCGGTGTACTCACCGAGCGAGTGCCCGGCGACCACGTCGGGACGGACACCGGCGTCGACCAGCGCGCGCCAGGCGACCAACGAGGCGGCCATGATCGCCGGCTGCGCGTCGGCGGTGCGGTCACCCGCGCTCGGGTCGAGGCTCAACTCCACGACGTCACGGCCGAGCGCGATGTCGACCTCGTCGACGATGGCGAAGGCCGGGTGCCCCGACCAGGACGCGAGCGCACCAGCGCGGTGGGATCCCTGACCGGGGAACACGAACGCGGTGGACATGGAACCTCCGATGGGCAGCACGACGACGAGCCTGCTGCAGCGTCGCGCGCACGGGTGCGGTGGTGGCGGGCGGTGGTGGCGTGCGGTGCGAGGCCGACAGTTGACATCGACGTCAGTGTCGATGTCAAGGACCTCGGGGTTCGGCCGGACGGGGCCGCGGCGTGCGGCTAGCTTGCCACGGGCAGCGGGAGGAGAGCTCACCGTGGACCGCCACACCGCCGCGCTGGCCGACGCCGAGGACCCCCTGGGCCACCTGCGCGCCGCCTTCTCCCTGCCGGCGGAGGTCATCTACCTCGACGGCAACTCGCTGGGCGCGCTGCAGCCCGCGGTCGCCGAGCGCCTGCGCTCGGTGATCGATGGCGAGTGGGGCCGCGGCCTGATCCGCAGCTGGAACGACGCCGGCTGGGTGGAGCTGCCGCGGCGGGTCGCCACGCAGCTCGCCCCGCTGCTCGGAGCGAGCACGTCGGAGCTGGCCGTCACCGACTCCACCTCGGCGAACCTGTTCAAGGCACTGGCAGCGGCCCGGCAGCTGCGCCCCGACCGCCGGGTGCTGCTCACCGACGACGCCAACTTCCCCACCGACGTCTACGTCGCCCACGGACTGGCCGAGCTCACCGGCGACCTCGAGGTCAGGGTCGTGTCCACCCACGAGGTGGCCGACCACCTCGACGAGCAGGTCGCCGCGATGACGCTGACCCACGTCGACTACCGGACGGGACGGCGCCACGATGCCGCGTCCCTGACCGCAGCTGCCCACGACGTCGGCGCCCTGGCGGTGTGGGACCTGTCCCACTCCGTCGGCGCCCTCGACGTGGCCATGGACACCTGGGGCGCCGACCTGGCCGTGGGCTGCACCTACAAGTACTGCAACGGCGGCCCTGGCTCGCCGGGGTTCCTCTACGTGGCCTCGCGGTGGCACGACCAGGCCACCAGCCCGGTCAGGGGGTGGTTCGGGCACGCCCGACCCTTCGCCTTCGATCTCGGCTACCAGCCGGCCGAGGGGGCCGAACGCTTCCTCGACGGCTCACCCCCGATCCTGTCGATGGCCGCACTCGAGACGGCGCTGGAGGTCTTCGAGGGCGTGGACGTGGCCGCGCTGGAGGCCCGGGCCGCGGAGCTGACGGGGCTGTTCATCCAGCTGGTCGACGAGCGGATCGGCCCCGAGGTGGAGATCGTCCCCCCCCGGGTGCCGACCGAGCGGGGCGCCCACGTGTCGATCCGGCACGAGGAGGCCGGCGCGCTGACCCAGGCGCTGATCACCCGCGGCGTGATCGGCGACCACCGCCCACCGGACCTGGTGCGCTTCGGGTTCGCGCCGCTGTACACCACCCGCGTCGAGGTGGTCGACGCGGTGGAGCAGATCGCGGACCTGCTCGCCTCGGGTGCCTGGGACCACGACGACTTCCGCCTGCAACGCACCGTCACCTGACCGGCGCCGAACCCCGCCCGTCACATCCGAGGAGGCGAAGGGAGCCAGCGTGCCCGTGCTGCTCGCGCACGTCGCATCGACGCTGTTCATGGTGGGCATGATCTGGACCATCCAGGTGGTCCACTACCCGTTGTTCGCGCTCGTGGGCACGGAGCAGTTCCCCGCCTACGAAGCCGCGCACTCCAGCCGCATCACCACCGTGATCGTCCTCCCCTGGGCCGTGCAGGGCGTGACGACCCTGCTGCTGCTACTGGCCCCGCCCGACGGCCTCCCCCGCCCGCTGATCTGGTCGGCCGCCGTGCTGGCGGCCGTGCCGGTCATCGTCACGGTGCTGGTTAGCGTGCCCGCACACACCGCGCTCGGCAGCGGGTTCGACGCCGCGGCCCACGCCCGGCTGGTCGGCACCAACTGGCTGCGGACCGCCGCCTGGACCGCCCACGGCGGCGTGGCCGTGGCGATGCTGGCGGTGCTGCTCAGACGAGCGTGATCGACCGGCCTTCGGTGGCGCCGATCCGGTCGACGATGTCGTGGAGCACCTCGTCGGGCACGGCATCGTCGAGGCTCAGCGCCATGATCGCCTCGCCCCCGACCGCGCTCCTGCCGACCTGGGCCGCCGCGATGTTGACCCCCGCCTCACCGAAGCCGGTGCCCACGGCGCCGATGATGCCGGGCCGGTCCTCGTACCGGAAGAAGCACATGTGCTGGGTGGGCTCGACGTCCACGGGGGTGTTCCAGACCTCGATCAGCCGCTCCCGGTTGCCGGGGAGGACCGTGCCGGCCACCCGGATCGGACGACCATCCCGGCCGATGCCGGTGACCCGGAGCACGGACACGTAGTCCTCGGAGTGGGGGTCGGAGATCTCACGGACGTTGAGGCCCCGCTCCTCGGCGAGCAGCGGCGCGTTGACGAAGGTGACCGGCTCGGAGCACACCGGCGACAGCAGGCCCTTCAGCACCGACAGCCCCAGGGTGCGCCCGTCGGCCTCGGCGATGTCGCCGAGGTACTCCACGGTGACCTCGCCCGACAGGCCGCTGTGGCTCAGCGCGGTGAGCAGGCGGCCCAGTTCGTCGCCGAGCGGCAGGTAGGGCTTGATCCGGTCGTCGATCGGGCCTCCCTGGACGTTCACCGCCGAGGGGACGAACTCGCCGGCCAGGGCCAGGTTGACGAAGTCGGCGACCTGGGTGCCGGCCTTGTCCTGCGCCTCCTCGGTCGAGGCGCCGAGGTGGGGGGTCACGATGGCGTTGTCGAGGCCGAACAGGGGCGAGGCCGTGGTGGGCTCGGCCGCGAACACGTCCACCGCCGCGCCGGCGATGACCCCGTTGCGGAGCGCCTCGGCGAGGTCCTCCTCCACGACGATGCCCCCGCGGGCGACGTTGATGAGCCGGGCCGTCGGCTTCATCAGCGCCAGCCGCTCGCTGTCGATCAGCCCGAGGGTCTCGGAGGTCTTGGGCAGGTGGATCGTGACGATGTCGGCCCGCTGCAGCACCTGGTCGACGGTGGGGACCAGCTCGACGCCCAGCCGGGCGGCCCGTTCGGGGGCCACGAAGGGGTCGTAGGCGACCAGCCGCATCCCGAAGGCGTGGCACCGCTGGGCGACCAGCGTCCCGATCCGCCCGAGCCCGAGGACACCGAGCGTCTTGTCGTGCAGCTCGGTGCCGGTCCAGCGCGACCGCTCCCAGCGCCCCTGGGTCAGCGCCGCGTGGGCCTGGGGGATGTTGCGGGCCAGGGCGAGCAGGAGCGCGACGGTGTGCTCGGCCGCGGAGATGATGTTCGACTGGGGTGCGTTGCAGACGATGACACCGGACTTGGTGGCAGCGTCGACGTCGACGTTGTCGAGGCCGACCCCGGCACGGGCGATGACCTGTAACTCACCGGCAGCAGCGATGATGTCGGCGTCGATCCGCGTGGCCGATCGCACGACGATCCCGTGGTAGGGACCGACGACACCGAGCAGCTCGTCCTTGCTCAGGCCGGTCCGCACGTCGACGTCGTGGGTGCGTGCCAGGGCGGCGATGCCGGCGTCGGCCAGCTCGTCAGCGACCAGGATCTTCACGGTGGTGCTCCAGGGGTCGTCGGGGTCACCTGGGAGGCGGGTACCGGGTGACGTTGCCCACGAGCCTACGCCGCCCACCAGGGCCCCTCGGCCCGGGAGCGGGGGACCCCGCGTCGCTCACCCGGTCCGGCCCCGACGAGGCAGCTCATCGACCTCCGGTGGCAGCTGGTTGATCAGTGTGGGGGTGGCCCTGGCCACGTAGGCGAGCACCAGGGCCTCGGCCTCCTCGGGCCAGGCCTGGTCCCTGACCGAAGCGGCCATGTGCTGCGCCCACCGCAGCGCGGCCTCGGGGGTGACCGGGAAGGGCGCGTGACGCATCCTGAGCCGGGGGTGGCCCCGCTCCCGCCCGTAGACGTTCCCTCCCCCCCAGTACTGGGCCAGGAACAGCGCCAGGTGCCGCTTGCCGGGGGCGAGATCCTCGGGGTACATCGGCCGCAGCAGCGCGTCCCGCTCGACCCGGTCGTAGAAGGCCTCGACGAGGGCGTCGAAGGCCGCCTGCCCACCGACGACGTCGTGGACCTGGTGCGGTTCGAGGGGTGCGGAGCTCATCACAGAGGGCGTTCGTAGTACGCGACGTCGAGGTACCGGCCGAACTTGTAGCCGGCCTCGGTCAGGGTGCCACGCAGGACGAACCCGTGACGCTGGTGGAAGGCGACCGAGACGTCGTTGGGCAGCGCCACGAGGGAGTAGGCCCGGTGGAAGCGCTCGTCCGCCGCCAACCGCTCGAGCAGCACCGTGTACAGCGCGTTGCCGACCCCACCTCCGGTGCCGTCCGGCGCGACGTAGACGCTCAACTCGACCGAGCGGGCGTAGGCCGGCTTCTCGCGGAAGGGCTGGGTCTCCACGTACCCCGCCACCGCACCGTCCACCTCGGCGACCAGCAGCTGGTGAGGACCGCCGACGACGTGGCGGTCGAACCGCTCCTGCCACTGCCGCGGGGTCCGGACCTCGGTGTTGAAGGTGGTGGTGGTGCGCAGCACGTAGTGGGTGTAGATCGCCGCCACCGCCGGCAGGTCGGCGGTGGTCGCAGCACGCACGGCCGGAGCACCCATGGCACGGAACGTACCGGCGCGGTCAGGTCCTCAGCGTCGCGTCGAACCGTCGGATCGCGAACCGCAGCCCGGCCAGTCCGAGCAGCAGCAGCACCGCCGCATGCAGCGGCATCATCCAGGTGAGCGACCCGAGCATCAGGCCCCGGACCACCTCGACGCCGTGGTAGAGCGGGGAGAGCAGGACCAGCCACCGGACCGAGGGTGGGTAGACCTCGAGGGGGTAGAAGGTCGCGGAGAACAGCAGCAGGGGCAGCAACACGAGCTGGACCAGGTCGAAGTCCTGCCAGGACCGCATCACGCTGGTGGCCGCGAGCCCGAGCCCCGCGAAGGTGAAGCCGATCAGCATCGCCGCGGGCAGGGCGAGCAGGGCCCACGGCGAGGTCACCAGCCCCGCCAGCGCAGCGACCACCAGGAACCCGATCGAGTAGACCGTGCCACGCACCAGCGCCCAGGTCAGCTCACCGACCGCCACGTCCCGAGGGGTCAGGGGCGTGGCCAGGATCGCGTCGTAGACCCGTCCCCACTTCAGCTTCGCGAAGACGTTGAACGTGGCCTCGTAGGCGCCGCCGTTCATCGCGGAGACCGCGAGCAGAGCCGGTGCCACGAACACCCCGTAGGGCACCGGCTGCCCGTCCGGTCCCGGCACCTCGCCGACCAGGGCGGCGACCCCGACCCCCATGGCGAACAGGTAGAACATCGGCTCGAACAGCCCGGAGACGAAGATCATCCAGGCCCGCCGGTTGGCCATGAGGTTGCGTTCGACCAGCCGCACCGAGCGCCCCAGCACCGGCGGCGGGGTGAGCCGGAGCTGGAGACTGGCGCGCGGCGGCGCATCCCGGGCGGTCACGGTCTGAGCCGCCGGTCGAAGGTCACGCTGCCCGCCAGGATCCCGGCGACCAGCAGTGCGACGACGACGCCGAGGTGGACCGGCCACGCCAGCGCCGGCGCGGTGCCCAGCGCCAGCGCCCGGGTCAGTTCCACCCCGTGCCACAGGGGGAGCACCCGCGCGATCGTGCCCGCCACCGGCGGGAGCTGCTCGACGGGGAAGAAGGTGCCCGAGAACAGGAACAGCGGCACGATCACGAACCGGTTCAGGCCAGCCAGGAACTGGTCCCTGATCATCAGCACCACCCCGGCGCTGAGCGCTGCGCAGAACGCCACCCCGGTCAGCACGGCCGGACCCATCGCCAGCAGCCCGCGTGCCAGCGGCACGGCACCGAAACCGGCCGCGACCACGACGAACACCAGGGCGATCACGCTGATGCGGATCGTGGCCCACAGCAGGTTGCCGAGGTGGAGGTCGCGGGGCCGCACGGGGCTGGCCACAGCGGTGTGGTAGGTCCGCACCCACCGGGTGCCCCCGAGCACCGGGAACGTCCCGTCGGCCGCGCCGGCCTGCATGGCGGAGGCGGCCAGCAATCCGGGGGTCAACCAGGCCAGGTAGCTCAGCTCCCCGAGCGCCGCCGTCGGCTCGCGGTCGACCAGCTGCCCGAGCCCGAGCCCCATCGCGGCCAGGAACAGCACGGGGGTCAGCACCGCGCCGATGGTGGTGCCGCGCCAGGTGTGGCGGTAGGAGCGGGCGTGCCCCTCCAGCACCCTGAGCGCGATCGGGGTGGCCATCAGTCCGCCAGGACGCGCCCGGTCAGGCGCAGGAACACGTCCTCCAGCGTCGCGCGCCGGGTGAGGACCGCGGTGGGCTCCAGGCCGCGGGCGTGCACCTCGCGCACGAACGCATCCCCGTCGTCGACGTAGGCCAGCACGCGGTCGGGCAGCGCCTCGATCCGGTGCCCGGTGCGCTCCATCACCCGCACCGCCGCGGCCTCGTCCTCCTCCGGGGCGAGGCGGATCTCCACCACCTCCCGGGTGGCGTGGGCCGCGATCAGCGCGGTCGGCGCCCCCTCGGCGACGATCCGGCCGGCGTCCATCACCACCAGCCGATCGCACAGCTGCTCGGCCTCGTCCATGTAGTGGGTGGTGAGCAGGAGGGGGATACCCCGCTGCTTGAGCCGGAACAGGCGGTCCCACAGCACGTGCCGGGCCTGGGGGTCGAGCCCCGTGGTCGGCTCGTCCAGCAACATGACCTCGGGGTCGTTGATCAGCGCCCGGGCGATCACCACGCGGCGCTTCATGCCGCCCGACAGGGGATCGACCCGGGCCGAACGGCGCTCGGTCAGCTGGACGAACTCCAGCAGCTCGTCGATGCGCTCGCGGATCACGGGACGGGGCAGATCGAAGTACCGGCCGTAGATCGCGAGGTTCTCCGCAACGGTCAGCTCCTGGTCCAGGGCGTCCTCCTGGGGCACCACCCCCAGACGTGCCCGGAGCTCAGCGCCCTGGCGCTCGGGGTCCATCCCGAGCACGCGCAGGTGCCCCTCGGTCACGGGCGAGACCGCCCCGATCATGCGCATCGCGGAGGTCTTGCCCGCACCGTTCGGGCCGAGGAACCCGAAGGCCTCACCGCGCTCCACCTCGAGGTCCATGCGATCGACCGCGGTGAAGGTCCCGAACCGCTTGGTCAGTGCCCGGGCGTCGACGACCGGGGGCACCTCAGTACAACCCAGCGGGACGGAACCGCTGGTCGTGGGCCCTGATGGCGTACTTGTCGCTCATGCCGGCAACGTAGTCCACCGCCGCCTGCAGGTCGCTCGAGCCCGGCAGGCGGTAGGCGTCGGCGATCTCCTCGGGGTGCGACCGGTAGTGACCGACCAGGTCCTGGATCACCCGCACCCCCCGCTCGGACTGGGCGCGTGCCTCCTCGCGCAGGTAGATGTGCTCGAACATCCAGGTCCTGAGCTCGTGCATCGCCTCCAGGTCATCAGCTCGCATGGTCACCTCGCCGGCCTCGACCGAGGCGTCCACCACCATCGTGAGCATCGTCGCGATCCAGGACCGCCCCGGGGGTCCGAAGCGGTCGGTGAGGTGGGCGGGGAGGTCAGCGGGGTCCAGCCCCCCAGCGCGCTGGGCGTCCTGGGCATCATGGGCCAGGTAGGCGATGCGGTCGGCGAACCGGCACACCATGCCCTCCGCCGTGGCCGGTGGAGGGTCGTTGCGCCAGCTCGACTGCCGGATGCCGTCGCGCACCTCGGGGGTGAGGTTCAGTGGCTCGAGCACCTCGACGATGCGCACGCCGTGGATCGCGTGCTGCCAGCCGTCCTCCAGCAGAGGCGCCAGGGCGTCCTCACCGGTGTGGCCGAAGGGGGCGTGCCCGATGTCGTGACCGAGACAGATCGCCTCGGTCAGCGGCTCGTTCAGCGCCAGCGCGTTGGCGATCGAGCGTCCCACCTGGGCGACCTGCAGGGTGTGGGTCAGCCGGGTGACGAAGTGGTCGCCCTCGGGGTTGAGGAACACCTGGGTCTTGTGCTTGAGCCGGCGGAAGGCCTTGCAGTGCAGGATCCGGTCCCGGTCCCGCTCGTAGGCGGTGCGGTAGGGGTCCTCGGGCTCGTCCACGTCCCGGTGCCGCGCCCGGCGGGAGCGGGCCGCGATCGGGGACAGCAGCGCCTCCTCCTCGGCCTCGCGCACCTCACGGGTGCGCCGGCGCACGGTGGACTCGGGGGACTCGGGGGACGCGGGGGACGCGGGGGACGCGGGCGGATCGCTCACGGGGAGGGCCCCCCCCACCTCGGTCGCCGGGTCGGACTGAGTCCACGGGTGGTCCGCTCGGCCAGCAGCCAGGCCACCACCCAGACCAGTTCCCGCGGCAGGTCACCCGAGCGCAGCCAGACATCGTGCACCGGCCTGGTGAACAGCCGCTGACGGGCCTCGACGACCGTACGCTCCTCCACGTCGTAGACGCACCCCCGCCGGCGCCACCAGCGCGCGACGGGCGCGACGTCGAAGACCATGCCGTCCACCTCGATGTGGAAGCGTTCCCCGACAGGGCTGTTGCGGCTGACCGAGGCACGCAGGGCGCCCGCGCGATCGGTCAACCACCACTCACCGGAGGCCGGCGGGTGGGAGACCTGCAGGATCCAGTCGTCCACGTGCTGGATCGAACCGCCGTCACGGCCGACCGCCACCTCGAGGTCACAGACCTTCAGGCCGTTGTGGACCACGACGGTCAACCGCGGCGGTCCGGCCTCGCGGTGAACCTCGAGGACCGCCGACCGGCCCGGCCTCCCCCGTCCTACGCTCCCACTCACACGTCACGACTCCTGTGGTTCGGGACGGCCCGGTTGCCCGTCGAAGGCGAAGCCTCGCTTGGGCACCAGCACGCTCCGGGTGAACTCGCAGACGATCACCCCGTCCTGGTTGTAGCCGATGGTGCGGACCTTGACGACCCCCCGATCCGGCTTCGAGCGGGATTCCCGGGCCTCGAGCACCTCGGTCTCGGAGTAGATCGTGTCACCGTGGAAGGTGGGGTTGGCGTGCTTGAGCGACTCGATCTCGAGGTTCGCGATCGCCCGCCCGGACACGTCCGGGACCGACTGGCCGAGCACGAGCGAGTAGACGAGGTTGCCGACGACCATGGCCTTGCCGTGGGTTGTGGCGGCCGCCGCGTAGTTGTCGTCGGAGTGCAGCGGGTGCTGGTTCATCGTGATCGAGCAGAACAGGATGTCCTCGGCCTGGGTGATCGTCTTCCCGGGCCAGTGCTTGTAGACGTCCC
>PWWI01000170.1 GCA_003561535.1 Nitriliruptoraceae bacterium
CGACCTCGGAGACCTCGGAGACGCTGAAGGCCAGCAGGAGCGCCGGGCCGGCGAGCATGCCCGCGCCGAGCGCGCCGACGGCGGCGATCAGCAGCCACTGCCACCAGACGATCCTCGCCCGGGGCTGCGGTGGCGTGGCGTGGTTCGGGGCGCGGTCCGTGTCGGGGCCGGTGGGGCCGGTCGGGCCGGTGGGGGCGGTGGGGCCGGTGGGGGAGGGGCGGTGCTCGGCCGCCTGTGGTGACTCGGGTGTGTTCGGTGCCTCGGAGTGGTCCTGAGACGCCGTCCCCGGGGGTGGTGGAGGTTGGCCGTGGCCCATCAGGAGCCTCCTGGACGTGCGGTGCGCTGAGGTGTGGTGCGGGCGGGCTGCGATGGCGAGGTTGCGACCTCCCAAGGTGGCGCGTCGCCGCGATGACGTCCACCGTCCGAACGGCGAGGAGGACCACCTCCGAGCTGCCGGGCAGGCGCGGGCGCATGGGCCTGCGCCGTCGGGCGGCCACCGCAAGCCCGCCCGCTGGCGCAGTAGGGTCGCGGTCCAGCGATCGGGGAGGGGGTGGAGACGTGACGACGTGGCTGGCGCAGGAGGCGCCCCCCGAGGAGAGCGATCAGCCGATCTTCCGCGACGTGGACAGCCCGGAGCTGTCGGAGCTCACCGACCCCAACACCATCCTCGAGCTCATCGGCGAGGCGTTCGCGGAGCTCGCGGGTGACATCCTCGCGCGGCTGCCGCTGATCCTGATCGCGCTGCTGGTGCTCGCGGTGCTGCTGTTGGGTGTTCGGCTGATCATGTCCGGCGTCAACCGCGGGATGCGGCGCGCCGATCTCGACTTCACCGTCCGGCGCCTGGTCAGCAACCTCCTGCGCCTCGGGTTGCTGCTCACCGTGCTGCTGCTGGTCCTGTCCATCGCCGGGCTCGAGATCGGCGCGATGCTGGCCGCCCTCGGCCTCATCGGGTTGGGCATCGCCCTGGCGCTGCAGAACATCCTGGAGAACCTCATCAGCGGGGTCTTGATCCTGATCCGCAAGCCCTACGACCGCGGCGAGATCGTCATCACCGCCGGGCTCGAGGGCTACGTGGAGGACATCGATCTGCGCGTCACCACGATCCGCGCCTACGACGGCACGATGACGTTGGTCCCGAACGCCGACATCTACCGCTCGCCGATCACCAACCTGTCGCGTCGTGGGACGCGACGGGCCGAGGTGCCGATCGGTATCGACTACCGAGACGACCATGAGCAGGCCCGCCAGATCCTGTTCGAGACGGTCGATGCCCTCGAGGAGGTGCTGGAGGATCCGCCACCGGTGGTGGTGCTGACCGACCTCGCCGACTCCAGCGTCGACTTCGAGGTGCGGGTGTGGTTCGACGTCCACGAACAGAGCCTGGTGGGGATGCGTGACCTGGTGCTGAGCACCTGCAAGACGGCGCTCGAGGCCGCCGGCATCTCGATCCCGTGGCCGATCCGCACCCTGGCCGCCGACATGCACCCGCTGCAGGTCGAGCACCGCAGCATGAACGGCCTGGCGGCGGGGGCTGGCGAGGGCGTCGATGCCGGTGGGTCCACGGGGGTCGGTGAGCCGTCGCGCACCGAGCCGTCGCGCACCGAGCCGTCGCGTACCGAACCGTCGCGCGCTGAGCCGTCGCGTACCGAACCGTCGCGCGCCGAGCCGTCGCGCGCCGAGCCGTCATGAGCGCGCCGCTGTCTGCCGCTGCGGTCGGCGCCGAGCTCGCCCAGGAGGTCGGTCCCGCCGAGCCGGGCACACCGGCCGAAGGCGGCGACCAGCTGCTGCGCGACGTCGACCCCCTCGACCTCTCCGACCTGACCGACCCCTCGACGGTGCTCGAGGTGCTGGGCGACGCGGTCGAGGACCTGGTCACCGGCTTCGTCGCCCGGGTCCCGCTGCTCGTGCTGGCCGTGATCGTCCTGATCGTCTCGCTGGTCGTGCTCCGCATCGTCATGCGGCTGATCGACCGCGGGCTGGACCGCGAGCGGGTCGACTTCGCCGTGCAGCGTCTGGTCTCCAACCTGCTCAGGGTGGGGCTCGTCACCGGCGCCGTCCTGCTCGCCCTGTCGATCGCCGGGGTCCAGGTCGGAGCCGCGCTGGCTGCCATCGGGCTCGTCGGCCTGGCGCTCGCCTTCGCCCTGCAGAACATCCTCGAGAACTTCGTCGCCGGCATGCTCATCCTGATCCGCAAGCCCTTCGGGCGCGGTGACCAGATCGAGACCAACGGCTACGCCGGGACCGTCGAGGACGTCGATCTGCGGGTCACGCGGCTCCGGGTGTTCGACGGCGAGCTCGTCCTGGTCCCCAACGCGGACGTGTTCACCCATCCCATCGTCAACCTCACCAAGCTCGGGCCGCGCCGCACCCGCGTCGTGGTCGGCATCGACTACCGCGACGACCACGACGCCGCCCTGGAGGTGCTGCGCGAGGCCGTCGCCGTCGCGCCGGGGGTGCTCTCCTACCCGGCGCCGGAGGCGCTGGTGGTCGAACTCGGCGACTCGAGCGTGGACTTCGAGGTGGCGTACTGGACCGCGCCGGACATGCGCAGCGTCCGTGCCGCCCGCGACGAGGTGCTGCGCGGGTGCAAGCGGGCGGTGGAGGCCGCCGGTATGACGATCCCGTGGCCGATCCGCACCCTGGCCGCCGACGCCCACCCGCTGCACGTGCGGACCAGCGTCGCGGCGCCGCCGGCGCGGGACACCTCGATGTCGGGCCCGCGGCAGGTGGAGGAACCGTCGTGAGCAGACGGGGAGAGGAGCTCTCGTGAGCGTCGAGCCGACCGCGATCGCCGGGCTGTACGTGGTCCGGTGGGACACCCATGGTGACGAACGCGGGTTCTTCCGCCAGACCTACCAGCGCTCGGAGCTCGCGGCGGCGCTCGGGCGGGAGCCGGTGTTCGCTCAGGGCAACCACTCGCGGTCGGCGGCGGGGGTGCTGCG
>PWWI01000304.1 GCA_003561535.1 Nitriliruptoraceae bacterium
CGAGACCACCCCAACGAACGGGAGCTTCCAACCATGTCCGTGAGCGTCGCCATCAACGGCTTCGGCCGTATCGGCCGCAACTTCCTGCGCGCCACCCTCAAGGAGGGCATCGACCTCGACATCGTGGCGGTCAACGACCTGACCGACACCACCGCCCTGGCCATGCTGCTCAAGTACGACAGCGTCCACGGCCGCTTCGACGGGACCGTCGAGGTGGACGGCTCGGATCTGGTCGTCAACGGCAAGCGCATCAAGGTGCTCAGCGAGCGCGATCCCGCCGACCTGCCGTGGAGCGACCTCGGGGCCGACATCGTCGTCGAGTCCACCGGCTTCTTCACCCAGCGGGACGCCGCGGCCAAGCACCTCGCCGGTGGCGCCAAGAAGGTCATCATCTCCGCGCCCGCCAAGGGTGAGGACAAGACCATCGTCATGGGCGCCAACGAGGACGAGTACGACCCGGCCTCCCACGACGTGATCTCCATGGCCTCCTGCACCACCAACTCGGTGGTCCCGATGGCCAAGGTGATCCACGACGCGTTCGGGATCGAGCAGGGCCTGATGACCACGATCCACGCCTACACCGGCGACCAGCGCCTGCACGACGCCCCCCACAAGGACCCGCGCCGCGCCCGGGCGGCCGCGCTCTCGATGGTGCCGACCACCACGGGGGCCGCTGCCGCCACCTCGCTCGCGTTGCCGGAGATGGAGGGCCGGCTCGACGGGTACGCGATGCGGGTTCCGGTGCCCTCGGGCTCCGCGACCGACCTCACGCTGCTGCTGTCGAAGGAGGTCACCAAGGACGAGGTGAACGCGGCGGTGAAGGCCGCTGCCGACGGCCCGCTGCAGGGCATCCTCGAGTACACCGAGGACCCGATCGTCTCGGTCGACATCATCGGCAACCCCCACTCCTGCATCTTCGACAGCGGCGTCACGATCGCGGTCGGCAGGATGGTCAAGGTGCTCGGCTGGTACGACAACGAGATGGGCTACTCCACCCGGCTGGCCGACTTCACCAAGTTCGTGGGGGACAAGCTGTGACCTCCGAACTGCTCGCAGGGGTCCGCACGTTGCCGGACCTCAACGCCGAGGGGAAGCGGGTCTTCGTCCGAGCGGACCTGAACGTCCCCCTTCGCGATGGGGCGATCACCGACGATCTGCGCGTGCAGTCGTCGGTGCCGACCCTGCGGGCGCTGCTGAACCAGGGTGCGAGCGTCGTCGTGGCCTCGCACCTCGGTCGGCCGAAGGGGGAGCCGGACCCGGCGTCCTCCATGGCCGCGGTCGGCACGCGCCTGCAGGAACTGCTGTCCACCGAGGTGCTCACGGCCTCCGACGTCGTGGGCGAGGACGCCAAGAGGAAGGCTGCGGCGCTCAGACCCGGCCAGGTGCTGCTGCTGGAGAACCTGCGCTGGGACCCGGGTGAGACCAAGAACGACGACGACTTCGCCGCCGCGCTCGCGTCGCTGGCCGACGTCTACGTCGATGATGCCTTCGGCGCGGCCCACCGAGCCCACGCCTCGATCTCCGGTATCCCCGCCCGCATCCCGGGCTACGCCGGGCTGCTGCTCGAGCGGGAACTGGACGTGCTCGGCGGACTGCTCGAGGACCCGGCCCGTCCCTACGTGGCGGTCCTCGGGGGCGCCAAGGTCAGCGACAAGCTCACCGTGCTGGAGAACCTCCTCGAACGGGTGGACGCGTTGGCCGTCGGCGGTGCGATGGCCTACAGCTTCCTCGTGGCCGAGGGGATCGACGTCGGTACCTCCCGGGTCGAAACCGACCAGGTGGAGACCGTGGGTCGGCTGGTCACCGCGGCCCGCGAACGCGGGGTCGAGGTCCTGCTGCCCACCGACGTGGTCGTCGCGCCGGAGTTCGCCGAGGACGCCGCGGCCACCACCGTCGAGGTGGGGGCCATCCCCTCGGACCAGATGGGGCTGGACGTCGGCCCGCAGACCGCGGCGACCTACGCGACGGCCATCACCGGTGCCGGCAGCGTGTTCTGGAACGGTCCGATGGGCGTGTTCGAGTGGGACGCGTTCGCCGCAGGCACCCGGACCGTCGCCGAGGCGCTCGCCAACTCCGACGGCTTCACCGTCGTCGGGGGCGGTGACTCCGCCGCCGCGATCCGGGCCTTCGGCCTCGACGACAAGGTGGACCACGTGTCCACCGGCGGTGGCGCCTCCCTCGAACTGCTCGAGGGCAAGGAGTTGCCGGGGGTCGTCGCACTCCGGAGCTGACCGACGATCACAGCACCCAGGGCCCGGCGCCTCGGCGCCGGGCCCTCACCGTGCGTGGCGCCGTGACGGTCAACCCGACGAGGTAGCGTGGGCCGGCTCGACTCCGGCACGAACGGCGCCCTGTTGTCCACCGACCCGGTCCTGACCGCGACGACCAGCCCCTGGCAGGTCGTCCACCTCGGTGTGCGGTTGGTGGTGCGTCTGGTCCGCGGTGCGCCGGGCCGGTTCCTGCTCGCGATCACCGGCGCTCTGCTGTTCACCGGCGCGATCGTGGCCAGCGCGCTGGTCGTCGGGGCCGCGACCGACGACCTCATCGTCCCGGTGCTCGAGGCCGGGCAGCCGGTCCGCGGCCGGTTGGCGCCGGTGGTCTGGATGCTGCTGGGCGTGTCGGTGTGGAAGGCCGTCGGCATCATCCTGCGTCGAGGCGCGGCCACCGCGCTGCAGGTCACGGCCCAGACCGACCTGCGACGACAGCTGATCCGGCGCCTGTTCGGGACCTCGCTGCGGGCCTACGAACGGCACGGGGTGGGGGACCTGCTCTCCACGGCCGACGTCGACACCCGACAGGCCACCTTCGTGCTCGCACCACTGCCCTTCGCCACCGGCGTGGTCGGGCTGCTGGTGGCGGCGATCGCGGTCATCACGGTCACCGACCCGTTGCTGGGCGTGACCGCCCTGGGCCTGCTGGTGGTGGTGGTGGGGATCGATCTGCGGGGAGCCTGGCTCACCTTCGAGGGCATGGAGGAGATCCAGCGACGACGGGGCCGGGTGGCGGCGGTGGCCCACGAGAGCTTCGACGGCGCGCTGACGATCACCTCCCTCGGCCGCGAAGACCAGGAACGCGCCCGCTTCCAGGCCGCGGCCGACCATCTGCGGGACCAGCTGGTGGCAGTCGGCCGGGTGTGGACCAGCTACCGAGCCGTGACCGAGGGTCTGCCCTCGGCGGGTGCGATCGTCATCCTCGTGCTCGGGTCGTGGCGGGTGGTGGACGGCGCGCTGTCCCCGGGCGAGCTGGTCCGTGTGGCCTACCTGCTCTCCCTGCTGGTCGTGCCGGTCCGGATGATCGGCTACCTGTTCTGGGACACCAGCCAGAGCGTGGCGGGGTGGCGTCGCGTCGCCCGGGTGCTCGAGGAGGAGGATCCGGTCGCCCACGGCGAGGTCGCGGCAGCTCGCTCCGCGGGACCGGCCGCCATCACGGCCTCGGACGTCAGCTTCTCCTACGAACCCGACGTGCCGGTGCTGAGCGACCTGTCCCTGTCGATCGAACCCGGGACCACGGTGGCGATCGTCGGCCCGACGGGGTCGGGCAAGTCCTCGCTCGCGGTGCTGCTGGCACGGCTGTGGGACCCCGACGCCGGGTCCCTCCACCTCGACGGCACCGACCTACGGGCGCTGGCCCCCGGGGTCCTGCCCGGCGAGGTCGCCTACGTGGCCCAGGACACGTTCCTGTTCGATGACTCCGTGCTCGGCAACGTCGCCCTCGGTGCTCCGGTGGACGCTGACGCGGTCCGCGACGCGCTGCGACTGGCCAACGCCGAGGTGTTCGTGGAGGCGCTCCCGCAGGGACTCGACACCCCACTGGGTGAGCGCGGCGCGACCTTGTCCGGCGGCCAGCGGCAACGTCTGGCGCTGGCGAGGGCCCTGGTCCGTCGTCCCCGATTGCTGATCCTCGACGATGCCACCTCGGCGGTGGACCCGTCCGTCGAGGCTCGGATCCTGCGGGGCCTCAAGCAGGCGACCCGACCCTCCACGGTCGTGATCGTCGCGTCACGGCGGGCCACGATCCTGCTGGCCGACCGCGTCCTGTTCCTCGATGACGGGCAGGTCCGCGCCTCGGGGACCCACGAGCAGCTGCTGGCCTCGGTGCCTGGCTACGCCCGGTTGCTGGAGGCCTACGAGCAGGACGCCGCCGAACGGACCGAGCAGGAGCGGCGGCAGCGCGACGACGCCCTACAGCGGCCGCACCCCCGCAGCCGTGAGGGACGCCAGTACCCGGACGGTGGCGGTGCTGCGCGATCGACCGGGAGCGATGCTCCGTGATCCGGCCGCAGGGGCACCTGCTCCAGGCGCTGCACCGCGCCGTCCGGGTGGCGCCGTCACTGACCAGTGGACTGGGCGTCACCCTGCTGCTCGCGCTGGTCGGCACGGCAGGCCAGGTGATCGTGCCGATCGCGATCCAGCAGCTGTTGGACGTCGAGGTGCTCGGTGGCACCGGTGACCCGGGGCGTATCGTCACGATCGGTGGGATCGCCCTGGCCGGGGTGCTCGTCTCGATCCTCGCCACCCGGGCCGCGATGTTCCGGCTGCTCAGGGCCGCCGCCAACGGCCTCGCAGAGCTGCGGGTGGCGACCTTCGCCCACGTGCACCGGCTGTCCACGCTCCACCTGCAGAGCGAGCGACGCGGCTCGCTGGTGGCCCGGGTCACCTCCGACATCGAGGTCATCACCCAGTTCGTCGAGTGGGGTGGCATCGGCATGCTGGTGGGATCCGCCCAGCTGGTGCTGGTGCTGGCGGTGATGGTGGCCTACGACCCCCTGCTCGCCGGGTTGATCGCCATCGCCGGGCTGCTCTACGCCCTGCTCCTGCTCGCCTTCCAGCGGGTGCTGCGGCGCCTCTACGACCGGGTGCGGGAGCGGTCGGCCAACGCGCTCTCGGCGCTGTCGGAGGCCATCAGCGGCCTGAAGACGATCCGCGCCTACGGGGCGGAGGCACGCACCCTGCCACGGGTCGACGCAGCCCTGGAGGACCACCGCCGCGCGGAGATCCGGGCACAGGTGGTCGCCGCATCCATGTTCTCCACCGCGGAGCTGTTCGCCGGCGGGGTCACGGCGATGGTCATCGCGGTGGGAATCGTCGTCCAGCCCGGCCAGCTCACCGCCGGCCGGCTGATCGCCCTGCTGTTCCTGGTCACGCTGTTCATCGAGCCGATCCAGCTGCTGGTGGAGGTCCTCAACGAGGCCCAGAACGCTGCGGCCGGGATCCGACGGGTACTCGGCGTGCTGGAGAGCCCGGTGGAGGTGTCCGATCCCATCCCCGGCCGGATCCTGCCCCCGGGACCGGTGGCCGTGTCGGTCCACGACGTCTGGTTCGCCTACCCGAGAGCCGACCGGGACGGCGATGAACGTGGGGATCCGGTGCTGCGCGAGGTCGAGCTCGAGCTCGCACCCGGCACCCGCATCGCCGTGGTCGGCGCCACGGGGTCGGGCAAGAGCACCTTCGTCAAGCTGCTGACCCGGCTGTTCGACCCCACCCGGGGGGGGATCCGACTCTCGGGTCTGGACCTGGATCAGATCGCGTTCTCCAGCCTGCGGTCGCGGGTGATCAGCGTGCCCCAGGAGGGGTTCCTGTTCGATGCCACCGTCGCCGACAACATCCGCTACGGGGCGCCGCGGGCCAGCGACGACGAGGTCCTGGCGGCCTGTCGGGAGCTCGAGCTCGGCGCCTGGATCGAGGAGCTGCCCGCCGGGATCCACACCCAGGTCGGTGAGCGGGGGAACCGGCTGTCGGCCGGGGAACGCCAGCTCGTCGCCCTGGTCCGGGCCTGGATCGCCCGCCCCGACCTGCTCGTGCTCGACGAGGCCACCTCGGCGGTGGATCCGGCGCTCGAGGTGCGGTTGCGCCGCGCCATCGAGCGGCTGACCTCCGGCCGGACCTCCATCACCGTCGCGCACCGCCTGTCGACGGCGGAGGCGGCCGACGAGGTGCTGGTGTTCGACCGGGGCCGGATCGTGGAGCGGGGACCCCACTCCCAGCTGGTCGGGGCGGGAGGCGTCTACAGCCGCCTGCACGACGACTGGACCGCCGGCGCCAGTGGTGGTCGACCGGGCGGTGGCGGCCGGCCCGGCGACGAGGGTCGTGACTAGGCTCGGAGGCGACCGGACCCACCCACCGCATCCGAGGACGAGGAGCCCGACGTGGCCGAGCGGACCCCCATCATGGCGGGGAACTGGAAGATGCACCGAGACCACCTGGAGGCGATCCAGCTGGTGCAGAAGCTGGCGTACCACCTCGAGGAGCAGGACTACGAGGGGCAGGACGTGGTCGTCTGCCCGTCCTTCGTGTCGCTGCGGTCGATCCAGACCCTGATCCAGTCCGACCGCCTGCCGATCCAACTCGGAGCCCAGAACTGCCACTCCGAGGACGAGGGTGCCTTCACCGGCGAGGTCAGCCCCCCGATGCTCAAGCGCCTCGACGTGGCCTACGTCCTGGCAGGTCACTCCGAGCTCCGTGCGCTGCTCGATGAGACCGACGAGATCGTCAACGCCAAGGTGGCGGCGATCCGCCGTCACGGGATGCGCCCGATCCTGTGCGTCGGTGAGACCAAGGAGGAGCGCGAGGCCGGGCAGGCCCTCGAGGTCGTCGTCTCCCAGCTGCGGGGCAGCCTCGCCGGCATCGAGGTCACCGACGACGACGCCGAGGAGGTCGTCATCGCCTACGAGCCGGTGTGGGCGATCGGTACCGGGCTGACCGCGACGCCTGAGGATGCGCAGGAGATGTGCGCCGCCGTGCGCACGGAGCTGGCATCGCTCTACGGCCAGGCGGTCGCCGACCTGATGCGGGTCCAGTACGGCGGCAGCGTCAAGGCCGGCAACGTCCGCTCGCTGATGGCGCAGCCGGACATCGACGGTGCGCTGGTCGGTGGCGCGAGCCTGTCCAGCGAGGACTTCGCGCTGATCGTCGGTCACCGCCGCGCCAGCTGAGCAGGCCCCGCGCAGCAACACCGGTGCCCTGGCCATCGTGGCCAGGGCACCCCACGGTCAGGACCGGGTGCTCAGGCCCCGTGGATCACCTTCTGGGGTTCGGCGAAGAAGCAGGCCGAGGGGTGGCCGTGGCCGAACTCGTCGATCAGGGCGGGTTCCTCCTCGGCGCAACGGGCTTCGGCCTTCCAGCAGCGGGTCCGGAACCGGCAGCCTGAGGGTGGGTCGGAGGGGGAGGGGACGTCGCCCTCGAGCATGATGCGGTCGATCTTGTCACGGTCACGGGGGTCGGTGATCGGAGCCGCTGACAGCAGGGCCTGGGTGTAGGGGTGGGTCGGGTTGGTGAAGATGTCCTCGGTCGCCCCGAACTCCACGATCTTGCCGAGGTACATCACGGCCACCCGGTCCGAGATGTGGCGGACGACCGAGAGGTCGTGGGCGATGAACAGGTACGCCAGCCCGAGGGCATCCTGGAGCTCCTCGAGCAGGTTGATCACCTGGGCCTGGATCGACACGTCCAGGGCGGAGACCGGCTCGTCCAGGATGAGCAGCTGGGGGTCGAGGGCCAGCGCGCGGGCGATCCCGATCCGTTGGCGCTGCCCACCGGAGAACTCGTGGGGGAACCGGTTGCCGTGCTCCGGGTTGAGCCCGACCAGACGCATCAGCTCCTTGACCCGGTCGCGGCCCTCCTTCTTGTAGCGGCCGTAGATCCTGAGCGGCTCCGCGATGATCTCGTTGACCGACATCCGCGGGTTCAGCGACGCGTAGGGGTCCTGGAAGACGATCTGGATCTCCCGGCGCATCTCCCGCATCGTGCGACGTGACATCCCCGCCAGGTCATGGCCCTTGAACAGGATCCGGCCATCGGTGGGGTCGAGGAGACGGACGATGCACCGACCGGCCGTCGACTTCCCACACCCTGACTCGCCGACCAGCCCGACCGTCTCCCCGGCCTTGACGTCGAACGACACCCCGTCGACGGCGTAGACCGCGCCGTACTGCCGGTTGAGCACCCCTCCCTTCAACGGGAAGTGTTTCGTGAGCCCGTCGACGGTCAGGATCGTGTCACCGAGTGGTGCCCGTTCGTGCAGGCCGGATGATCCGGTGGTCACCGTCTCCGGCGCGGGCGGGAGTTGCTCGGCGGCCATCAGTCGTCCTCCCGCTCGTCGCGCTGAGCCACCGGCTCACCCGCGCCGTGACGGTCCTGCTCGATGTCGACCCCGGTCGCAGCCGAGATCCGGGCGATCTCCTCGGGCAGTTCCTCGTGGAAGTGGCAGGCCGAGGCGCGGCCGTCCGCGAGCTGGACGAGCTCCGGCACCTCGGTACGGCAGCGGGCCCGACCCTGCGACATCCGACAGCGCGGATGGAACGAGCAGCCGCCGGGCAGGTTGATCAGCGACGGCGGCTGGCCCGGGATCGGCTCCAGCCGCTCCATCTGCTGCCCGGCACGAGGCAGCGACGACAACAGCCCGAGGGTGTAGGGGTGGGAAGGGTTGTGGAAGATGTCGTCGACCGTCCCGGTCTCCACCACCTTCCCGCCGTACATCACCACCACCCGGTCCGCCATCTCGGCGATCACCCCGAGGTCGTGGGTGATCAGGATCGTCCCGGCGGCGGTCTCCTCCTGCGCGGTCTTGAGCACCTGGAGTACCTGGGCCTGGATCGTGACGTCGAGGGCGGTCGTCGGCTCGTCGGCGATCAGGATCTTGGGCCGGTTGGCGATCGCCATCGCGATCATGGCGCGCTGGCGCATCCCACCCGAGTACTCATGGGGGTACTGACCGAACCGGGCCGCGGCGTTGGGCACACCGACCAGCTCCAGCAGCTCCACCACCCGCCGCCGGGCCTCGGCGTCCGAGACCTGCTTGTCGTGGGTCTGGATCGCCTCGGCCAGCTGGGATCCCACGGTCAGCACGGGGTTCATCGAGGTCATCGGGTCCTGGAAGATCATCGCGATCTCGCGGCCCCGGACCCTGCGCAGCTCGGCGTCGTCCAGCTCGAGCAGGTTGCGGCCCTCGAGCAGGATCTCACCTTCCGCGATCCGTCCTGGTGGCTGAGGGATCAACCGCAGGATCGACATCACCGTCACCGACTTGCCCGACCCGGACTCACCCACGACACCGACCGTCTCGCCGGGATGGACGTCGTAGGAGACCCCGTCGACCGCGTGGACCACCCCGTCCGGGGTGGAGAACTCCGTCACGAGTCCTCGGATCGACAGCAGCGCTTCGGTCACTGGGTCCCCCCGGTCAGGCGGTGGTCGGATGGGGTGGGGTCGCCTCTCGCGCTCGCAGCGCCCGGGCGACGCAGGTCCCGGCGGTGATGTTCACGACTCCTGCTGCGTGGGATCGAGGGCATCACGCAGACCGTCGCCGACGAAGTTGATCGACAGCGCGATGGCGACCAGGGCCAGGCCCGGCATGATCGTCAGCCACCACAGGGTCTGCATGGAGCTGCGGCCATCGTTGATCAGCACGCCCAGTGCCGGGGTCGGCGGGTTCACGCCGATGCCCAGGAAGGACAGGGTGGCCTCGATGATGATCGCCGCAGCGAGCACCAGCGTCATGTTCACCACGATCGGCCCGATCGTGTTCGGCAGCATGTGACGGAACATGATGCGCAGGTCGCTGGCGCCGGAGGCACGCGCCGCCTGCACGAACTCCTTCTCCCTCAGGCTCAGGAACACGCCGCGGACGATGCGGGCCAGCGAGGTCCACAGCAGCAGCGCCAGGATGATGGCGATGCGCAGCGGGTCACCCTGACCGAAGAAGGAGGCGGCGACCAGCAGGATCGCGAGCGCGGGGATGATGATGACCAGGTCGGTGATGCGCATCAGCACGGAGTCGATCCAGCCGCGGTAGTAGCCGGCGATCGCCCCGGTGACCGTCCCGATGAAGGTCGAGACCACCGCAACGAGGCCGGCGACCCTGAGCGAGGTGCGCGTGCCGAACAGCACCCGGCTGAAGTAGTCGCGGCCGAGCTGATCGGTGCCGAAGAAGTGGAGACCCTGGAAGGTCGGAGGGGTGTTGGCCCGCAGAACATCGATCTCGTCGTAGCTGTAGGGAGCGATCCTCTCGGCGTTGAAGGCCGCGATCACGATCAGGATGAGGAACACCAGCGAGCCCATCGCCAGCTTGTGCCGGAAGAACTTCCGCCGGAACAGCTGCCATTGGGACCGTGCTTCCACCTCGACGATGTTGCTGGGGAGCTCGTCGGCACCATCGCTGAGCTGTGGGGCGCCCGAGGGTTGGTCCTGGGGTGCCGGGATCCCGTGCTCGTGCCTCGGGGTCACGGGCCGCTCAGTCATAGCGGATCCTTGGGTCGAGGTAGCCGTAGAGGATGTCGGCGATGAGGTTGAAGACCACGATGACGATCGCGACGATCGTCAGCCATCCCATGATGGGGTAGGGGTCGCGGCGGGCCAGTTGCTGGAAGAAGTACCGGCCCATCCCGTCCAGTCCGAACACGGTCTCGATCACGATGGCGCCGCCGAGCAGACTCCCGAAGGACAGCGCGGCGATCGTCACCGTCGGGATCAGGGCGTTGCGCATCGAGTGGCGTGTGGTGATGGTGCGCTCGGGCAGACCCTTCGCCCGGGCGGTACGGACGTAGTCGGAGTTGATGACCTCCAGCATCGAGGCCCGCATGTAGCGCGAGTAACTGGCGATGGAGAAGATCGCCAGGGATGCGATCGGCAGCGCGAGGTGCCAGGCCCTATCCAGCACGAAGCTCAGGCCCGTCCCCGGGTTCGGGGAGGAGAGGTTGCCGATCGGGAAGACCCTCACCCCAGTACGTACGAAGATCTGGACCACCGCCACCTGCAGGAACAGTGCGAACAGGAAGGAGGGCATCGAGTACCCGATGAAGCTCAACGTCGTCGTCGTGTAGTCGAAGATGGAGTACTGGCGTTTGGCTGAGAGCACCCCGAGCACGACGGCGAGGATGAAGGCGATCACCTCCGCGGCGATGACCAGTTGCATGGTGTTGCCCAGCACACGCCGGAGATCCGGCCAGATCGGCCGGGGGGAGATCAGGTACTCACCGAACCCTCCCTGCGCGACCTGCTCCACCCACCGCAGGTACTGGGCCGGCAGGGGATCGTTGAGACCACGAGTCTCGCGGACGTTGTCGATCTGCTCCTGGGTGATGTTGGGCAGCTGGCGGAGGTCGGCCAGGGGATCGCCGGAGACGGAGATCGCCGCGAAGGTGATGAACGTCGCGAGCAGGATGACCGGGATGGAGATCAGGGTGCGACGGAGCGCGTAGGTCAACACGGCGATGCGTCCTTCCCGAACGACGCGACGACACGGC